>CP073344.1:1699677-2018347 GCA_024397875.1 Amphritea atlantica
GGCCAAGAAGTTCCAGAAGGTGAGTACAGCCATTGGTACCGGCAAACAGCTCCTTGCAGCGTTTTGTGAAGCCGGACGCTATTCTTAATCCGATCAGCTGTTTGTAGGCATCCACAATAGAAGGACAGGCTGTAAAGGGTGTGTGTTCCATGCTGGCCACGGCATCAATAATATTGAAATCCAGATCGATAGTAATCCGGATCGACATATCGTGGATCGGTTCTCCCGGCTCAACCGGACTGTCGCTTTTGTCGCGCAGCATAATCGCTACGGTTTTGATATCGGTCAGGTGGCCCTCGATATCCCAGAGCCCGTCAGCTCTTTCAAATCCCTGGCAGGTAACCGTGCGGGTGTGAATCTTATTGCGCTCAGCGGCTTGGGGTAATGGCATAGAATCAGTTCTTTCTGGTTGTAATCGATTGTCAGGCGGCCTTTCAAGCAGTTTATCAGGCCGTCTGATAAGCTATTAAACCAATAAACTGTTTTAGGTTGCAACGTTTTGTTGCAGCTGCTTACAAACCGCCAAAGCGTTTATAAAAGCGGGGAGCCGGTTCAGGTAATGAGCCATCGGCAGTCTCCTGAGTTGAAGAGAGATGTTCCTCGGCACCGCGATAGATTAACCGGTAGATATTCCGGCAAAGCACTCTGGCAGATGTTCCGCTCCAGTCGGCAGGAAGCAGTTTTTCAGGTAGTTGCGGGTCTCTCAGCAGGATTCTGCGGTAGTGATGAATCATCAGGGTGCGCAGCTGGAAACACTGCTCCGGGTCCAGTTCTGGCTGCCCCTCCAGTGCTCTGAGAATAGGGCGAAAGCGCTCAAGAAATGCGTGATATCCTTCGGCTAGCTGATCAAGGTTCCAGCACTCATGCACCAGTTCTTTGAGTGGAATGGAGGTTTGGTTGCCTACCAGTTCCGATTTCATATGGATTACATCATTGAGTACGCAGAGTTCCTGCAGCGTAGTGCTGACATCAGTCATATCGGCCATGGGATGTGCCATGACACTCGGCGCAATATTACCGAATCCCAGCCATTCGAGTTCTTTTTTGACAACCTTACGCAACTCATTATCGAGTTGTGTGGTGACTATCATGTCCCATTTGCCATCCCATTCCGGGTAAAGCTCTGCATAAATTCGCCTGAATGCACTTTCAAACCGACGCCGCCCGGTGTCAGTAAGGCTGTAGAAACTTTTGCGTCCGACCTGGCTTGAGGTCAGCCAGCCATCTTTTGTCAGACGAAAAATAGATGTTCTCACCAGCCTCTGGTTGAGTCCCAGTGGCTCTAGTAGCTTAATCAGGCTTCCCAGCCAAACAGTACCGCCTCTTGGGGATATGGCGTCGCCATAGATGGTGATAATTAAAGAGCCACCGCGGATGGGGCGTTGGTTCTTAAAGTCATCAACCAGCTCTTCAATACAACGAAGTTTGTTCATTCGGCACTCATAAAATCTGAACGGAAAGGGTTATCCATACTAAACGGACATGTTAACAGAGGATATTACCAGTAAGTTAAAGAATTTATTTGCAAAAAGATCCCATTAACCCGAGAAGAGGCAATTCAAGCCAAATAGTCTATAAGTACTAGTAACCAATGGTAGTGGTTCATCGGTACTACAGTCTGGACGATTATTTAAACCCTTCAGTTAAAGGGGAAATGTTGGTTGTAGTTGTTTACGAACAAAAGTAATTAAGTTAACATGTTAATTAAAAGAGGTGATCGTCTGAATGTTCAGGAATCCACCGCTATGCCTTACTGATACACATTTCTTTTGCTGTATAGCTAGAATTGTATCATTTTGTTAGTTATGATTCGAAAGACCCTGGGCAGCAATGCCCGGAAAATAATAAATAGGGGTAAAGCCCCAATAATCTCTTATAAAAATTACTGACGTGTATAACGTCGAAGAGATAGCCAGGAGATAGACCGAATGACAAAAATGACTTTCCTCAAAAGTGCGGCTGCAATTGCGCTGGGCACATCCCTCTCTGCTACGGCTCTGGCTGATACTACACTGCGTGTGGCCAGCTGGTTGCCTCCTACCCATCCACAAAATGCGGTTGTCTGGCCGACCTGGTCTAAATGGGTTGAAGAAGCCACCGAAGGCCGTGTCAAGGTTGAGATTGAGTATGGACTGGGCCATCCAAAAACCATGTTTGAGCTGGTGGAAGATGGTGTTGTCGATGCATCCTGGAGTTACCACGGCTATGTGCCGGGTCGTTTTAAACTGACACAAGCGGTTGAGCAGCCGCTGCTGGGAGCGAGTGCTGAAGCTGCATCCGTGGCGCACTGGAAGGTTCATCAGAAATACTTCGCTAAGGCGAATGAGCATGATGGCCTCGAGCTGATCGGTCTGTTTACCCACGGTCCGGGTCAGATTCATACGGCTGGCCCTATCTCGTCACTGGCGGATCTGAAAGGTAAGAAGATTCGTCTGGGTGGTGGCATCCAGGGTGAGATCGGTGAGCGTATGGAGGTTACCGCTGTAGGCGCTCCGGCACCAAAAGTCTATGAGATGATGCAGCAGGGGGTTATTGACGGGGTATTCATTCCGATGGGTGAACAGAAGTCTCTGCGTCTGCATGAGGTTGCTCGCAACGTGGTTGCACTCCCCGGTGGCATGTATTTAGGCAGCTTCGCTATCTTTATGAATCCCGATTTTCTCGCCGATCTTGATGCGAAAGATCGTGAAGCGATTCTCAGTGTGTCTGGTGAGAAGCTCTCAGCAATGGCGGGTAATGCCTGGGATGCGGCCGATGTGGAAGGCCTTAAAGCCGCTCAGGAAAACGGCGTAAACGTTGCTATCGTCAAACAGGGTGATCCGATGGCCGAGGAGTTTAAAGGGCTGACCAAGGGAATGGATGAGGCATTCTACGAAGCTGTAGCGGATCGTGGTGTTGACGCTAAAGCTGCTTTGGCTGAGCTGCGTCAGATCGCCCGCAGCTACAAATAAGGAGCCTGCTATGTCCTTCAGTGCCTGGCTTTCAGCGCACTACGAGGAGAAGGGGCCAGTCGTTTGGCTGGCCTTTTTCCTTGAGTTGGTTGCTGCTATCACGCTTTTTTTTATGATGATGCTGACCTGCGCAGATGTGTTTGGACGTTATTTTCTTGATAATGCTGTTGATGGAGCAACAGAATTAACCGAAATGAGTCTCGCTATTCTTGTTTTTGCCGAGATGCCAGTTATTACCTGGCGCGGTGGTCATGTTGTGGTCGATATTCTGGACCGGGTATTAGGCAGTACAGTGATTAAAGTGCTTGGTCTGCTGTCCGCGCTGCTTATCTCCACTTCGTTGTATTTTCTCGCTGTACGTATCCATGAGCTGGCAGTGCGCTCAAACAGTCGGGGAGAGGTGACAGAGTTTCTGCAAGTCCCCGTTGGTTATATTGTTGAATATATTGCCATTATGAGCTGGGCAACTGCTGCGCTTATGATCAGCTACGGTATCTACCGGCTACTTTTCCTGTCCCGGGACTGATGCCGGATTTTCCGGTAAAAATGCGCTGACAACGTTACAGGTATTATAAGAATGATTACTGCATTAACTGGTTTTGTAATTTTATTGCTGTTTATCGTGGTGGTACGCGTGCCTATCGCTTTTGCGATGGGCCTGGTGGGCTTCTTCGGGTTTGCGTATATGCAGGGCCTGAGCTTCGAAAACATTATGGATTTTAACTGGAACTCCTCGCTGTCTATGGCTTCCAAGCGGGTTATCAATACCGCTCAGGAATATAGTCTGTCGGTTATTCCGTTATTTATTCTGATGGGGAACCTGGTAACCAAGTCGGGTCTTTCTCATGAACTTTATAGGGCATCTTACGCCTTTCTGGGTCATCGTAAGGGAGGCTTGTCCATGGCGACGGTGGTTGCCTGTGGCGGCTTTTCTGCTATCTGTGGTTCCAGTCTGGCTACTTCTGCAACCATGGCAAAGGTGGCTATGCCACCGATGCGTAAATATGGCTATGCCGATTCTCTGGCAACGGCATCCATTGCTGCCGGTGGTACGCTGGGAATACTGATTCCTCCCTCTGTCATTCTGGTTATCTATGGCCTGTTAACTGAGACCAGTATCCGTGAGTTATTTGCGGCGGGCTTTATCCCCGGTTTTCTGGGTATTTTACTCTACCTTTTTGCCGTTCGGTATGTTGTCTGGCGCACACCAGAGGCAGGCCCTTGCGGTGATAAAATGAGCTGGCCTGAGAGGATCCAGGCTCTGAATGGTGTCTGGGGCGTTCTGGCACTGTTCTCTGTTGTGATGGGGGGTATCTATCTGGGTATCTTTACACCGACAGAAGCGGCGGGTATCGGTGCGGGAGGTGCGTTTATTATCGCCCTGTACCGCAGGTCTCTGACCTTTGGCAGTCTGTTTGATATTCTGTCGGATACCGCCCGTACTTCGGCGATGCTTTTTGGCGTGCTGATCGGTGCCCTGATCTTCTCCAATTTTATTAACCGCGCGGGATTACCATCGGACCTCCTGGATCTGGTGACTAGTCTGGATGTGGCGCCAATGGTCGTTATTCTGGTGATTCTGGCGATCTACATTGTGCTGGGGATGGTGTTCGAGAGCTTGTCGATGCTGCTTCTGACGGTGCCGATCTTTTTCCCACTGGTTCAGAGTCTCGGCTTTGATCTTGTGTGGTTTGGCATTGTGGTGGTAGTAGTAACCGAGATCAGTCTGATTACCCCACCGGTTGGCATGAACGTGTTTGTGTTAAGCGCGGTGCTGAAAGATGTTAAAGCCAGCACCATCTTTAAAGGGGTTACCCCGTTCTGGTGTGCTGATATTGTACGCCTTGCGTTGATTACCTTTATTTCATCGATATCACTATTCCTGCCTGAACTGCTGTATCGATAATATTTTTCCGGCCCCTCCGGGGGCCAAATCTATCAGAAGGTTACCGCTATGCTACCTGATGTAAAAAAGATTCTTTATGCGTCTGATATTGATAAAGGCTCACGGCCTGCATTCCGGGCGGCGATGAGCCTGTGTGGCCACTATCATTCTGAGATAACCTACCTTCATGTCATCGAGCCACTCAGCGCTTCGGCGAAGAGTATCATACAGAACGAGATCAGTGAGGATGCTTTGAATGAGCTGCATGATCAGAGCCTGGAAAATCTCAAGATAAAAATTGAAGAGCGTATCAGACTTTTTTGTGAAACTGAGCTTGAGCAGAATGAGATGCTGGAAGAGGGTTCCGTTATGTCCCGGGTTGAGGAGGGAACTCCCTGGAAAACAATACTTCGGGTGGCGGATGAGATTGATGCTGATGTTATCGTGATGGGCACCCGGACACACTCAGCGATGGGTCAGTTTCTGTTAGGCTCAACCGCAAATAAGGTGATGCATAATTCGAAGCGGCCGGTATTGATCGTGCCACTATAATCACGGATTTTATTAGATAAGAAGCGGCCATCGAGGCCGCTTTAATGAGATGGTTCCCCTCGCTTTTAACCAGCTATGCTGGAAAGGCGACGAAACCAACAAGGAGAACCATCTCATGTCTATCAAAGTCCTTGGAATCGATTTAGGCAAGTCTTCTTTTCATTTAATTGGTCGTGATTCTCACGATAAGCAAGTCTGCAAAAAGAAACTCTCTCGTCATCAGCTCATTACTTTTATAGCACAACTACCGCCATGCATTATTGCGTTTGAAGCATGCGGTGGCGCGCACTGGTTAGGCCGTCTCTGCATGAGTTATGGTCACGACGTCCGATTAATCCCGCCTCAATATGTTAAACCTTTTGTTAAAGGTAATAAAAACGACTTCATTGATGCGCAAGCGATTACTGAGGCGGCAGGTCGTCCGGATATGCGGTTTGTCGCAGTGAAGTCAGTTGACGCACAAAGTCAGGTAGTCGTACATCGAGTACGTGAAGGCTTCGTAGCGGAGCGCACAGCTTGTATGTCACGTATTGGCGCGCTGTTATTGGAATTCGGTTTATCCCTTCCACGTGGTCACTCAGCGATGAAAAAGCTGTTTTCATGGCTAAGCACACAAAAAGTTACACTATGCCCAGCCATCATAGGTGAGCTTCAAGTGATGCATGATCACTACCGCTACTTAAATGAGCAAATAGCCGAACAAGATATAAAAATCGTTAGGCAGGTTAAGCAAAGCAGTCGTTGCCAGCTACTAAAAACCGTTCCTGGTATTGGTGATATGACTGCAAGCCAATTAGCAGCAGAAGTGGGCAATGCTCATCAGTTTAAAAGCGGTCGAGAAATGGCTGCTTGGTTAGGGTTGGTGCCGCGGCAATATTCGACAGGAGGGAGGTCGAAGTTATTAGGTATTAGTAAGCGTGGAAATAAACGCCTTAGATGCTTATTAGTGCACGGAGCCAGAGCGATCCTATCACGATTGGATAACTATCGGGGGCCGATGTATGACTGGCTAAGAAAGCTGAGAGCAAGTAAATCATTTAATACGGTCTGTATTGCTCTGGCAAACAAGCTGTCACGAATAGCGTATGCTGTTTTAAGCAAGAATGAGCCTTACCAGTCACAGCAGGTTTAATCAGGTTTGCAATAACAGAGCGTGATGATGAAAAGGGTTGACCGTCCGGGTAGTAAACCTGTCACAAAAAACAGCTGTTATAAGCTGTCGGTTTTTTAAGGGCTATCTGGCGCGGATGCTCATCGTGGAGCAGGAATGAAACATTCCTAATTAAAGACTCCGAATACATTAGCGCAAAACCACCTCATGATCACAAATCTGTGTTGCAATCATGAGGGGAACCATACATTTTTGTATCTGTCGGATGATTATTCTCTTTTTGGAATTAATATTGTGTCTTGGGTTGTGCCCTGATAGGTTAAAGCCCAATTGGTATTGAGGAGTGGCGGAGAATGGATGTATTGGCGGCAATGGGTGTTTTTGTACGGGTGGTTGACCTTAAGAGTTTTTCTCTGGCCGCCGCTGAGCTTGGGATCTCCAGCTCTTCCGTCAGCAAGCAGGTTTCCCATCTGGAACAGCATGTGGGTGCGCGGCTTCTGCAGCGAACAACCCGACGCCTCAGTGTGACCGAAGTCGGCGCTGCCTACCATGAAAAGTGTCAGGCTATTCTTTCAGATGTGGACGAAGCCGAAAACCTTGTGTCTCAGTTGCAGGGCAAACCTAAAGGGGTGTTGAAGATTAACGCTAACATGACCTTTGGGCAGCAACTGCTTTCCAGAGCGATACCTGAGTTTATGGCTGCTTATCCGGATGTTCAGCTGGAAGTCGCTCTGGATGATAGTGATGTTGAGCTGCTCAAAGACGGCTTCGATCTGGCGTTAAGAATCACCCATCCTTCACTGCCCGATTCCAGTCTGATTGCCCGCGAGATTGCATCCGTACCGTTGTTTCTCTGTGCTACCCCGGCTTATCTTGCGCAGCATGGTCACCCGCAGACACCTGAGGCCCTGAAGCAGCACAACTGCCTGGTGTTCATGCTGGCAAGTAATACCAACACCTGGACCCTGACAAACACTGCAGGAAGTCAGACCATTCAGGTCGGCGGGGATCTGAAAGCAAACAATAGTCTTATGGTATTGCAGGCCGCGCTGGCTCATCGGGGCGTGGCTAATCTTGCCTCTTTTGTGATCGGCAAATATGTTGAAGAAGGGCAGTTAGAGTTGTTGCTGCCTGACTATCAGGCTGAGCGACTCAGCCTGTACGCAATCTATCCCGAGCGTAAATATATTGCCCCTAAAGTAAGCCTGTTTATTGAGTTTTTTAAGGGGTGGCTGGATGATAATCTTCAGCAGAAATTTGATCTTACGGGGCATTTATAGCATTTCTGTATCAACAGGTACGGGCTCTTTTAAATCAATAATTAACTTTTACTTGTTGGGTTAAGTGTTTGTAATATAATTATTAATTAATGATGGTGGTTAATATGATTTTGTACGATTACTGTCGCTCTTCAGCGGCTTATCGTGTCCGTATCGCGCTTAATCTTAAACACGTTGAATATCAGCAGGTACCGATCAGTTTGCTCGCAGGTGAGCAGCGTTCAGCTGATTATCTGGCCAGAAATCCGCAAGGACTGGTTCCTGCGTTGCAGGATGGGGAGTTGCTGTTAACCCAGTCGCTGGCGATCTGTGAATACCTGGATGAGACCTGTGCCAATGCTCAGCCCCTGTTACCGGAAAACAGCGGCGACAGAGCTATCGTGAGGGCCATGGCGCAACTGGTGGCCTGTGATATTCACCCGGTTAATAATCTGCGCATGCTTAACTACCTGGTGTCTGAATTAGGTGCCAGCGATGCACAGAAGACGCAGTGGTACCGGCACTGGATTTATCAGGGGTTTAATGCCCTGGAACAGACACTCAGCGACACCGCCGGTGAATATAGTTTTGGTAACACAGTGACTCTGGCAGATCTTTGTCTGGTTCCGCAGGTGTTTAATGCCAACCGGTTCAAGTGTAATCTCGACAGTTATCCCAATATCGTCCGGGTTAATGAGAACTGCTTAAAGCTCAGGGCATTTGCCGATGCTCATCCCGATCTGCAACCGGGTGCTTAAAAAGAAGGCCGCGGATGCGGCCTGTGTCTGGAGATAAACAGAGGGCTGGATCTGTCAGTCAAGGTCGTTGAGTGCCTGCATCGCTTCTTTACTCCAGTCCAGCGCTTTGCGATAGCTGCTTTCATAGAGGTTAGAATCGAAATCGGTGGGCAGCAGATCCCAGTCACCGGCTTCGTAGTTGCCGACAAACATCAGTGTTTCACCCATATCTCCTGCGTTAAGGAGGATCGCATTTTTGATTTCGTCACTTAGCGGAACCTCTCTGAGCATCGATTCGCGATCGATATCCAGCAGCAGATGCAGGTTGGACATCATACCGGTCATGAAATAGCTGCCCGGGTTGCTGCGTTTAGTCGCCAGTGCGATCTCTTCACACATTCGTCCGCGGACCAGCAGGCCGCGGCAGATCTCTTCCGGTTTACCGCTCTGATTGTTCAGTGCGATCAGAGTGGCCCACTTGCGTATCTGTGTCATTCCCAGCATGACGACGGCCTCAGTCAGGGATTCAACCTTACGGACCAGAGAGTAGGCTGCAGAGTTAACGATGCGCAGGAGTTTATAGGTCAGTACCGGATCGCGAATAATCAGATGTTCAAGGCGTTCTGGCGTGGTATTGGGATTCTGGAGTTCCTGAACCAGTTCAAACAGTGTTGCCTGGTTGGGGTCAACTTTTTTGCCTTTAACCAGTTTGGGTTTACTGAGAAAGTGTCCCTGAAACAGTTTAAAACCGAGTTTATTACACTCTTCAAGCATCTCAACGGTCTGGATTTTTTCCGCCAGCAGGGTGACCTTGAAGGGCGTCAGCAGGCGTACCTGTTCTGCAACCTCTTCAAAGCTCATATTCTGAACATCTACTTTTACAATATGAGCCATCTTTAACAGGGGTTCATATTGGGGTTTATAGGTGAAATGATCCAGAGCAATCCGGTAGCCCGCCTTAACAAGGTGGTATATAGCAACGATTACTTCACGATCTATTTTAATGTTCTGATGAATTTCCAGCACGATATTTTTGCGCGGTAACTCTGGAAAATCGTCAGAGACCAGTAGGTCACGACTGAGATTGATAAACGCGGGTACCCGCTTAAGCTCACCCTGATCTGAGATGCTGGTGTAGGAGTTGAGGATTACCTCACTGGTGCTGCCTGAATTGCGAAACAGACCGTTCTCTGAGCCCTGCTCATCCCGGTAGAGCAGTTCATAAGCTACAACCCTCTGGGTGCGATCAAAGATCGGCTGTCGGGCCATCAGAACTTGTGAATCTGATGTGGTTTCCATATAGGTGTTTTCCATTTAAAACTGCTTTTGACGTAAGCATATAATTAGCGGCGTCTATTGTCAGCCGCCTTTATCACCATTACAAGTAATCAGATATTAGATAAACAGCAAAACAAGTCGCTGTTTTCTATGCTACAGGTATAATGTTGCTCCCTGATTTAGCAGACTGTGATTATGAGTACAATTAACTGGTTCCCGGGCCATATGCATAAAGCCCGCAAAGAGATCGCCCAGGTGATGGATGAGATCGATGTGGTGATTGAAGTTCTTGATGCGCGTCTGCCTGTGTCCAGTGAAAATCCGATGGTGTCTCAGCTGCGAAAAGGGACGCCGGTTATCAAACTGCTTAATAAAAGCGATCTGGCTGACCCGGCCCGTACTCAGGAGTGGGTCGATTTTTATAATAGTCTGCCGGACACGCAGGCGCTGATGATCGACTATTCGCAGAAAAAGCTGATCAGTAGCATACCTGACCTGTGTAATAAGCTGGTGCCTTCGCGGAGTAATAATGGCCGTCAGGTGCGGGCGATGATTATGGGGATTCCCAATGTAGGGAAGTCCACCATGATTAATGCCCTGCTGGGTAAGAAAATCGCCAAAGTGGGTAACGAGCCGGCAGTAACAAAGGGTCAGAAGCGTTTTACGCTGCGCAACGGTATGGCGTTATCAGATACGCCGGGTATGCTCTGGCCAAAGATTGAAGATGTCGACTCCGGCTACCGGCTGGCGGCCAGTGGTGCTATCAAAAACACCGCAATCGAGTTTGAAGATGTTGCCCTTTATGCCGCTGACTTTTTGCTTAGGGACTATCCGCAATTGTTGCTGGATCGTTATAAACTGAAACAGTTACCGGAGCGGGGAGATCTGCTGCTTGAAGCCATCGGCCGCAAGCGGGGAGGGCTGAGACCCGGTGGCGTTATCGATATGCATAAAGCTTCAGAGATATTGCTCAACGAGTTGCGCGGTGGGCAGCTGGGTCAGATAACTTACGAATCCGTGGGCGAATGGCTGGAAAAGTGGGAGCAGCAAAGGCTTGAAGCTGAACGCCTCGAGCTTGAAAGAGAAGAACAGGAACGGTTAGAAGCAGAGTCACAGAGTGATCGCTCGGCTCACCGTAATAAAGGTAATTGAAATGTCACGTATAAAGAAAAAACGCACCTCGCCAAAACCAATTTTTCTGGATATTCCGCGTCGTAGCGAGAAACTGGCTGATCCCGATAGCTATGAAAGCCGCAAGCGCCGCAATCAGGAACAGAAGAAGAAACATAAGTCGGTGTATGAAAAAGCCCGCGAAGCTGAGCTGGCAGCAGAGTCCGCTCAACAACAGCGCGATACCCCCCTGGCGGACAAGATTCGTCGACTGAAGCGCGCTGAAGAGGCTCGTAAAGCGGCCGCAGAGGAGAAATAAATCCCTGTCGGAGTTTGATCTCCGCTAAAGCGTCATCTACGTTTACTGGTGCCTGCAGATAAACTGCAGGCGGTAAACGGAGATCAGACTATGACTCATGCTGATGTTCATCGTGCAGGCAACGCGCCTGCCAGGGTTGACCTGATAGAGGGCGAGACTTATTGCTGGTGCGCCTGTGGTCGTTCTGCTAATCAGCCTTTCTGTGATGGTTCTCACCAGGGTACCGGGCTGGATCCGGTGGTATTTATCGCCCGCAAAAGTGAAACTGTATTGCTCTGCCGCTGTAAACAAACAGGTACACCCCCCCTCTGTGACGGCAGTCACAATAAGAGCCAATAGTACTCGCTAGAGTTTTCCTGACTGGGTACAATGCGGTTCTTTTTTCTAGCAGGAATAGTTTACCTTGCAACAGGTTGATGTGGTGATAATAGGTGCCGGAGCCTCTGGTCTGATGTGTGCTGCTACAGCAGGCTACCGGGGACGGTCGGTTCTGCTGCTGGAGCATACCGGCAAAATTGGCCGGAAGATTCTGATGTCCGGTGGTGGCCGCTGTAATTTCACTAATATGCACAACAGTCCGGCTAATTTTCTCTCGCAAAATCCCCATTTCTGTAAATCGGCGTTGAGTCGCTACACCGCACAGGATTTTATCGATCTGGTTGATCGTCACGGTGTGGAGTATCACGAGAAAACCCTGGGGCAACTGTTCTGCAACGAATCCAGCAAAGAGATACTGCAGGTTTTACTGACTGAGTGTGACTGGGCGGGGGTTGAGATTAAAACCGAAACCCAGGTGCATAAACTACAGCAAACCGATAACGGTTTTCAGTTGCAAACCACCTTGGGGAATATTGCGGCAAAATCCGTGGTTGTCGCCACCGGTGGTCTGTCTATTCCAAATGGTGGGGCAACCAGCTTTGCCTACGATATAGCTGAACAGTTCTCCCTCAGCGTTTTACCACGATCAGCCGCACTGGTTCCCTTTACCCTGCAACCGAAAGATAAAGAGCAGCTCAGTGAGTTGTCCGGTGTCTCTCACCGGGTGCGGGCGAGCATCGGCAAAACCAGCTTTGTCGAAATGATGCTGTTTACCCATCGTGGCCTGAGTGGTCCTGCGATGCTGCAGATCTCGAACTACTGGCAGCCGGGTATGGAGGTTGAGATCGATCTGTTTCCCGACTTTGATCTGCTTGAGTGGCTCAAAGAACAGCGTGATAGCCGGCCTAAGGCCGAGATTACCACTATTATGGCGCAGCAGATGAGTAAGCGTATGGCGCAAATACTCTGCACAAAGTTTGAATTAACGGGCGTTATGGGTAATTTTTCCAATAAACAGCTGGAAGCCATCGCCTCTGCATTTCATAACTGGACGGTAAAGCCGTCGGGTACCGAGGGCTACCGTACGGCGGAAGTTACACTGGGCGGTATCGATACCGATGCGATCAACCAGAAAACCATGGAGGCAAAAACACTTCCTGGCCTCTATTTCATTGGCGAGTGCCTGGATGTCACCGGACACTTAGGTGGCCACAACTTCCAGTGGGCCTGGGCTTCGGGTGTTGCCGCAGGGCAGGCGGTTTAGTGTATTGGGGTATTAAAAACGAAGACTATTGGCGTTACAGAGCAGCGCTAGTGACTTCCTTTTTTGAACGTTTTTGCTCATACATGCGTTTATCTGCCAAGGACAAACACTCAGATAAGTTGTCAGATTCATGGCTGTTTGCAATCCCATAACTTAAGCTTGCTTGTTGCCAGCCGGCCTGCATTAACTCTTGCTCGGTTTGAGCGATGAGTTGCGAGATTTTTGTCAGCAGGTTTTTATCATTCTGTTTTCTAACTATTAGCCAGATAAATTCATCGCCACCCGTTCGAAAGACTTCACCGATTCCCTTCAGCTTACGCTGCATTATGTCTGCAGATTCAATTAAAAACCTATCGCCTTGTTCGTGTCCTAGTGTGTCATTCAACTGTTTGAAACCGTCAAAATCGATGAAGGTTAGATAATAAGGTGAAGATAACTTACTTAACCTTTCACTAAATAAGTGACGGTTACCGACATTGGTTAATGGATCTATCCGCGAGAGAGTGTAACTGCGGTAATATTCCTTCTGCTGAATGTGAATCCATTCAGATAAAGACAACAAAATACAGATACAATCAACCGTTAAAGCCAGCAATACAACGAGCTCAGGCAATAGGTCCCCGTTTACCTGTTTGGTATGTGAAAGCACGTAGTACCCCAAAGCCAGGCCATAGGTCAGATTTCCCGCCAAATAATATTTAGCACGAAAGTCACTTTTCCCCAGCATAAAGAAGCCAATACTGACTGATATGGGAATCCAAAAGGCCGCAATTATGTGTGAAATCAAGTAACTGGATGCAAACGGTAACACCCACATCAATATGCCCAGAGCAACGCTGGTGATGGAAACACCGTGCAAAAATCTGCTTAGTCTTAAATAGTCTTGCGGGCAGTTAAATAACATTTTGGTGAACAGGCTTGCAGCAGCAATGGCAAAGGGGAAAATCAGTATGCCTGCATAAGCAGGGTTAATTGCTGAAATGTTAAACAGATAACCCAGTTGCCCCGATGCTGCAAACCAGCCAAGGCCATGCAAGCCCACATAACCAGCGCATGCCAGAATGATCATTTGTCGAGTGCGTACATAGGTGAAAACAGCTATCACAGCCAAAGTTAACATCACTGCAATGCTGATAGCTGTCAGTATATTGTCCTTAAATTGTTGATAATAAAACTTAGATTCAGGTATTAACCTGACCGTTACCGGGACGGCAAATCGCTTAGCTTCAATATAAATCCACAGTTCAACGGTGTCTCCACTCTCAATAAAGAGCGGAAAAACTTGCGCATGAGCTAACTTAGGATTGGCCGTGGAGCGTTGGCTAAAGTTTGCCTGATCAACCACATCATTGGTAGTGCTTTGCCAATAGGCCAGGCCCTGGTCCAGATAGTTAGCATGTAGATTAACAAACCATAGTTTTCCGGCATTGCTGGCATTGCGAATAACGAATTTGGTGACAAAAGCCCCGTGCATGCCGATGGTGGAATCTACCGTTGGCGAAGCATGATAGAGGTGCTTGATATCTGAAAGCGTTGAGGGGGTGGGAGCTGAATTAACACGTCTCCAGAAATTAAGCTCTTCTATTGCGGATGTTTGTTGCTGAGACAAGGAAATTGGGTCTTGGGCATAACATGTGCCACTGTTTAGCATAATGACCAGCACACTGAACAGCACTACAAATCCATGTTTCATTTGCGATTCAATATCCTTATTCCAGAAAAACAATTATTGCTCATAGGGCCTTGGTCTACAAGTGAGTTTCAGGTATTTCAAGCGGATGACATTAGTTTTAAAGGCCCGGACGTTCGGAATTAGTTTGCTCAGAATAGGCTACTGGGGGAACTATTATTCATCAGTCTCCAAGCCCCGATAGTAAATGTTCCAAAAACACTTTCACTTTCTCCAGTGGGTATTTTCTCCCCGAGTAAAATGCGTATAGCACAAGGTCTTCCGGTTCGCTGTTAAGGTCAATTTGGATAAGAGAGCCGTTGTCTATTTCTGCCTGGCATGCATGAGTGGGTAAGATGGCAAAGCCCAGTCCTTTCAGTGCGGCTGTTTTGGCCATGTTACCACTGTTGACCTTATAGCTGGACTGCACCTGAATGGTCTGGTTCTGTTTAAATCGCCAGGGCATTCCCTGTAGTACAGAGAGACTGGTTATACAGGGCATTTTGCGCAGTTCATCCAGAGAGTGTGGCAATGGATGATGTTCAAGTAACCGGGGTGCGACAACCACGCAACTTGACCAGCGCAGTATCTCCTTCGCGACCCAGCCAGAATCTTCCAATGGGCCACGGCCAAAGCGCAGCACCAGATCGAACCCCTCTAACATACCTTCCGTCGGGTTTAACTGGGTATCACAGCTAAGCTTTATTTTCGGGTGAAGCGAGCAAAAGTCAGCGATGCTTTCAGCCAGAAAGGGGAGATCAGGCATGATGATTTTAAGGTGGCCAGACAGGCTGTCGCCCTGCAGAGAAACATCTTCAAGTACATCATTCATTGCCTGAATGAGGGGGGTAATGGAACGGTAAAGCTGGTTACCTGCAGCGGTTGGGATCATCTTGCGTGTGGTGCGCTCCAATAATCGCACATTTAACTGCTGCTCTAATAAGGCGACATGGCGACTGACGTTAGATGTTGGCAGTTGCAGTTGATCTGCCGCCAGCTTGAAGCTCAGCTGTTGATATACCGTCTGGAAGCTGAGTAGCCATCGAAGTTCGATTTTATCAATCATTAATTAACTCATTAAATGGGATTAATAACCCAATAATACCTTATTTATCCTGAATGATGGCTTTGTGACAATCACTACCCAGTTTAACTAACGAGGTAGTGCAGATGAGCAACATCGATCGAATCGCCATTGTCGGAGCAGGCGTTGCCGGGATGGCGCTGGCGATACTAGCCGCAAAGCAGGGTTATCAGGTGAGTCTGTATGAGCGTAATAGTCAGGTCTCATCCATGGGGGCGGGTGTCACTTTATGGCCAAACGCCGTTTATATTCTGCAGCAGATGGGGTTGGAAAAAGAGCTGAAGCATCTGGGTGGAGCCCCCCGTTTTATGCGTCAGTTTAATCAGCAGGGAGTCCTGTTGGGTGAGCTTGATATTGAGACTATGAATAGTCTGAGTGGCTTTATCAGTGTGACGGTATTACGCCGGGATCTTATGAGCATACTGGACAGCGCGTTAGATGACCTGGGTGTTGAGAGACAGTTCAATTGCACTATAACGCCGCAGGCTATTGAAGGATTAAAGCAAACCTTTGATCTGGTGGTTGGAGCCGATGGGCGAATGCACACGGTGGTGCGTCAGGTCTTATATCAGGGAAAGATAACTCCCCGTTATCAGGGTTTCATCAATATTATTGGTATCAGTCAGGTGGAGGAGGGGGCTTTAGATGAAGCCATTCATGATTTTCGTGGCTTTGGTGAGCGCTTTGGCATTGTTCCGGTTACTCCCGGTGTCTGTTATTGGGCTGCCGCATGGAGCACGCCTATGGATAAAGAGCGGCCTTTATCTGCCTGGTATGAAGAGATGCACCGGCGTTTTATGAACTGGCCTGGTCCGGTACAGCGTGTGCTGAAGTCTTATGATAAAACATCACTCAGGCGCATTTTTGTTCATGATCTTGATCCGCTGCCATATTGGCATAAGGGCAGCGTTTTAATGATTGGAGATGCCGCCCATGCATCTTTGCCGACTTCAGGGCAGGGTGCGTGTCAGGCGTTGGAAGATGCATGGCATCTTGTCCGGATTCTGGCTGAACAGGATGAGCTGAATACAGCCCTGACAGCTTTTTATCAACGACGTATCGCCAAGACGTCTGCCGCACAAGCGGCTGGAAGACAGTTAGCACAGGGGATATTTTCAGCCCTTTCTGAGCCTCCTGCGTCTGTTTCAGGTATTTCGGTTGAGCAGTTAACTCAGTTCTGGATGCAGGGATTAGAGGTTGAGTAACGGTAGTTTGCCGTTGACCGTTGTCGTATTCTTTTCTGCTGTGGAACCTTGACTCAGTGTATGCTTCTGCTAGATTGAAATCTCTTTATGAATAACACACCGCTGGAGGGTACAGATGATTGTAGTCAAAACCTTCCGGGCAGTCTGCTGAACTCAGTTATACTGATTTCTCTGCCCGGTTACTGAACCGGGGCTCTTCCGCCCCTATGAATTAATTTCAGGGCGCTACTCAGGTATGCGTCAGGGGTTCTTATGACTACTATTTTCCGTCTGTCCCAACTGGGATGGAAACCCTTTTTTCAGCAACAACTCAGCCTTGAAGAGCTTTCAGGTTATCTGCCCGCCCGTGTGGCTGCACAGCACCGTACTCAGTTTGAGCTTTACAGCGAGCAGGGCAGACAGACCCTCCATATCTCACCAAACCTGCCCTCTCTGGCAGTGGGGGACTGGGTGTTACTCGACAGTCACGGTGTTTTTTATCGCGCGCTTGAGCGCCTTTCCTGTTTCTCCCGTAAGGCGGCTGGCAGCAGGGTGTCAGAGCAGCTGATGGCTGCGAATGTAGATACGGTGTTTGTCACCTGCTCCCTTAACCAGAACTTCTCACTGAGCAGGATAGAGCGCTATCTGGCTTTGACCCGGGAAGCAAAGGCTGAGGCCTTTGTGGTGCTTACCAAGGCCGATCTCTTCGATGACCCGGATAGTCTGGTCAATCAGGTCCAGGCGCTTGATCGCCGGCTATTGGTTGAAGCGGTGAATGCACTGGACCGGCAGAGTACAGCTGTATTACAGCCCTGGTGTCGGGCGGGCAGTACCGTGGCGGTGTTAGGCTCCTCTGGTGTGGGTAAATCAACCCTGATTAATAGCCTGATGGGGCGTCCGGTCCAGCAGGCTAAGGCTGCCCGTGACGATGATGACCGGGGCCGGCATACCACGACGGCTCGCTCACTGCATCTGATTCCCGATGGTGGTGTACTGCTCGATACGCCGGGAATGCGGGAGCTGCAACTGAGCGGGTGTGAAGCCGGTATCGATGAAACGTTCGCCGATATCAGTGCTCTGGCATCACAGTGTCGATTCACTGATTGCCAGCATCAGGATGAGCCTGGTTGTGCTGTTCAGGCGGCCCTGCAGGCATCTCTGATAGATCAGCGTCGGTTGACTAACTACCTGAAACTGATGCGCGAGCAGGCTCGCAATAGTCAGACGCTGGCAGAGAGCAGAGCGAAAGACCGGTCATTGAGCCGTTACTACCGTAAGGTACTGCATGAGAGTGTTAAGCTGAAAAAAGGCGATTAGCCTTTACTGACGGGAATGCGCACCGGATGACGGTGCGCGTCTCCTTTGCTGATATTAATCAGAATCAGTTCGTTTTTAGTTTAAGGAGGCAAAGCCCTTTAACAGTTTAAGTCGGACTGGTAAAACAGGGATGTCGAAAGAGCATTATTGGTGAAAAAAGGTTTTGATCAATTTAGTTGGAAGGGTTAAACGAGATAGCCTGTCAGCTAAACGAGTGTCCAGGAAAAACACCAGACTATGAAACACCAGTTGAAAGATTAATCAGCGCGTTCAACGATCCACTAAACCCACAAGCGGTAACTCTCAAAAGGGAAATTTATCTTAGTCAAGCATCGCCGCTACTATGGCTTCTGGTGCGTCCTCCTGCATCAAATGGCCCGATTCAGGAACCGAGATTAGCACTCCTGTCGTAAGCAGATTCGCAAATTTCTTGCCCTGTGAAATAGGTATCCACTCATCTTTTTCGCCCCACAAAATCTGAACTGGGTTTTCCATGGGGGCGTAAAGCTTCTCTATTTCATCAGTATAGCGCTGATCCATCTGCGCTATTTGACGATAGAATGCCGCTTGTCCAACTTTGCCTTGCCAGGGTGTCATATAGATTTGAAGAGTTTCTTCACCCAGTTCAGAATATGCAGAACTCTGAAGATATGCGCGTAGAAGAGCATCATGAGCATATGCGGGTAGTCCGGCAAATGCTTCTTCGTATTCATGGACATGGCTGACAAACGGTGAGCCCCAGGGAGCTATTGCTACTGGGTCAATGATAGTAAGCCGCGCATAGCGGACACCATTCAGGTAGTAAGCTCGCAACGCTGTTGTGCCACCAAAATCATGACAAAGAACTTCAGGCCTGCTGATTCCCCACTCCTGAAGCAGAGCGGCAAATAGAGTATTTTGAACTGCAAGTGATACATCCTGATCTTCCCGCTTTTCTGACAGCCCATATCCTAGCAGATCGAAAAAGTAGATTTTTCTTCGCCTTGCCAGCAGCGGTGCTATCTTCCTCCAAACTTGTGAGGAAAAGGGGGTTCCGTGAATGAGAACCAGCGGTTCACCCTCACCAATACTTCCCCAGGCAATATCCTGACCTTCAAATGTGAAACGATGCGATAAATTAAGCATAAAATGGCCCTTAGTAACCTTTAATTTGATATAATAGGTTAGTTAATCGGGTAGAATTAAACAACCGTTAAATTGAAATAATAGGTTATGGTATGACGCTATGGAACGAAGATGCGTTCATTGGTGGGCATCCAGCACTTGATTTCGTGAACACCGTCGAAGATCAGGATAAGCGCAGAGACAGTAGTCGTATATCTGACTGGGCAAGCTTTCTGGGATGGGCGCAGGTTTCATCTGTCTTCAGCGAAGAACAGATGAATGTGCTGGAAAATGAAATACAACAAGCAGACATTTCCACTTTGCTGACGAATATTCACGAACTGAGGGAGACAGCATATGCGGCGCTTAACTGCATAGTATCGGGAGAAAATAAAACGGGTGTAGCGCTGCAAAAGCTTGAAGACGGTATAAGAACGGCGATAAATAATTCGTCTTTGAAGCTAGCAGAAAATAACTATATATGGGTACCCAACATGGCGAAGCCGAGCTGGGTAATAGACGTTCTAACGCTATCCATTGAGAGTCTGCTGCGCTCCGAGGACATTACTAAGCTGAAAGAATGTGGGCGTTGTTCATGGATGTTCCTGAATAGAGGCCGGGGAAGGGGGCGACGGTGGTGCAACATGGGGACATGTGGTAATCGGGCAAAGTCTGTATCTTTCAGAAATCGAAAACAGTAGCCTTTCAACAAGGCTGTCGGCACTTTAAAGGGGGAGACCTTTTGGCGTTAAAGTAGGGCAGGTAAAACTGAGTTCTCCAAAGAGTACTATTGGTGAAAAAAGGCTTTACCTCCTTTGGTGGAGGGCGCGTAAAAATTCTGGCTGCTATGCATTAGCCGGACAAGTTCATCGCTGTCCGTTCTAATGACCTCATCTGTTCTCCACAGCTGGCCCTTCATATTCAGTATCCCCTTAAGCAAAAGTCTATCGTCTTCTTATCTCTTTTCCAATGGAATGAATTCCAATGGTTAAAACCATATTAGTCCGCGCCAGGCATAAGTCGTGAAGGTTGTCTCCAGAGGCGTGGCCGGTTCGGCTTTACTCAATATGGCTATGAATAACTCATTTTGAGTAATCGTTTTTAAATCAGTCATACAGAAATTTTGCTAATAACTTTCTTTTAAGTGATACTTAATTTATCCTCATCTAAGTTTTTTGTGTGTCATTAATGGTGGTGGAAATATATCATTGTGAGATGATGGTTTGATCCAGTATTTTTTAGGTTTTTTTGCCAAGATGACCGTTTTGTTCGATTTATCGAGGATTTTGGCAGTTTTTCTTGATTAAAAAATCTCACGTTTTACCGGCCAGAGTTTACTTCTGTTTGTGATATGTAACAAAAAAATAATAATGGAGATGAAGAAGTGGGTATGTATAAAACGGTTGAGAAGACTTTCTTCTATACATTGACTAAGAAAATTATCGGCAACGTGGCTTTTTTGCAGTTACCCAGCTTTTTTCTGCTTGGGGTCTGTTACTGGGTATATGACTCTCTGCTTACTCTGCAGCAGCAATCAGGGGCAGATCTTGTGATTAGTGGTGAGTTATTGTCGATCACCCACTCGCTTTCTAATGCTGTCATGTTGATGACGATATTTATATTGATTGTCACTGTTTTTAGTACCTACTTTATGCGGCACCTGTTTCTTTCCCCTATTAGGGATATGAATACCGTACTGAGCGCAGTGAAAGATAAAGAGGGTGATATATCGGCAACATTGCCGGTGAAAACATTCGATGAGATTGCCGGAATGGCCGAAAACTACAATGGTTTTTCCGGGAGTCTGAAGCAGATTATTGCGGACTCACGTGAGCGTAGTGTCAGGGTTTCTTTAAGTGTCAGTCAGCTTCAGAAGGTCCTGCTTGAAACAAAAGAAACCGCAGAATCACAGGTTGATCAGGCACAAAAAGTATTTCAGGCAAGTCAGGAAGCCACTCAGGCGATTGAGGGGATCGCTCAGCATACCCAGAATATAGCTAATCGTAATGAGCTTAACCTGACTGAGATCCGGACTGCTGGTCAGGATATGGAGCGTGTTAAAGGTCAGATTCATGCGATTGAAGATCAATTGACAGATTTTCAGAATGTTGTGCTGCAGTTATCGGATAATTCCAGCAACATTATTGAAGTGCTGAAACTGGTGCAGGCGTTTTCTGATCAGACTAACCTGCTGGCGCTGAATGCGTCTATTGAAGCGGCCCGGGCGGGCGAGGCTGGTCGCGGCTTTGCCGTGGTGGCAGATGAAGTTCGCAGCCTGTCTCAGAAGGTGAATGCTGCCACGCAGGAGATCGACAAAAATATTCACCAGATGGTCACTCTCGTGGATGATACCCGCTCTGGTGCGTCGAAAATTAAAAACTATGTTACTGAAACCGATAATTTTATCTCTCAAACCAGCGATAAATTTGTGGTTATGATCGATGATTTTGAAACGGTGCATGGTCAGATGAGTGAGATCAGTGCGGCTATTGAGGAGATGTCTTATACCAATAACAGTACCCACGAGCATGTTTCTAAAATAACTGAACTGTCGGACTATATTCAGTCAGAGATGACGGTATCTGCTGAACACTCAATCAATCTGGAAACTGCAACAGAGGAGATGCAGGAGCTGCTGTCCCGGTTCAGTATTGGTTATGGTGGATTTGAAGAGATCGTGACTACCGCAACGAGGTGGGCTGGCGAGATCCAGAGAGAGTTAGAAAAGCTGGCTGGCGCTGGATTAAATGTTTTTGATACACAGTATAAGAGAACAAATCCCGATCAGAAACCGGAGAAATACGACACTGGCTATACTGATAAATTTGAACGGGCCATGCAGCCGCTGTTTGATCGCTTTATAGCGGATAAGCCTGCATTTCTGATTGCTTCGGCCTTTGATGTGAATGGCTATTGCCCGGCGCATAACGCCAAGGTATCCAAACCCCTGACCGGTGTTTTTGATAAAGATAACCAGCTTAGCCGGCATCGCCGTATTTACAATGGTAGCCGGGCTGAGATACGCCGGGCCAATCAGACCTCACCGTTTCTGCTGTTAACCTTTATCCGGGATACCGGTGAAATCCTGAATTCTATCTCGGTGCCGCTTTACGTCAATGGCCGTCATTGGGGTAACTTCTGTACTGCTTTTCCGCCTGAGTTGTTGTTAAACGCTTCTCTCTGATCCAGCTGCGCACCGGATGACGGTGCGCGTCTCCTTTGCTGATATTAATCAGAATCAGTTCGTTTTTAACCCGCCTATTAGTGTAAAATGCAGCCCAAAACAGGGGCTGTAACCGGGCTAAGTCTGCGCAATCTCTAAGTCGGTAGTTATATCGATATCCTTATAAAAGTTTCCGATAGAGTATTCAGATGGAAATCAAAGTAAATTTTTTAGATAACCTCAGACTCGAAGCTAAGTTTGATGATTTCACCGTCACCGCCGATCAGCCGATCCGGTATAAGGGGGATGGTTCTGCCCCGAGCCCGTTTGATTATTTTCTGGCGTCCTCAGCGCTCTGTGCTGCTTACTTTGTCAAAGTTTACTGTAACGCCCGGGATATACCGACAGATGATATCCGTCTGTCTCAGAGCAATATCGTTGATCCTGAAAATCGTTATAACCAGATCTTCCAGATCCGGGTTGAGCTGCCTGAATCGATCTCTGAAAAAGACCGTACCGGTATTCTGCGCTCTATTGAGCGTTGTACCGTCAAGAAAGTGGTGCAGGAAGGGCCTGAATTTAAGATCGAAACGGTTGAAAATCTGGACGCAGATGCCTCTATCATGGCGATGGGGATCCCTGATGATGGTGTGAACACCATGATTGAAGGGAAAGATCTGCCACTGGAGAGAACCATCGTCAATATGACCGGCATTCTTGAAGCGCTGGGAATGAAGATTGAGATTACCTCCTGGCGAAATATCGTGCCGAATGTGTGGTCTCTGAATATCCGCGACTCGGCTTCGGAACTCTGTTTTACCAACGGTAAAGGGGCAACCAAAGAGAGTGCTCTCTGCTCTGCCCTGGGTGAGTTTATCGAGCGCCTGAGCTGCAACTTCTTCTACAACGATCAGTATTTTGGTGAAGAACACGCCAACGCTGAGTTTGTTCACTATCCGAATGAAAAGTGGTTCCCGCTGACCTCAACTGATTCTATCCCTGATGGCTTGCTGGATGATTACTGTCTGGATATCTATAACCCTGATGGCGAACTGAACGGTTCCAATCTGATTGATACTAACTCAGGCAACCATGAGCGGGGCATCTGCGCCTTGCCATTTATACGGCAATCCGATGGTGCGACCGTCTATTTCCCCTCAAACCTGCTGGAGAATCTGTTCCTCAGTAACGGCATGAGTGCCGGTAACAATATCTATGAAGCGCAGGTGCAATGCCTGTCTGAGATCTTTGAACGGGCGGTCAAACGACAGATTATTGAACAGGAACTCGTGCTTCCCGAAGTCCCGAAAGCGGTGCTGGACAAATATCCATCAATTCAGGCTGGAATCCAAGGCCTTGAGGAACAGGGTTTTCCGGTGCTGGTTAAAGATGCTTCGCTGGGCGGTCAGTTTCCAGTGATGTGTGTCACACTGATGAATCCCCGAACCGGTGGTGTGTTTGCGTCGTTTGGTGCTCACCCCAGCTTTGAAGTTGCACTGGAGCGTAGTCTGACAGAACTGCTGCAGGGACGATCGTTTGAGGGCTTGAACGATGTGCCAAAACCGACGTTTAACAGCCATGCGGTGACTGAGCCAAACAACTTCGTTGAGCACTTTATCGACTCGACCGGTGTGATCTCCTGGCGTTTCTTCAGTAACAAAGCGGACTATTCTTTTGTTGAGTGGGATTTTTCCGGCAGCAACGAGGAGGAGAGTGCCGCTCTGATGGCGATCCTTGAAGCGTTAGATAAAGAGGTGTATGTCACCACCTTTGAGGGTTTGGTTCCTGGCCTGGAAGCTTCGGCCTGCAGAATTGTTGTGCCTGGCTATTCAGAGATCTATCCGGTTGAAGATCTGGTATGGGATAACACTAATAAGGCGATCTGGTTCCGTGAGGATATTCTCAATATCCACTCACTGACTGATGAGCAGCTGGCTGAGCTGGTGGAGCGTCTGGAGGAGAGTGAAGAGGACAACTATACCGAGATTCGCACCCTGATCGGAATTGAGTTCGACGAGAATACGGTGTGGGGCCAGCTTACAGTGCTGGAACTGAAAATTCTGATCTATCTTGCCCTGCAGCAGCATGAGAACGCGCTGGAGCTGGTGCAGGACTTCCTGCAGTATAACGACAATACCGTCGAGCGGGGGCTGTTCTATCAGGCGATGAGCGCCGTACTGGAGATTCTGCTGGACGACGAATTGCAGCTGGATGATTTTATGGTTAATCTGCAGCGGATGTTCGGTGATGAGGTTATGACCGATGTGGTGGGTTGTGTCCGCGCTGAGGTGCGGTTCCACGGACTGACAAAGACCAGTATGAAACTCGAAGGTCTGGACAAGCATCTGCGACTGATTGAAAGCTATAAAAAGCTACATCAAGCCAGAAAAAGTAGTCTCTGAAGGTTGCTGCCCGGCACCGCTTTCTTGTGGACAGGGCGCTAGCCTGAACAGCGAAGTAAAAAAAAAGACAAACGAAAGTTTGTCTTTTTATTTGTCTGTTATTCACCTGGTATGTGCGGCGCCTCACCGAGGCGCCGCATTTATTACGCAGTTATAGCGAAGGAACGACCGTTTCATCGTGATTTTTTGTATCACCCAGAAGAATCATTTTATTTCGGCTGATCGTTCTTACCAGCGCGGCATAATCCGCAGCCCCATCACCATCCGGAAGAAACTCAAAGATCGTCTCTCCGTGGGAGGGTGAACGGCTTAGCTGTTCGTCATACCGTATCGGTGTACATACCTTGTCTCCGTAGAGGCTCTGGAGCTTGCGGTAGATATTTTTCGGTTGTTCCACCCGGGTATCGAGAAAGGTCGGCAGGATATAATTGAGATCGATATCCTTATATTTCTTTATCGCATGGAGGTTCTTGGTAAATTCAGCCAGACCGTGAAGCGACATCACTTCAAGGGAGACAGGCGTGAGTACCTCTGTGGCATAAAAAAGAACGTTAACGGTCAACTGATCCCAGCCGGGAGAGGTATCAATGATGACGTAGTCATAGTCTTTATCGATACTGTCCAGTGCCTCAGACAGGGTCCATTCAGAACCAAAACTTTTTTTATCAATAATGCGTTTGACACCGGCTAATGATCTGCCTCCGCTGAGGAGCCATAAGTTAGGTCTGGCCTCAAAAATGGTTTCTTTCGGTGTCAGCTCTCCGGTTAGCAACTCTGTCAGCCCCGCAGGTGGCTTCTTGCCGAGCATAAAGGAGGATTGCCCCTGAGTATCAGTATCAATTAACAATACCTTATATCCGGCCATTGCCAGGCCCGCACTCAGACTGACCGCTGTGGTGGTTTTACCCACACCACCTTTGCTTAATGAAACGCAGATTTTTCTCGGGGTCTTACGTTCACCGGTCGCCTGAGGCTCTGACATGCCCGCCGCAGGCTGAGGGGATGTTGGCGCAGGGGCGGCAGCAGCAGGCGTCGGCTGAACACCATCGTTGTTATCCAGATTGATCAGAAATTTATGCTCACACGCCTTACACCGCACAACGAAGCGTTTCTTTGCAGCGACCTTGCTGGTATCAGCATGATGTTTACGAGAACAGTTTGGGCAAACAATAATAGTCATGGGTTAGCCTTCTTAAGATCTTCCAGGATTGCTTTTAAGGCAATCTTAGCCAGTCTTTCCACTGAAACGGTTGTATTGGACTTGGTGATAAATTTCAGACTGATTTTTCCTTTCAGCTTCCATGCATGGATCTCAAACTGATCACTGTCTGTTTTCCAGATCAATTCACCCTGATCCTTCCGGGAACCGTTTAAAGGTGTACTTTCTGTGTCGCAAAAAATTATATTATTGAGTTGCTGAAGCTCATCGATATCGTCACCGACCTCCTCGCTCAGCAACAGGCCCATAATGTCTAACTTTTCATTTTCAGGCATTATTAAAAATCTCTTTCCGGAGGGTGGCTAACTTTTTCTCTAAAGACTTTAAGGTATTGTCGTCGACCTTCAACCACTGAATTCCGCAGATCCAGTTGCCATCGCCATCAAGGGATGCATGAACAACTTCGCCTTCTAAACCGTCAAAATTCTCATCGCCCAGCGTGAGCTTGCAGCTTGGCTGAATATCTTCAGATGATAACGGTGAGGCCGATTCGATACCGATACATACTCCTTCGGTGCTGATATCCAGCAGCGGGTATGTCTTGCCGTTGGCTTCCAGAAAATTGGCATCCCTGTCCTTAATAGGCAGGCGATATGATTTACGGGAGACAAGTATTGATTCTGAGTCACTCGAAATTTCTTCAAATTCAAGAGTGTCATCATTTATGAGTTTCATCGAACAACCTCTGTGATAACCATGTCTATCCTCGCATAGATATAATCAGACAGACCCTGTACATATCTGATTTGGAGGCCGATAAAGCTGAGAAAGACACAAAAAGTCTATAATTAAAGATATTTAAAAAATACAGCTTATCAATCCCATATAAGCAATATTTACGGTCTTTCTCAAGCAAGCCACCTCTTAAAATGGGTATCACCCGCAAAAGATTCCGCTTCCCGGAAGGGATGATACAGGAAATAGTTGAACAACTGTTTGAATCAGTACAGCTGCGGCGCTTATTCTGGGGGAATGGAGCGTGCTTATTGTTGCAAACGTTTTACTCTGAGGGCCGTCTTCTACATAATCTATGATCTGCATCAGATTTTGATGCGGCGGGTACGGATTCATTGCTGACCATGCCGTTGGATCTGCCCGAAAGTATCTGCTGTTGTGTACCATTGATATATATCCGTTAACAGGGGGATTATTAATACTGTAACGTTGCTGTCTACTGCTCAGCTGAGTCAGGTTAGCGCTGATGCGTGAGCGCTAACCTGACTTTTTTGAGGATTTGTAATGAAAACAATTGTAATCGTAGGGGGAGGGGCCGGCGGTCTTGAGTTAGCAACACAACTCGGACACAAGCTGGGCAAAAAGAAACGCGCCAATATCATTCTGGTTGATCGTAACCGCAGCCATATATGGAAACCGTTGTTGCATGAAGTCGCCACCGGCTCGCTGGATATGAACAGTGATGGTGTAGTCTATCGGGCGCATTCGGCTGCGCATCATTATCAGTTTCAGCTGGGCACCATGATCGGTTTGGACCGGGTGGCTAAAACGATCCGGTTGCAATCGTTGAAAGATGATGAGGGCAAGGAGGTGCTGCCAGAACGGGAGATCACTTTTGATACTCTGGTGATGGCGGTGGGCAGTGTCAGTAACGACTTTGGCACGCCGGGCGTTGCAGAGCACAGCTTTTTTCTCGACTCCCACCAGCAGGCCGAGCGCTTCCATCGGGCGCTGTTAAACCAGTTTTTACGGATTAACCAGAAGTCCTCAGATGCCAAGTTACGTCTGGCGATTGTCGGTGGCGGTGCTACCGGTGTCGAGTTGGCGGCAGAGCTCTATCATGTTGCCGACATGCTTAAAATTTACGGTATGCCTGATATGTCAGGTAAACGACTCTGCATTGACCTGATTGAGGCCGGACCGCGTATTTTACCCGCACTGCCGGTTCGGATCGCGACAACGGCTAAAAAAGAGCTGATGGCTCTGGGCATTACCATTCATGAGAATGTACGGGTAACCAGCGCGACGGATGAAGGCTTTGTGACCCATGAGGATACCCTGATTGGTGCGGATCTTCGGGTCTGGGCTGCCGGGGTTAAGGCCCCGGACTTTATCAGGCAAATCGGTTTGTTTGATACCAATCGCAATGGTCAGATCGTGGTTAAGCCCACCTTGCAGAGCACCGTCGATGATTCTGTGTTTGTCATCGGTGACTGTTGCGCCTGCGAGCAACCGGATGGCAGCTGGGTTCCGCCCCGGGCCCAATCAGCACATCAGATGGCCAGTCAGGTATATAAAAATATTATTGCCATGGAGCAGGGTAAGCCGTTGCAGGATTATATCTATAAAGACCATGGCTCACTGGTTAACCTGAGTCGATATAGCACTGTTGGCAGCCTGATGGGTAATCTCACCAGTGGCTCAATGTTTATCGAAGGAAAGCTTGCCCGGCTGGTGTATATTTCACTCTACCGGATGCACCAGATTGCGATTCATGGCTGGCTCAGAGCGGCTGCGGTGTACTGGGCGCAGAAGATAAGCGGTACCGTAAAGCCGAAAATGAAGCTGCATTAACACCCTGGCTCTGTCATTGTTAACCGTTATCGCTAACAGCACACAGGCATAAAAAAACCGGATCAGTTTAACTGATCCGGTTTTTTACAGGTAATTAGCCTGTCACTCTGGTTCTCAGGAAAGAGCTGCCAGTGCTGCGTTCAGCGTTTCGCTTGGGCGCATAACTTTCTTAACGTCTTCGCGATTAGCGTGGTAGTAGCCACCCAGCTCAGCAGGCTTGCCCTGAACAGCGCTCAGTTCAGCAATAATCTGAGCTTCGTTATCGCTCAGGGTTTTTGCCAGTGGAGCGAAGTGTGCTGCCAGTTCAGCATCTTCTGTCTGTGCAGCAACTTCCTGTGCCCAGTACATACCGAGGTAGAAGTGGCTGCCACGGTTATCAAGTTCGCCGGTTTTACGAGATGGAGACTTGTTCAGCTCCAGCAGTTTACCAGTAGCGGCATCCAGTGTTTTTGCCAGGATAGTTGCCCGCTTGTTATTTTCCTTGATACCCATCTCTTCCAGAGAAACGGCCAGTGCCAGGAATTCACCCAGTGAGTCCCAGCGCAGGTGGTTCTCTTCTTCAACCTGCTGTACGTGCTTAGGCGCAGAACCGCCAGCACCCGTTTCGTACATACCGCCGCCTTTCAGCATCGGTACAACAGACAGCATCTTCGCTGAGGTGCCCAGTTCCATGATTGGGAACAGGTCGGTCAGGTAGTCACGCAGAACGTTACCGGTGACAGAGATAGTGTCGTTACCGCGAATCATGCGGTCCATGCTGAAACGGATCGCCTGGTTGTAGGTCTTGATGGAAATATCCAGACCGTCGGTATCGTGATCCTGCAGATAGGTATTAACCTTTTTGATCAGTTCACGGTCGTGGGCACGTTTGTGGTCCAGCCAGAAAACAGCAGGCATGCCAGACTGACGGGCACGGGTCACGGCCAGTTTAACCCAGTCACGTACCGGCTCATCCTTGGTCTGGCAGGCACGCCAGATATCGCCTTTTTCGACATCGTGTTGCATCAGTACGGTGCCGTCAGCAGCGACAACCCGCATGATGCCATCAGCCATCATTTCAAAGGTTTTGTCGTGAGAACCGTACTCTTCTGCTTTTTTCGCCATCAGACCAACGTTTGGCACCGTACCCATGGTGGTAGGATCGAATGCACCGTTGGTTTTGCAGAAGTTAATCATTTCCTGGTAGATACGGGCATAGGTGCTTTCAGGCATAACCGCTTTCGTATCTTTAGGCTTGCCGTCTGGGCCCCACATCTTACCGCCGTTACGAATCATCGCAGGCATAGAGGCATCGACGATAACATCAGAAGGAACGTGAAGGTTGGTGATCCCTTTAACAGAGTCAACCATCGCCATTTCCGGACGGTGCTCTAAGCACTCATGGATAGCTTCTTCAATCTCTTCACGCTTAGAACGCGGCAGAGATGAGATTTTGTCGTAGACGCTGCCGATACCGTTATTCGGATTCACGCCCAGCTCTTCAAACAGGTCGCCGTACTTGTCGAATACCTCTTTGTAGAACACAGTGACCGCGTGACCAAATACGATAGGGTGAGACACCTTCATCATGGTTGCTTTCACGTGCAGAGACCACATTACGCCGCTTTCTTTAGCGTCCTGCATGGTTTCTTCAAAGAACTCACGCAAGGCTCTGCAGCTCATACGCATGCTGTCGAGAATTTCGCCCTGCTCAAGGCTAAGTTCTTTCTTAACTTCAACGTTGCCAGCGTTATCAACGAACTCAAGGCGAACATCGCCAGCCTGATCCATCGTGACAGACTGTTCGCTGGAGAAGAAATCACCATCGCGCATATAGTCAGCGTGGGTACGTGAGGCTTTGCTCCACTTACCCATAGAATGTGGGAACTTACGCACGAAAGCTTTAACTGCGCCAGGCGCACGACGGTCAGAGTTACCTTCACGCAGTACCGGGTTTACAGCAGAGCCGAGAATTTTTGAGTAACGTGCCTGAATCGCTTTATCTTCTTCTGTTTGCGGCGCTTCAGGGTAATTCGGGATGTCGCAACCCTGTGCCTGCAGTTCGGAGATACATGCTTTCAGCTGAGGAATAGAGGCAGAGATATTGGGAAGCTTAATGATGTTAGCGTGTGGATCCTGAGTCAGTTCGCCCAGGAAAGACAGACCATCTTCTGCTTTCTGCTCTTCAGTAAGGTTTTCGGGGAATGCTGAGAGCACACGGGCTGCCAGAGAAATATCGCTGATCTTAACGTCGATGCCCGCAGCCTTGGTGAACGTTCTTACGATTGGAAGTAAAGAACAGGTGGCCAGTGAGGGTGCTTCGTCGGTAAGGGTCCAGTAAATAGTTTGATTCGTTGTAGTCATTTTATCCCCTTGTTATTTGGCTGGTAGCCAGAGGCTTAACAGGGCAGCTTGTGGCTGTCCTTAACATCTTTGCTTAAGCCTTATAATTAATTATTCCGCGGGCGCATTATACGTTAAAAAACTACTAATACTGAAGTAGTCACGCATACTCTGGGGGGGAATATCGACTAAAAGATAGTATAGCTGTAGTTTTATTACCGCACTGCAGCATGGTTTTTCATCTTTTACGGCCCTATGAACAAAAAAAAGGATCCGAAGATCCTTTTTTATGAGACGCAGGTGATTACCGCTGAGGCAAAACCTGTTTCAGTTGGTTGTGCATATCCAGCAGTGCTTTCTCGGTGGTCTCCCAGTCGATACAGGCATCCGTAATCGACACACCATATTGCAGGTCAGCCGGATCATCCGTCATTTTCTGATTGCCCCAGCCCAGATTGGACTCAACCATCAGACCCACAATCGATTTGTTGCCTTCGATAATCTGATTGGTGACGTTTTGCATGACCAGAGGCTGCAGGGCAGGATCTTTATTGGAGTTGGCGTGGCTGCAATCGACCATGATGTTTTTCTTCAGGCCCGCTTTGTCCAGTTCCTGTTCACACAGAGTGACATTGACGGAATCATAGTTGGGCTTACCGTTGCCACCCCGCAGCACCACATGGCCATATTTATTGCCTTTGGTGCGGACGATAGAAACCTGTCCCTCTTCATTAATACCCAGAAAACTGTGTGGATGAGACACGGATTCAAGCGCATTAATCGCAACAGTCAGGCCGCCGTCGGTTCCATTCTTGAAGCCTACTGCGCCGGACAGGCCGCTGGACATCTCGCGGTGAGTCTGGGACTCAGTGGTACGTGCGCCGATGGCAGACCAGGAAATAAGGTCCTGCAGGTACTGTGGTGATATTGGATCCAACGCTTCAGTGGCCAGTGGCAAGCCCACCTCAGACAGCTGAATCAGCAATTCACGACCAATATGCAGTCCCTCTTCTATCTCAAAAGAGTCATCCATATGTGGATCGTTGATCAGCCCTTTCCAGCCAACGGTGGTACGGGGCTTCTCAAAATATACGCGCATAACCAGATAGAGAGTGTCTTTAACCTGTTCGGCCAGCTGCTTCAGCTTATGACCATACTCGATTGCCGCTTTAGTATCGTGAATAGAGCAGGGACCTACCACGATAAACAGTCGCTTATCTTCACCCTTAAGAATGTTTTTTATCACCTGCCGGCCGTCCATAACAGTGGCAGCTGCAGCTTCAGATAAGGGTTGTTTAGTTTTCAGCTGGTCGGGTGTGACCAGAACCGTATTACTCTCAATATTGAGGTTTTCGACTCGGTTATCAGACATCTCAATTTCCTAAAGTGCACAGCCTTTACTCTGTACACCCGTTAGCGCGTTCGTAAAGGAGGTTCTTTGTAACATATTAATGGTTAAGGTTTAAGTGCTGATACGTGCTATCCGGTGATACAATTAGTTAAATTGACAGGCTTACTGTAAAGCCAGAGGTTATTTTCATATTTTGCTAAGTTTTCCGCCTGTTTCTCTGCCGGCGGGATCGAACTCCCCGGACCGCGTGTTGTCTTAAATTAGTTCGATCAGACTTATTTGTTAAGGGGTTACCGTGCCGTTACTGTTTCAACGACTGAGCATGCCAGTCACCGCCATCCTGATGTTACTGTTTATGCCGTTCAGTACGTCAGCCAGCGCTGGTTTGTTTGATAATGCCAATCCTTTTGCTTCAGACGATGGCCCGTTACAGGTCGAGCAGGCGTTTGTATTTGATTATGAGCAGGGTGCAGACGGGACCGTTCAACTGATCTGGACGATTGCCGATGACTACTACCTTTACCGGGATAAGATTCAGCTGAGTTATGGTCCGGAGCTGGAAGAGCTCGATCGTCGTTACTCCGATGCAGAACAGAAAGAGGATCCTCTGTTTGGCCAGGTGTGGGTGCATCACAACCAGGCGTTAGTCAATCTTGACCTCAGGAGTACCACCGGGCAGCCAGTGGATAGTGCTGTTAGCGTTAATTATCAGGGTTGCTGGGAAGGGGGAATCTGTTACCCGCCAGTCACCAAAACGGTCAATCTGAAACAAATACCGGTTAATCCGGGTAACACTGAGGCAATGGCGGCAGATTCAGGCAGCACACAGGCGGCCCCGGGGCCGTCGGGTTCAGATACTGCGGCGGCTACGCAAACAACTGCGGCTATGTCCATTATACAAAGTGAACAGGATCGTTTTGCTGCACTGATCTCAGGCAGCAGTCTGCTGCTGACCCTGGGGGCCTTTTTTGTCGCAGGGCTGGCGCTGGCACTGACTCCCTGCGTTTTTCCTATGATACCGATTCTGTCCAGTATCATCGCCGGACACGGGCATAAAACCACCGCTGGCCATGGATTTATGTTATCCCTTATTTATGTGTTATCCGTGTCGCTGACCTACACCGTTGCTGGTGTGATTGCCGGGCTGTTTGGTGAAAACCTTCAGGCGGCATTCCAGAACGTCTGGGTAATCGGCTTTTTCAGTCTGATCTTTGTGCTGCTGTCATTATCGATGTTTGGCTTTTATGAGCTTCAGTTGCCCTCCGGCTGGCAGAGCCGACTGAACAGCATGAGCAATAGTCAGAAGGGCGGCACCGTCATGGGTGTGGTGGTGATGGGGTTGTTATCAGCACTGATTGTAGGCCCCTGCATGGCCGCGCCACTGGCGGGTGCGCTGATCTATATTGGTCAGAGTGGCGATCCGGTCCTGGGAGGTGCTGCGTTGTTCAGCCTGAGTTTAGGCATGGGTGTCCCCCTGTTAATCGTGGGCGCTTCGGCGGGCAAGTTGCTGCCTAAAGCGGGTCTGTGGATGGAAAGTGTTAAAGCCGGTTTCGGCGTTATGATGCTGTTGCTGGCGGTCTGGATGCTCGACAGGGTGATTGCCGATAATATTGCCTTGTTGCTGTATGCAGTGATTCTGCTGGTGGCAGCGGTTCATATGAAAGCACTCGACCGGTTAAAGGATAATGCGGCTGGCTGGAGCTATTTCTGGAAGGGGATCGGTGTCGTACTGCTGCTCTACGGCGGTATCCTCTTTATCGGAGCCCTGACCGGCGGCAAAAGTCTGCTACAACCGTTAAAAGGTTTTGCTGTTGCCGGCGGGCAGGCCGCGGTCGCACCGGAGCTGAGCTTTAGCACCGTAACGAATAAACAGCAACTGGATCAGATGCTCAGCGAAGCCAAAGCCAGGCAGCAACCGGTCATGCTGGATTTCTACGCTGACTGGTGTATTTCCTGTGTTGAGCTCGACTACGTAACCTTTGCCGACCGTTCAGTCCAGCAGGGACTCAGTGACTTTAAACGTATCAAAGTTGATGTCACCGCAAACGATGATGCGGCCAGAGAGCTAAGCAGTGTCTACCGTGTAATCGGTCCGCCGGCGCTTATTTTCTATGACCGTACCGGCCAGTATCATCCTAATATGACACTGATCGGGGTGATAGACCCCGACGTTTTTGTCAGGCATATAGCAGGATTGTAATAACTAGCTTAAAGCTCCTTTCAACCACTAAACAAAAAAGGCTGATACATCAAGTATCAGCCTTTCTAAATCGACCAATGATTATTACTACAAACGTTCAGTCTTCACCATGTCAATACGCTTCTTCTAACCACTAGCAAGCGGCGGAGCCGCATCTCGCTACTGCTTTTATGCGAACGTCATCTCCGGTACATGATCCGGTACAATCAGTTTGCCTTCGGTCTTTTCGATGATCTCTTCCACCGATACGCCGGGAGCACGTTCTTTGAGGTGGAAGGCGCCATCTTTAATTTCCAGGAATGCCAGGTCTGTGAGAACTTTTCTGATGCAGCCAGCACCGGTCAGGGGCAGAGTGCAGTTAGTCAGCAATTTTGATTCGCCGTGTTTGGATGCATGGGTCATGGTGACGATAATATTTTCCGCACCGGCAACCAGATCCATGGCGCCGCCCATACCCTTGATCAATTTGCCGGGGATCATCCAGGAGGCGATATTGCCGTTGACGTCCACTTCAAAGGCTCCCAGTACGGTCAGATCCACATGACCACCTCGGATCATGGCGAAGGATTCAGCCGAGGAGAAAATCGATGCGCCGGTGGCGGCGGTTACGGTTTGTTTGCCCGCATTGATCATATCGGCATCAATTTCATCTTCGGTTGGGAAGGGTCCCATCCCCAGTAAGCCGTTTTCTGATTGCAGCATCACTTCGATGCCATCGGGGATATAGTTTGCGACCAGTGTCGGGATACCGATTCCCAGGTTAACGTAAAAACCATCTTCCAGTTCGCGTGCAATACGCTGTGCTATCTGTTCACGTGAGAGTGCCATTGTCTTTCCTCTTCTTTCTGACAGCAGTGAAACGACAGGGCTATCAGAAATTCAATAAATTACCGGTGTGTCGTATCAGCCCTGGCGCACAGTGCGCTGCTCAATACGTTTTTCGAAACTGCCCTTAATCACACGATTAACGTAGATCCCGGGGGTATGGATCTCGCTGGGGTTCAGTTCGCCCGGTTGAACAATCTCTTCTACCTCGACCACGGTGATCTTCCCCGCCGTTGCGGCCATCGGATTAAAATTCTGTGCCGTATTCCGGTAGATCACATTGCCGTAAGTGTCTGCCTTCCAGCCTTTGACAATGGCGAAATCGCCAGTGATCGATTCTTCCATAATGTACTGACGGCCATTGAATTCACGTACCTCTTTGCCATCACCCACCGGGGTACCGTAACCGGTAGCCGTGTAGAATGCCGGAATGCCGGCACCGCCCGCGCGCATCTTTTCGGCCAGGGTTCCCTGAGGTGTCAGTTCAACCTCCAGTTCACCCGCCAGCAGTTGCTTTTCAAACAGGGCATTTTCGCCAACATAGGACGAGATCATCTTTTTGATCTGGCGGTCAACCAGCAGAATGCCGAGACCGAAATCATCAACACCACAGTTATTTGAGACAAACGTCAGTTCTTTGGTGCCCATCTTTCTGATCTGAGCAATCAGATTTTCGGGGATACCGCAAAGGCCGAAGCCACCGGCGATAACGGTCATGCCATCTTCCAGGCCTGCCATCGCTTCTTCATAGCTGTTTACAACTTTATTAAAACCCGACATGTGTGCAACTCCGCAATTACTGTTCTTTATTATTGGGGTCTTCATATTTGAGGGTGGTATCTGGCTGGGACAGCTCCGTTCCCGGAACACCCGATACCTGAATAACGAATACGTTAAGTCTTATATAGGGTGTATTATTTAGCAAATTTAATGATTTAAACTATTTATAAAATTTGTTTATATATAGTACAGATATAAGTTCAGATATAAGTGCAGATATAAGTTCAGATATAACGCACGGTATAAAGTCAGTTATTAGAAAAATATACGTGTTCACATGAGTCGTTGGATAACAGGATAATGGTCAATATCACCCTGAAACAGCTAAGAGCGTTCGTTGCCGTTGCCCGCACCCAAAGTTTTACTGAGGCGTGCGTTCAGGTGCATCTGTCTCAGCCGGCACTGAGTATTGCGATTAAAAACCTCGAAGAGGAGGTCGGCGGAGCGCTTTTCAGTCGCACCACCCGGGCGATCGCCCTCACGCCGGAGGGCGAGGAGTTTTATCCGGTGGCGCAGAAAATTTTGCATGACTGTGAAACGGCACTGGATGATCTGAATCAGCGCTTTGCGCTAAATCGGGGGCGGGTTGTACTGGCGGCGATGCCATCATTCGCCAGTAGTTTACTGCCGGGAATCATCAGTCAGTACCGCGCCCTTTATCCCAACGTCAGTGTCACCATAAATGATGTGATCGCCGAGGATGTCGTCGATATGGTCCGTAATGGTCAGGTTGAAGTGGGTATAACCTTTGATCCCGGACGCTCCGAAGATCTGGAATTCGTGCCGTTGTTCGAGGACCGTTTTGTGGCCGTTGTTCATCCCGGTCACCCGCTGACAGAGCTGACACATGTGTCGTGGCAGGCGTTACTGAAAAATGATTTCATTGCCTTGCAGCGGCCCTCCAGTATCCGTTTACTGATCGAAGCTAAACTGCGTCAGTTGGGGATGCAGGTGTCGCCGGAATTTGAAACGCATCAACTGGCCACCATCGGCCGGATGGTAGCAACGGATCTCGGGGTGAGCGCAGTGCCATCCCTGTGTATTCAGCAGATGCGTGAGCTGGGGGCGGTTTGCCGGGAACTGGATACACCGGTTATGTCGCGTCCGGTGGGGGTGGTGACACGCAAGCGCTATCCGTTATCGACAGCAGCCCGAAGTTTGGTGGAAATTATTCTGGATTCTGCGCAAGAGCTATCTGAAAAGATAAAGCTCTGAGCTGTTATCAGCGCAGAGCCTTGCATATGTTATTTTTTTATTAGCGTAAAAACTGAGTGCTGAAGGTCTTGAACTCCGGTGTGCCAGACTTTTGAATCCACTCAAAGCCCACCATCTCTTTGGTGACAATGTGGATGCCACAGTGGCGCATCCGCTCCAGTGCCATCTCTTTATCCGCCGGATTTCGTGACGAGACCGCATCGGCCACGACATAGACTTCACGTGCCTGCTGCTTAATCTGAATGGCGGTCTGCATGACACAGACGTGCGCCTCCATACCGACAATCACAACCTGGTTGGGACGGATGCTGTTAATCTTTTCGTTACAGTCAGGATCCGACATACAGGAGAAATGCAGCTTTTCCATAAAGCCCTCTTCGGGCAATACATCCAGCAGCTCGGGCACTGTGCGTCCCAGTCCTTTCGGGTATTGTTCGGAGGTGAGAACCGGCACCCCGGCCAGTTTGGCAACCTCAGCCAGCCAGCGGACATTACTCACCAAAGCTGCACTCTCATGTACCGCCGGAACCAGCTTTTCCTGAATATCGACAACCAGAAGGCAGGACGAGTTTGGGTAGATCAACATAACATTCTCCAGCTAAATCAGTACTTAGATGTGTACCTGAAACAGTATTCAAATTCAGTACATATAAAAAAATCATCGAGTGGTTCTGAAGCACGCTATCGGAACAACCACTGACAATTAAAGCCAGTAAGGATATACCCTTATCTAAATTTTGGCTACGCTTTGGGGCTCAGTTGAAGATGTGCTTTTATGGTCTGCTTGCGCCGGGTTTTATCAGCAAAATAAATGACAGCAAAGAGAGTAGTCCCATTGTGGCGATACTGATCGCCATCGTTGTCGGTGTGCCACTGTGATAATGACCTACCAGCATTCCGACGCTGGCGGCACAGATTGACTGGATAAAACCCAGCAGCGAGGAGGCGGTACCGGCAATGGTTGCGAAAGGGGCAAGCGCTCCGGCCATCGCCTGGGGCATCACCATACCCACCCCTATCATGTAAACGACCTGGGTCAGTGCGGTAATCCACAGATTATGAATATCCATCACTGCAGGCAGCAGCATCGCCATGCCTGCCAGTAGAGAAACCGTTGTCCCACGCCTGAGGATGCCATTGATACCGGCACGGGTGCCGGTCCGCTGGGCAATGATAGTGCCAGTAAGAAAACCGCAGGACGCTATCGCATAGAAGATACCGCTGTGCTCAGCGGGTACTTTAAAATAATCGATCAGAACAAAGGGAGCTCCGGACAGAAATGCAAACAGTCCTGAAAATATAAAACTGCAGCACAATGTATAACCCAGATACTGGCGATGCTTCAGCAGCGTTGCAAAGTTGTTGAGTATGGTTAATGGGCTGAGGGAACTACGGTTTTCTGCTGCCAGGGATTCCGGTACTTTAAATACAATCAACAGGGTCGCAATGACAGCGTAGACACAGAGGAAGATAAAGGTTGAAGTCCATTCAAACAGCGCGACCATATATCCACCGATAACCGGCGCAACGGCGGGTGCCAGCGCCATAATACTGCCCATCATAGACAGCACTTTGGCGGCATTCACCGGTCCATGGATATCCCGCACCATCGTCCGTCCCAGTACCGGTCCACCGCAGGCTCCCAGCGCTTGCAGGAAGCGGTACAATATCAGTTGCTCAATTGTCGTTGAGAGCGCGCAACCAATCGAGGACAGGATAAACAGCAGCAGACCGCCAAGCATAACGGGCTTGCGGCCAAAACGATCTGCCAGCGGTCCGTAAATTAACTGGGCAAAGGCAAAGCCATAGAGAAATACGGACAGGGTAACCTGTACCCGGTCAACCGACGTATTAAACACCTGGGTCAGCCCCGGCAGGCTGGGCAGGTACATATCGGTGGATAAAGGGCCTAGTGCCACGGCTGCGGCCAGCGTAACAATCACGGCGGTTGAGTTGGGTCTGAACATCCGGTCTCAGTATTCTATATTTAACGGGGTAATAATGATTAATTGTGCAGCGATAATTAAGTCAGCAAGTTTTACCATTCTGCACAGTACAAAGTAGTTAGCAAGTTAACTATTTTTCGTGTGAAATGAATATAGGGGTATTCCTGTATATTTAAATCCGCTAAAGTAACACCTACACAAATATTTCGCTCATCAGGAATCACGGAATAGCATTATGAAAGTATATTCAATCGATGGCATTACGCCGGTAGTTGATCCTACTGCTTACGTCCATCCAACCGCGGTGCTTATCGGAGATGTGATCATCGGCCCCGGCTGTTATGTCGGTCCGGCAGCCTGTCTGCGGGGAGACTTTGGGCGTCTGGAACTCAAAAAAGGCGCTAATCTGCAGGATACCTGCGTGATGCACGGCTTCCCAGGAACCGACACCGTTGTGGAAGAGGATGGCCACATCGGTCATGGCGCGGTACTGCACGGTTGTGTGATTGGCAAAAATGCGCTGGTAGGCATGAACTCGGTGATTATGGATGGTGCCGTGATCGGTGAGTCCGCCATTGTCGCGGCGATGTCGTTTGTTAAAGCCTCGATGGATGTGCCTGCGCGAACTTTGGTGGCGGGTTCCCCGGCGCGGGTGATTAAAGAACTGACGGATAAAGAGATCGACTGGAAATCAGCCGGGACCCGTCAGTATCAGGAGCTGGCTATCCGGAGTATGAATACCATGCAGGAGGTCGAGGCGCTCACCGAAGTTGAAGCCGACCGGCCACGTCTGGAAGTAGGGATAGAAGGAGTGGTGCCTAAATATAAGACCTGAATATCCCTTTTTGATATGGGTTTTATTGCTGTAGAGGCAGTCGTGCTGAGTGGAAGGATCTGTCTGTATGCTGCCCGTATGGTCGTCATGTTGCATCATGATTCCGTATTGGACGTTTCGTATTAAATAGTCAGATGATCAATGCTTTGGGTCAAATTGTTATCTTTCTGAAACCAGCTCTTGCCGTTGCAAGAACCGTGCAATCGGGTAGAATCTGCGCACCTATTACGAATAAATGCGAACAATACTATTCGCATCTGCCATTATTTAGGAGTCGCTTGTGGAACTCGCATGTCTTGACCTGGAAGGTGTACTGATCCCTGAAATCTGGATCGCCTTTGCCGAAGAAACCGGAATTGAAGAGCTTAAAGCGACTACCCGTGATATTCCTGATTATGATGTGCTGATGAAACAGCGTCTGCGCATTCTGGATGAGCATGGTCTGACCCTGCCACAGATTCAGGCCACCATTGATCGTCTCTCTCCGCTGGAAGGCGCCCGTGAGTTTATCGACTGGCTGCGTGAGCGGTTCCAGGTGGTGATTCTGTCCGATACCTTCTATGAGTTTGCCGCACCGCTGATGAAGCAACTGGGTCATCCGACACTGTTGTGCCATAAGCTGGAAGTCAACGAAGGGGGTCGTATCACCGATTATACGTTGCGTCAGAAAGACCCTAAGCGTCAGTCAGTGCGTGCTTTCCAGCTGCTGAACTACCGCGTCATCGCCGCGGGTGATTCTTACAACGATACCACCATGCTGACTCAGGCTGAATCCGGTATCCTGTTCCATTCACCGCAGAACGTTATCGATGAGTTCCCGCAGTTCCCGGCGGTACATACGTTTGAAGATCTTAAGAACGAGTTTATTAAAGCGAGCAATCGTGATCTGTCACTTTAACCGCAGTCGCTAGTTGTTAGACCTGGCTTCGCCACTTGCCAGAACGTTGCTGCGCGATTCGCCAGATAAAGATTAAGAGCGCTTTGGCGCTCTTTTTTATTGTAGAGTGTTTACAGCAACTGCATGTTTTCCTTTCAATGCAACAGGACAGGCCTTAATCGATGTTATGCGGTTAGATAAATTTATCTGTAAAAGCACCGAGTATGCTTTGATTGAGGCCTTGGAGTTGATTGAAAACAGGCTGCTGATGGTCAATGGCTCTGTTGTGCTTGAGGCGTCCCATCAGGTTCACAAAAACAGTGTCGTGGCCCTTGATGGCAAAATCTTAACGCCCAGACCTTCGCGGTATTTCATGCTGAATAAACCGGTAGATACGATCTGTTCTAATGTCGATGAGAAATACCCGTCGGTACTCAATTTCCTCGATGTCGAGCGGGTGTCTGAACTGCACATAGCCGGGCGCCTGGATGCAGATACGACCGGTCTGGTACTGGTGACCGATGATGGACACTGGTCTTTCAATCTGACATCGCCCGGAAACCGGTGCGAAAAGGTGTATAGAGTTTTGCTGTCCAGGCCTATAGCCCCTGACGCCGCCCAACGTTTTGCAGAGGGTATTCTGCTTCAGGGGGAAGCTCGTCTGACACATCCAGCGAGATTACAGATTATTGATCCCTATACTGTCTTGTTAACCCTGACAGAGGGACGCTTTCATCAGGTGAAACGGATGTTCTCTGGTATTGGCAATCGGGTTAAATCCCTGCACCGTCAGCAGATCGGCAGCCTGAATCTGGATGTTGATGAGGGGCATTGGCGCAGCTTAACTCCGGCCGAAGTGGACGCGCTGTCAGTCGACGATTAGCTGCAGATCGATGGGCTGATTTATTTCGGCGAAGATTTACGACAGAGAGAACCTGCGGCACCAGAGCCACAGAGATAAGCGATTTCCTGCAGGGTAGCAAAGCTTACAAGGTTCGTCGTTCAACATGTTATATTGCAGGGCCGCCCGACGCCGACTTGCACCTGATATCTAAAAACAATCAACAGACGATTGTAATCAGACCCAAACAACCTGAATTTACCAGAGCCATACACAGATACTATGACAAGAAAAACACTGAGCCTGAAACTGAAAAAAAAGGAAGATGCCAAGTCCGTCGATCAGGAGATCATGGAGCAGTTCGATGGCGATCCGCAAAAGCGTTTTTTAAATGGCGTCGCTATCCATCCTTCACCCTGCATACGTCTGGCATCCGCTTCTCAGCAGCTCTCCATGCGAGCGATGGATCTGATATCACCGATCGGCATGGGGCAGCGCGGCCTGGTTGTTGCGCCACCGGGCTCGGGTAAATCGACCCTGTTAAAACATATCTGTCAGGCGGTGGGTCAGGCGTATCCCGAAATAAAGTTGTATGCATTACTCATAGATGAGCGGCCCGAAGAGGTGACGGACTTTAAGCGCAGCGTACCGGCTGAAGTACACGCCTCATCCTCAGATGAAAGCTATGCCCATCACGTCCGTGTAGCCGATGAGCTGCTGAACACCGCTCGAAAGGAAGCAGGGGAAGGTCATGATGTGATGATTGTGATTGACTCGCTCACACGGCTTTCGCGAGTCCATAATGCCGAACGCAAGAGCAGTGGCCGGACCATGTCGGGCGGCGTTGACGCCAGAGCCCTGGAGATACCCCGCAAATTGTTTGGCTCTGCCCGTAAGATCGAGAACGGCGGATCGCTTACGATTCTGGCAACCATACTGGTTGATACTGGTAGCCGGATGGATCAGGTGATATTCGAGGAGTTTAAAGGCACCGGCAATATGGAGGTCGTACTATCACGGGAAGCCGCCAATTACCGGGTCTTTCCCGCGCTGGATATCGCCAAAAGCAGCACCCGCCGTGAGGAGCTGTTGCTGAATCAGAACGAGCTGCAAAAGATCAGGGTGCTGCGCAGAAGTCTTACCCATCTTAAACCGCTAGAGGGCGCCCGGAAGCTGGTTGAGTTACTTGAGCAATACCCGACCAATGAAGCGCTTTTAAAAGCAGTGACGAGTGATGAGTAGCTGGAAGTAGCAACGCCACTTGCTATAAACAGCGTAAAAGAGCTCATAGATATATCCTCTGTGGTTCTCCGCGCCATCGATGTTCTCTAAGAAGTGTTTTTAAAGGGTGTTTTTTACCACCGGGACACAGTGAATACGGAGAAGCCGCATTAAAAATATAACTGTTCCTTTAGGTAGTCTTGGCATTGTCCACCGTCGGCACTGACTAACCCTGAATATACAAAAATATCATCGTCTTGCTTTTCTAAAAGGCCGTACCGCGCCTGAAGTGCTATACCTTATAGGTAGAAAAGGTCGAGAGTGATGTATGCACAAACACTAAAATTCAGCCTGACGATCGCGCTGCTGCTTGCAGTGCTGGCGATTTCGTTGCCGACGCCCGCTCAGGAGGAGACGCCGCCGGGAGCACTGTGGATGCTGCAGCTGGACGGTGCGGTGGGACCGTCAACGGCGGATTATCTGGTGCGCGGAATTGAGGGGGCGGCCGAAGCCCGGGCGGCTGCGGTGCTGATCCGCATTGATACCCCGGGTGGGCTGGACAGTTCGATGCGCGATATGATCGCCGGCGTACTGGCCTCGCCGATTCCGGTAATCTGTTATGTGGCCCCCGGCGGTGCCCGGGCTGCCAGTGCCGGCACTTTCCTTATGTACAGCTGCCATATTGCCGCTATGGCTCCCGCTACCAATCTGGGGGCCGCCACGCCAGTCTCTATCGGTACCCCTATGACGCCATCGCCGCCCAGAGAGCCCGGGCAGGATAAGGCCAACTCTGAGATGGGATCTGAGTCGGGGGGCACGCAGCAATTTGAACCAGTCATCCAGCCCGGCAGTGCACTGGAGCGCAAGGTGATCAATGATGCGGTGGCCTATATTCGCAGCCTGGCAGAACTGCGTGGGCGCAATGCCGACTGGGCCGAACGGGCGGTACGCGAGGGGGCCAGCCTGAGCGCCGGTAGTGCGCTGGAGCTTGGAGTGATCGACCTGATGGCTGCAGATACCGAGGAGCTGCTTAATGCCCTGGCCGGGCGCGAAATCAAGATTGGCGCCCAGGTGATCCGTCTTGATCTGGCTGGTGCTCCCCGTGTAATACATGATCCGGACTGGCGCAGCGAGTTTCTGGCGGTGATCACCAACCCCAATGTGGCCTATATGCTGATGATAATCGGTCTCTATGGTCTGGTTTTCGAGTTCTCCAACCCCGGCTTCGGATTGCCCGGTATTCTCGGCTTGACCTGCCTGCTGGTGGCGCTCTACGCCTTCCAGGTCCTGCCGATCAGCTATGCGGGGCTGGGACTGATGTTCCTCGGTATCGGACTGATCGCCACCGAGGCGATGATGCCGAGTTTCGGCGTGTTCGGTATAGGCGGGCTAATCGCGTTTGTGGTGGGTTCAATTATGCTGATGGATACCGATATTCCTGCCTACCAGATCGCTCTGCCGGTAATTCTGTCCCTATCCACGGTGACCGGGCTGCTAGTATTCGGAATCCTGGGGCTGGCACTGCGGGCTTACCGGCGTCCGCGTCACTTCAGCAGAGACGCAGTGATCGATCAGAGTCTGATCATAGAACAAAGCGATGACAACCGGGCCCTGGTCCGCTACGAGGGGGAGCTCTGGTTGGTACGCTGCGCCGACTCTCTGGTAGTGGGTGACCGGGTGCGGGTCAAAGCGGTGGACGGACTGACGCTTGTCGTGGACAAGCAGGAGAAGTGAGATGGCGCTTACACAATATTTTATCATGACTTCGGCAGTACTCATTCTGCTGCTGCTGATCAGTATGTTCCGAATCCTGCGAGAGTACGAGCGGGGTGTGATCTTCCTGTTGGGACGCTTCTACCGGGTCAAGGGACCGGGGCTGATCATCGTGATTCCGGTGATTCAGCAGATGGTACGGGTGGACCTGCGCACCGTGGTGATGGATGTCCCAACGCAGGATGTGATCTCGCGGGACAACGTGTCGGTGAAGGTCAATGCGGTGATCTATTTCCGGGTGGTCGATCCGGAGCGGGCGATCATTCATGTAGAAAATTTTCTGGAGGCCACCAGTCAGCTTTCGCAGACCACTCTGCGTTCTGTGCTGGGTCAGCATGAGCTGGATGATATGCTGGCCGCCCGCGACCAGCTCAACGCCGATATTCAGCGAATCCTGGACAAGCAGACTGACGCCTGGGGCATCAAAGTGGCCAATGTTGAGATCAAGCATGTGGACCTGGACGAGAGCATGATCCGCGCTATCGCACGTCAGGCTGAGGAAGAGCGCTCCCGGCGTGCCAAGGTGATTCATGCTATCGGTGAGCTGGAAGCCGCGGCACAATTGCTGCAAGCGGCCCAAACCCTGGCTAAACAGCCTCAGGCTATCCAGCTACGCTACCTGCAGACCCTGACCGAGATTGCCGGCCAGAATACCCACACCATTGTTTTCCCGCTACCGGTGGATCTGATCAACCGCTGGACTGGCGGCGGGCAGGACGGCGATGAAACGCCAAAGAATAAAGTCTGACGAAACCTGACGGAATAATTGAGCGCTTCTAAAAGCAGTGGCTAGTGATGAGATGTGGTTTCGCCACTTGCCAGAACGTCGCTGCGGAAAGATTAAGTGTACGGGAGTCCGGGATCATCAGACCGCTTCAAATTGATTCATCATGCGTTTACGAGTTACTTTTTCTGGATAGTGTTTTGCTGTGAGCTTCGTATCGCACGTAATCGCGTAACCAAGGATGTCAAACCTTCAGCCCCCTTAACATCCTGCAGGCAGCTTCACACCGTCACCAGTCTTAATCCATTTAGAAATCCTCAAAGCGTTTCAGACGACGCTGAAGGTAACGATTCTGTTCCTGCAACTCTTCCAGCTCATTCAGTAGCTCTATTGCCAATGCGATCCCCGCCCAGTTCACATCAAGGTCACGATGCAGACGCACAGCTTTTTTTGTCTGAATCAGCATTGCCGGGCTAAACCGCCATTCACCGGGGGAATCACCGATCGGCTCGACAATACCCTGCTCGATAATTTCTACCACCGTATTTTCGGCCACACCGGTTTGCAGGCAGACTTCAGTAAAACTCAGATAGGTATCGTTCATGATGCGTCACTCCATTCGGCTCGGGGATCGAAAGGGGCGAGTTCCGCCAGATCTTGCCAATGGCGCTTGATGGACTCGTTGCTGGCGGGCGGCATCACGACTTTTAATACGGCATAGAGATCGCCCTGAATCTGTTTGCCTGGCAGGCCCCGGCCTTTAACACGCAAGCGCTGTCCACTCTGGCTATTGGCGGGCACGGTCAATTTAATCTCACCCGACAGGGTCGGCATAGTCACCTTGCAGCCCAGAGCTGCTTCCCAAGGCGCGACAGGCACGGTAATAATCAGGTTATGCCCTTCGACATCGAACAACGGGTGGGGGACCAGTCGAATGCGTAAATAGAGATCACCGTAGGCACCGTTGCCGATCCCCGGCGCGCCCTGTCCCTTCAACCGGATACGCTCACCGTCGACGACCCCGGGGGGGATCTTAACATTGAGCGTTTTCTTAACCTCGCGAACACGTCCCTCATCGTCATAGTGGGGCAGGTGATAGGAGATTGTTTTGGAACCCTTGGATATCGTCTCTTCAAGGAAAACCGGCAGGTCGGTTTCAATATCCTGGCCCCGCTGGCTAAATGGCTGACGATCTTTGAAACCGCGGGCACCCGCGCCGCTTTCCGTGCCAAAGATAGAGGAGAAAAAGTCAGAAAAATCCTGATGGTGATAATCTCTGCCATCGCCTCTGGCCGCCCCCGATGGTTGCCAGCCCGGCGGTGGACGAAACTCATGCTGAGCCCCCCCATACTGGCGTAATTCGTCATATTCCGCCCGCTTGGTTTTATCTTTGAGAACCTCATAGGCTTCGCTGACCTCTTTGAACTGGTTCTCGGCATCATGATGACTGCTGACATCCGGGTGATATTTTCTGGCCAGTTTTCGGTAAGCGATCTTTATCGACTTCGTATCAGCCTCAGGGTCAACACCCAAAATCTTGTAATAGTCTTTGAATTCCATAATCTATCCGGTCTCACCAGAGGGTTATTAAGATAGGCAGAATTGGAAAGCCTGTGAGCTTAATATAGACCAAAACAGCGGTTGCTATGGCGGGTTCGCCAGACAACGATACGTGGTTTGATGATGTCAGAGTTGATTTAACGCGATAAAGTATGAGCAACAACTGTCAAGCCCAGACTGACTGTGTAGACCTGGGCTGCTTTAGGCGAGAAGTTAAGGGAACAGTCAGATGAAAAGACAGATGAAAAAGATCCTGCACTATTCAAGTCTGTATTTTGTAATCGTTTTCACTGTAGGGTTTGTGCTCGGCACGATCAGAGTTCTGCTTTTAGTCCCCTATTTTGGTGAGCATACTGCTGAGCTGTTAGAGATGCCATTAATGCTGTTGGCCTGCTTTTTTTCTGCACGTTTTGTTGCCAGTATAGCTGGCAACAGGGTGGTAGCATGGCAAATGCTGGCTGTAGGCGTGTTGGCATTGTTGTATTTATTGGTGGTTGAGCTTTCGATTGTGATATGGCTGCGAGATCTGTCCGTGAGCGAATATGTAGAATCAAAGTATTCGCTTGCGGGTCTGGCTTACGTGGTCTTACTGATCCTATATGCCCTGTTTCCCTATAGTGTATACCGGTCAAAAAATTCCCCCTGATACCGCAATGTTGCGGTGTTGGGTGCAAACAAACATACTCAGAGCCATTCTGAAAATAGAGTCATTATGAAAATACGTTCTATCGCATTCCTTCTTGTTACCCATGGCGTTGTCGCTGTTGCAGGGTTCGGCGCCGGAATATATTTACTTCCCATTCTGACTGCTCCGCCGGCTCCCAGCGCCGAGGAGATAAGGCTCGTGTCTTCGCAGGCCCGCTACACCGCACAGTTCCGAAAAGACCTTAAAGACAGCGATAGGCTGCATTGGGGAGAGGGTACGGTTTCCATTGGTGCCAGCACCATTACTCTTATGGGTAAGCTTGCACCCGGCCCGGATTACAAGCTCTATCTATCGCCAGAATTTGTTGAGACCGAAGCAGACTTCAACCGATTAAAGCCGACTATGAAGCGTGTAGGCGATGTTAAAACGTTTGAGAACTTTGTCGTTGAAATACCGCCAGACATCGATCCTTCGAAATACGCCAGCGTTATTGTTTGGTGTGAGGCTTTCGGTCAGTTTATTACCTCAGCCAGATATCAATAATAAAGCAATATCTGGAACTTTTTGAATGTTACAGGGAAGCTACGAGATCGTTATCGTCAGCAATTCTGGCTGAAAGCGATAGGCGAGCATGTCGGAATAAGTGACTTAAGGGTAAGCCGGTGGCGAGCGGAAATGCACAAGACAAGACCGGATCCATCCGGCCTCCAGAAAAAAAGAGCGCTTAGGTGTAATACTTAGCCTTGGAAATACTCAGCTCTGGTAATTCAGGCGCTCTTTTTTTTGCAGGTATCAAGCCCTTTCAATTAGCCCCAGATATGTTTGTTGGGTCTGTTCTCGTCATTATCGGCTGAGGATGTCCTGGCCGGGGATCGGCTGCCTGAGGGGCGGGTGGCTTTGTCTCTGCTTGGTGGCGGGGCTTTTTTTGATGATGAGCTTTTAGGCATGGGTGGTTTGCTTGTGCGCACAAAGTTCAGCACAGATAGCGGCACCTCTTTTCTCACCGGAAAACCTTCAATCTCTTTTCGCTCGATTAGCTGGTCTAAGCGACTTTCAATGGCGCACAGGTTTTTAAAATCGCCCAGTGCGACAAAAGATATCGCTTCGCCGGTGGCACCTGCACGTCCGGTTCGGCCGATGCGGTGGATATAGTCTTCCGGCTTGAATGGCAGGTCGTAATTCACTACACGACTCAGTTCACCAATATCTAAACCACGGGCAGCAACCCCGGTGGCGACTAAGTATTGTAGTTTGCCCGATTTAAAGTCGGCGAGAATCTTTTCACGCATCACCTGGCTTCGGTCACCATGAATCGCTTCGGCAACAATGCCGCGTTTAGCCAGCTGGACGACCAGTTTGGCGGCAGCATGTTTTTTCTCGATAAAAATGAGAGCCTGATCCCACTGCTGCTCATTAATCAGATGACTCAGCAGTGCGGATTTAGTGTCTTTATCGACGGTGATTAACCACTGGTTGATTGTGGCTGCAGCCTTGGTTTTCGGTGACACCGATATCTCAACGGCAGGATTACCCACTTTACTATCAGCAAAGCTATCGGCGATATCACGAACCGCATCGGACATAGTGGCAGAAAACAACAGGTTCTGACGGACTTGGGGCAGGCGGTCAATGATCTTATTGATATCCCCGGCAAAGCCCATATCCACCATGCGGTCGGCTTCATCTAATACCAGCACTTCCAGTTCATCAAAATGCAGCGCCCGCTGGTGCGCCAGATCCAGCAGTCTGCCGGGTGTTGCCACTAAGATATCGACGCCTTCGATTAAACGCTCTTTTTGTGGTTCGGAATCAACCCCTCCATACACGGCAAGAGAGCTGAGATTAAGATGTTTACTGTACGAAGCGACATTGGCTGCCACCTGAATGGCTAACTCCCGGGTCGGGGTCAGAATCAGCGCCCGTATGCGTTTCCCCCGCAATGTCCGGTCCTGGTTAAATAACTCCAATATCGGCAGAACAAAGGCCCCCGTTTTTCCAGTACCGGTTTGCGCGGTGGCAATCAGGTCCTTACCCGCAAGAACGAGGGGAATCGCCTGTTTCTGGATAGGGGTAGGGGCGGTATAACCCAGCTCTGTAATGGCTGATAGAAGGGGGGCAGATAATCCAAGGTTTGAAAATGGCATAGAGGCTCGGGAAGGTGTTAAAAGGAGAGAAGGGAGGAGTATAGCTTAAAAGCAGCCGCTAGTATTAAAAGCCGTTGCTAGTCGTTAGACGTGGCTTCGCCACTTGCCAGAACGTCGCTGCGCGACTCGCTAGGAAAAGATTAAGTGTATAAAACCATGATCCAATGCTCTTTTATCTCGTCGTTTTCTATGTGAATATGGATCAACTAAGGACAAGAACGAGTCGACTCAGGGAGTCAGAGTGAGAATGAATTTTATTAATGCTCATTTCAAAGATTACCTGCAGATAGATGACATACTGTCGTCTTTTCCCAAACTAAAGAACAAGCTCGCTAAAAATTATACCTTTAAATTAATAGGGTTAGAGTGCTTATTTAAAAAAATAATTAAGAGTGATATACGATAACTTGCCGCATTTCCCCAAATGCCTTGTCGTATATTTCGCTGTTATGTGTAATCGAGGTTGAAGTTATGGCAGGTGTGAGTGATGGAATACTTATTGGTGGAGCGGGAGGCGCAATCGCCGGAATCACTGTTTACCTGGTTCAATATATACATAACAAGTGGCGAGATTTTTCTGACAGCAGAAAAGTCTACAAATGGTTATCTGCTAACTCCTCACCAGAGGACGGGAAAAGTTTTCGTTCCACAAGAGCTATAGCCAGCTATAACAATATGACTATTGATAGGGTCAGATATATTTGCAGCCAGCACCAAAAAATTTATCTTTCCACAGGAAAAAATGAAGATCTCTGGAGTATTCACGGTCGTGAACAGAAAGGATTTTTCGATGTTGATTGGCAATAGGCACATAACCAAGCCAGTCACGGCGACGTCTACTACATTGCGGCTTCGCCTCCATTTCGTAGCCGCGCGTGCTGAGCGGCGTTATGCGTACTTCACCCACAGGTCATGGAAGGAGTTCTAATGACTGATCATTTCGGTTCATGTCTATGCGGCACCGTGGTTTTTGAGGTAAAAGGTGATTTCGATAGCTTTTACCTGTGCCATTGTCAGCATTGCCAGAAAGATACAGGTTCGGCTCATGCGGCAAATCTATTCTCGCATTCAGCTAAATTGGTCTGGCAGTCGGGTGCAGATGCTGTGACTTCCTTTACGCTCCCAGGCACTCGTCATAACAAAAGCTTTTGTAAGTTGTGTGGTTCGGCATTGCCAAACACTCAGATTGCAGGTTTGCTCGTCGTTCCCGCAGGGTGTCTGGACACTGAAATCTCTATGTTGCCAACTGCACACATATTTTCATCTAGCAAAGCTACGTGGGATGGGGAGCTAGGGGAAGTGCCAAAATTTGAGGGTCTGCCAGAGTGAGCTTCCATCGCATAACATCAATAAACAATAATGCTCTTATCTGGCCGCAAAGTCGTCAGGGCTTTTAATCAGTCAGCCAATAATCTTCGTCTGTCATCTGTTTTGTTCCCAAATATCAGGAAAAGATTAAGACGATGAGTTGGATCACTAACTAAGGCCAGCACGGAGGGTGGTGATAAACCCGAACAGAAACATGCTGAGCGACAATGCTCCATAAAGAAAGGAGCAGCGTATTAGCAGGTTTTTGATCAGTTGCATCGTTACTCCGGGCTTAATACATAGCTCTTGGTTAAATTGAAAGATGAAATACTAACCAGTTGGTTAGGCATTGCCAAATGAATAAAATTCAGTTGTTTATCTGAGAGAGCACATAAAAAGCCACCCGGCAATTGCCGGATGGTCTGTCTGAAGGGCGATACATGATGTTCCGGTCAGTTGAAGACGGTTAGTCCCGGAGCGAATGCCTTACGGTTCATTTCGACCTCTAGCAAGCGACGCAGTCGCGTATAACAATTTCGAGAGTCGAGAACCGCGTTCTGGCTACGGCTCTCTAGGCTCGTCGTAAACCTGCAGCCGCCCGTCGTGGGTGCGCACGGGGAAGCTGCCAATATCCTCGAAGGCCGGGGGCTTGAGGACGGCACCGTTTTTCAGGCTGAAACAGGCACCGTGCCGCGGGCAGGTGACGGTTGTGTTGTCGATGGTGCCGCCATCGAGTTCACCGCCATCGTGGGGGCAGATATTCTCGACGGCGTAGAAGTCCCCCCCGGTGTTAACCAGCAGGATACTGAATTCCCCCAGTGTCAGCACTGTATGCTCGCCGGGAGCCAGATTAACGTTTACATCATGCCAGTGTGCCATGTGATCTTTCTCACTATTGCGTTGCGTGTACTGTCTTTCAGAGTAGACCAAGTTGCAGCTTGGCGGCGTCAGACATACGACTTGCATCCCAGGGGGGATCGAACACAAGTCGGATGTCTACGGTACGTACGCCGGGTATCTGCAGGAGTTTTCTTTCTACATCGCTCGCCAGAACAGCGCCCATGCCACAGCCGGGGGCGGTCAGGGTCATGTCGATATGAATCTGGCTGCCGCCTTGCGGGTGTGGTTGGGTGCGGCAGCTGTAGATCAATCCCAGGTCGAGTATGTTGACCGGAATCTCCGGGTCATAGCAGCTGCGCAGCTGACGCTGGATCTCCTCTTCAGCTACCGGAACGTCTTCACCGGGCTGCTCGGCCGCGGGCGGCGCGGACCGCAGGGGAATTAACCCGAGGGCGTCGGCATTCTCGCTGTTAATGCGGGCCAGCGATGCGCCGGTGCTAACCGTGTAGGTATCGCCCAGGGCTTGCTGAATGCTGACTTCGCTGCCTTTGGGCAGGGTGACCGGCTCGCCTGAGGGGATCAGCAGGGCGCTGCAATCGCGCAGCAGCCTGATGGGTTGTGTATGCTGCATGTGTCGCCTCCTGATGTTTAACGGGCGCTATTCAGTACTGACCCAGTTGTCTGGTTTGGTTTCACCCTGGTCGAGGGCGCCAAGCAGGGTGTGCCAGGCGAGTGTGGCGCACTTGATGCGGGTCGGGAATGCGCGGACCCCGGTCAATACCTCTAGTTTCCCCAGGTCTGGTCCGGTGCAATTGTGGTCGCCGGTGAGTAACTGGTGAAACTGCTGAAACAGTACTTTTGCGTCCTCCGGGGTCTTGCCTTTCAGGCTTTCTGTCAGTAGCGAGGCGGAGGCCATCGAGATGGCACAGCCTTCACCCTGAAACGATGCTGCTTCGATGACGGGTTGCGGGCCGGGTGGAATGCGCAGGAACAGCTGCAGGCGGTCGCCGCAAAGAGGGTTGTAGCCCTTCTGACTGTGGGTGTAGTCCTCCAGAACTTTGAAGTTCCGGGGGTGGCGTCCATGGTCAATGATGACTTCCTGGTATAGCTCGCGTAGTTCTTGATTCATATGGCACCTTGCCTGTTCCGGTGGTGATGATCGTCTTTGCTCGCGATGCTGGGCGGTGGGACCATCCGGATTTATTTAAATATGCGGTTTACCTCGTGCAGGCCAGCGACCAGAGCGTCGATATCGGCCTGATTGTTGTACAACGCCAGCGAAGCGCGGGCGGTGGCGGCAACCCCCAAACGAGACATCAACGGCATGGTGCAGTGATGTCCCGCACGGATCGCTACCCCCGCCTGATCCAGTACGGTGCTGATATCGTGGGCATGGGCGGCATCCATGACAAACGACAGGATGCCAGCCTTGTCGCTGGCGGTGCCGATCAGACGCAGGCCTTCGATGGCGGATAACGCCTCGCTGGCGTACGCCAGCAACGCCTGCTCATGGCGACCGATCTGTGCTAGCCCGATGGCCTGGATGTAATCGAGCGCGCAGCCCAGGCCGACCACACCGGCAATGTTGGGCGTGCCGGCTTCGAAGCGATAGGGCAGCTCGTTGTATTCGGTGTGCTCAAACGTTACCTGGCTTATCATGTCGCCGCCGCCCTGATAGGGCTGCATCTGCTCCAGTATCTCGCGTTTGCCGTACAGCACGCCGGTACCGGTCGGGCCGTAGACCTTATGGCCGGAAAAGGCATAGAAGTCGGCATCCAGCGCCTGCACGTCAACCGTCAGGTGCGGCACCGCCTGCGCGCCATCGATCAGCACCGGGATGCCGTGCTGGTGTGCGCGGCTGATCATCTGCTTTATCGGAGTGATGGTGCCCAATGTGTTGGACACATGGGTGAGGGACAGCATCCGGCAGGTGGGGCTGAGCAGAGCCCCGAACGCCTGCATGTCTATTTCCCCGACATCGCTGATCGGTATGACCCGCAGCTGGGCGCCGGTCTGGTTGCAGATGATCTGCCAGGGCACGATATTGGAGTGATGCTCCATGGTACTGATGAGTATCTCATCTCCCGGCCTGAGCAAGGGTTTGGCATAGCTGTGGGCGACCAGGTTAATGGCTTCGGTGGTGCCTTTGACGAAGATGATCTCCGCGCGCTCGCGAGCATTGATGAACTGCTGCACCTTGTCGCGGGATGTTTCATAGGCGCGGGTGGCTTCCTCACTGAGCTGGTAGACCCCACGGTGCACGTTGGCATTAGTGTGCAGATAGTATCGCTGGATACAGTCGATCACCGCTCTGGGCTTCTGGCTGGTGGCCGCGTTATCGAGATAGGCGAGGGGGTGACCCTGTATGCGGCGCTCGAGAATGGGGAACTGACTGCGCAGGTCGTTAACGTCAAACCGCGAGTTGTTGTCCCGGGGGCCTGGAGGCGAAGCAGTGGTGAGGGGGATGGATTTGTTCATGCTGATCACCATAGCGGCGCGGTATCCGACGTCCGCTGGTCGCCAGCCTGACGCGTCAGGGTTGCACCGGTCAGAGCCGTGAGTTGTTCACGCAGTGGGCCCTGCGGCAGATGCGTGAGTGTTTCATGGGCAAAGGCGGTGGTCAGCAGGGCGCGGGCGGTCTGCCGGTCCAGTCCGCGACTGCTCAGGTAGAACAGCGCATCCTTATCCAGTTGGCCGACGGTGGCACCGTGGGAGCACTTAACATCGTCGGCGTCTATCTGCAATTCGGGTTTAGTGTCGATCTCGGCGTTTTCAGACAGCAGCAGGTTTTTATTGATCTGCCGGGCATCACTTTGCTGCGCACCCGGATGGACTATCGCCATGCCGTTGAAGACGCCATGGGCCCGGTCGTTAATAATGCCCTTGTAGAGTACGTCACTGCGGCCACCGGGTTGCAGGTGGTCGATGCGCAAATGGTTGTCGAGGTGTTGTCGCCCGGCAAGAAGATAGAGTCCGTCCAGCCGGGCCTGAGCGCCGTCGTCGCTGAGACTGATCTGGACGTCATTGCGGCTGATGCCTCCGCCGAGTGTCACGCTGATGCTGTGAAAGTGACTCTGCGCTGCCTGAGTGACGTGAACGCCGGCGATATGGTGCCCTTGTGGCGACTCACGTAACACTTTACAGTGCAGCAGCCGGGTATCGCGTGCCAGCATGATTTCGCTCAGCGGACAGGTGAACTGCGCGGCGGTGTTGGCCTGCGGCGCGGTGCTGCCCAGATACTCTTCGACCAGCTGAGCCTCTGCGCCCGCCTCCAGCACAATCAGCAGACGCGGATAGCAGGCATGTGAGTGGTGCCCTGACGGGGTGTAGAACAGACAGTGGATCGGCTGACTCAGCTGGCATCCAGGCGGCAGGTAGAGCAACACCCCGTCTTCAAACCTGGCCGAGTTCAACGCCGCGAATGGCTGCCCGGAATACTCCACGGCACCGCCAAGATGGGCCTCAATCAGGGTCTGTTCCTGCTCGAGAGCCTGCTTCAGTGACATCAGTCTGGCGCCGCCGCTGAGGTCTCCCAGCTGAGACAGCTGTGGCTGGAAATGACCGGCGATGAACGTCAGACGGTGACCGGGCAGACTGAGAGCCTGCGTTTGCCGGGCGTTTTTTGCCTCCGCCTGTTCGTCTCCCGCAGGGGGCGGGGCGTCAGAGAATGCCGTTTCGCTGAGTGTCCTGATGTTGGTGTACTTCCATGTTTCCTGCTGCAGCGTCGGCAACTCCTGTGCTGCAAATGCTTGTTGCGCCTGTTCCCGGAAGGCATTCAGCCAGGGCCAGCCTGAGCTGGCAGGCGCTGCATAGGCATGCAGCTCGTCGAACCGCTTAGCCATTGTCATCGGACACCTCCGGCTGTTCAGCCCGCGGGTCGGCGGGCGGGGCATAGCCTTGTCGTTCCAGCTCGAGGGCGAGTTCTGCGCCGCCGGAACGAATGATGCGGCCATTTTGCAGCACATGAACGCGGTCCGGTACCAGATATTGCAGCAATCGCTGGTAATGGGTGACCAGTATCAGCGCGCGATCCGGACTGCGGAAGGCATTGACGCCGGCTGCGACCCGCTTCAGGGCGTCGATGTCGAGCCCCGAGTCGGTTTCATCGAGTATCGCCAGTTGGGGCTGCAGCACCAGTAATTGCAGTATTTCATTGGATTTCTTTTCCCCGCCGGAAAAACCTTCGTTGGTGCCCCGGTAAAGCAGCGCCTCATCCATCTGCATCTGCTGCATTTTCTGTTTCACGTCAGTCAGAAAATCCAGGGCATCGAGTTCGCTCTCGCCACGCAGCTTGCGCTGGCAGTTAAGCGCACTCTTGAGGAACTGGATATTGCTGACCCCGGGAATCTCAACGGGGTACTGAAAGGCCAGGAAGATACCTGCGGCGGCACGCTGTTCGACATTCAGCGATAGCAGGTCCTTGCCCTGATACAACACCTGCCCCTGGCTGACCTGATAATCAGGATGACCCGCCAGCGTCTGGGCCAGCGTGCTTTTACCCGAGCCGTTGGGACCCATGATGGCATGCACCTCACCTGCGGCGACCTCCAGGTTGATACCCTGCAGAATCGGCTTGTTATCGATGCGTACTCCGAGGTTTCTGATACTCAGCATGATGGGTCCCCCGCAGTATTATCGATGTTGGGCAACAGGTATTCTCTGAGGCGCCGCCATAAACGCCATACAGCCTTAAGCAATGCTTTGAGCCAGTTGTCTTTCTTGTGTTCAGTCATCATGTTGAACCTCCGCTAGCCGATCGCGCCCTCCAGGCTGACTTCCATCAGCGCCTGGGCCTCGACGGCAAACTCCATGGGTAATTTATGAAACACCTCTTTACAGAACCCGCTCACCAGCATGGCGACGGCTGTTTCGGTGTCGATGCCGCGTTGTTGGCAGTAGTACAACTGGGTATCGCTGATCTTGGTGGTCGTGGCTTCATGTTCTACCTGAGCCATCGGGTGTCTGACCTCAATATAGGGCAGGGTATGAGCACCGCAGGCATCGCCGAGCAGCAGGGAGTCACACTGGCTATGGTTGCGTGAATCCAGTGCTTTGGGTCCGACTTTGACCAGTCCCCGGTAGCAGTTTTGCCCGTGACCGGCTGAGATCCCTTTGGAGATAATCGTGCTGCGGGTGTGCTTACCGAGATGAGTCATCTTGGTGCCGGTATCAGCCTGCTGGTAGTTATTTGTCAGGGCGACGGAATAGAACTCACCGACTGAATAATCACCCTTGAGGATGACACTGGGGTATTTCCAGGTAATGGCCGAGCCGGTTTCCACCTGGGTCCAGGAAATCTTGCTGTGGGCTCCGGCACAGAGACCGCGCTTGGTGACGAAATTAAATATCCCGCCATTGCCGTCCTGATCGCCGGGATACCAGTTCTGCACGGTGGCATACTTGATTTCGGCATTTTCCAGCGCCACCAGTTCAACCACGGCGGCATGCAACTGGTTGTCATCGCGCATCGGCGCGGTACAGCCTTCGAGATAGCTGACGAAGCTGTCATCCTCGGCAATGATCAGGGTGCGCTCAAACTGACCGGTGTTGGCGGCGTTGATACGGAAATAGGTCGATAGCTCCATCGGGCAGCGCACGCCCTTGGGGATGTAGCAGAAGGAACCGTCACTGAACACAGCGGCATTGAGGGCGGCATAGAAGTTGTCGGTGTAGGGGACGACGGACCCCAGATAGCGTTGCACCAGCGCCGGGTGCTTTTGTACAGCCTCGGAAAAGGAACAGAATATAATGCCTTTGTCGGCCAGCTCCTTCTGAAAGGTGGTTGCCACTGAAACGCTGTCAAACACAGCATCTACCGCGACGCCTGCGAGCCGCGCACGCTCGTGCAGGGGCACGCCCAGACGTTCATAGGTACGTAGAATTTCCGGATCGACTTCATCGAGACTTTGCGGACCATCGGGACGTGATTTGGGCGCTGAATAGTAGCTGATGGTGTTGTAATCGATGGGTGCATAGTGGACACGGGACCAGGTAGGCAGCGGCATGGTCAGCCAGTGGCGGTAGGCCTGCAGGCGCCATTGCAGCAAGAACTCTGGCTCGTTTTTCTTCGCCACGATCTGCCGGATAACCGCCTCGCTGAGGCCCGGCGGCAGGCTGTCGCTATCTATGTCGGTCACGAATCCCTGACTATAGCCGCGTTCCAGCATTCGCTCGAGTGGCGGCGTTGACTTAGCCATGTGGGCACTCCTCCCTTTTCAGGGGCTTATATGTTCAAACTTAAATACTCTCTGCCGTGCAGGCCGCTGTGCCTGCGTTTGTGTTAATGGCATCGGCCTTTGTCATGACTGGCGGGTGCAGCAGAGCCGCCAGACTGACGTGTTGCAGCGCGTTGAGGATGACGCCATTGACCCCCTGCCATTGGCGACGAATCGCGCAGTGGGACTCTAACTGGCACAAGCCGTTCTGGCGGCTGCACTCCGTCACGCCTATCGGGCCTTCCAGCGCCTCGACCACCTCTGCCAGAGAGATTTCCTGCGGTGCCTTTGCCAGGGTGTAGCCACCCTGTTTGCCGCGGCAGGATGTCAGCAAACCGCTACGGCTCATCATCTTCAGCAGCTTACTGACGGTACTGCCGGGCAGGCCAACCTGTCGTGCGACACTGGCGGCGCTGTGGGTGGACGCCGGGTTATGTGCCATGAGGGCCAGGATCACGGTGCCATAGTCAGTAAACTTGCTGATGCGCAACATCGGGTATTTCCTTTTTATTTATACAGTACCAGTATAGTCCTATATGGATTGACTGCGCAGAATTCACCCTGTTATCTGCTGGCCTCGACTAGGCTGATAATGGTACGGGGAGGATATTCCGGGGTTAAATAACAACAGAACAGGGTGGCGTTATGGCGTCAGGAAAACAGCGCATAAGCGGTTATCGGATGGTGTATCTGGCGCTGGTGTTCGAAGGAGGGCTGGTTGGCATTGCTCTGGGGCTGGGGTGGCTACTGGATACGCCAGCATTTGCGCAATTCCAGCTGAGCTGGCGCGGCGTTAGCCAGGGCGTACTGGCGACATTGCCGATATTGCTGCTGGTGCTGTGTGCGGGTTTTCTCGAATACCCGCCCGTTAAGGATTTGTTTCGCTTAAGTCGCGCGCACATCATCCGGCTCTTCAGTGATGCCTCACTACTGGATCTGGCGCTGGTGGCCGGTGTCGCCGGTCTGGGTGAGGAAGTGCTGTTTCGCGGCGTGATACAAATGTCCCTTGCGGTTCACTTTGGCCCTCTGGCCGGTGTTTTGATCGCGGCACTATTGTTCGGTCTGGTACATAGCCTCTCGCTGGCTTACGTCATCAGTGCAACGCTGATCGGTATCTACCTGGGTTGCCTGCTGCTCATCTGTGACAACCTGTTAGTGCCGATTATTACCCATGGGCTGTACGATTTCATCGTGCTGGTTGTGCTTATTAGAAGAGATTAGTTAAAAGGGCCTGGTTAAAAAGAATTAGTTAAGCATGTGGATAGCCGGCAATACTCCGTAACTGCCCCAATATTCAGCGGGTTGAACGGTGGTGCATGCGCACCATCTGCCGTTTTGGTCCCCAGGTGCCTGGCGGGCCGTTGAAGACCCCTGGCAGAGGGGTATGGCATTGCTGGCAGCGGCCATCATCGGTGAGACCCCAATGGCCAAGCGTGTACCAGCAGCGCTCAATCAGCGTCGCACCGCAATTGTGGCAGTAGGTGCTCTCCCCCTTAGTGTCGTAGACATTGCCGGTATAGGGGTAACGAACGCCGTTCGCCAGGGCGATGTCGCGTGCCCGGGTAAGGGTTTCTGGTGGGGTATGGGGTTTATCGAGCATTTTCCAGTCGGGGTGAAAGGCGGAAAAATGCATGGGCACATCGGGGCCAAGGTGCTCCACCACCCACTGGGTCATGGCATCGATTTCGGCGCTGGAGTCGTTCTCACCGGGAATCAGCAGGTTAGTGATTTCGAACCAGACATCGGTTTCGTGCTTCAGGTATTCGAGGGTTTCCAGTACGGCAGCGAGTTCTCCGCCACAGATCTTTTTATAGAACCTCTCGGTAAAGCCCTTCAGGTCGACATTGGCGGCATCCATATGGCGGTAGAACTCTGCGCGCGGCTCGGCACAGATGTATCCGGCGGTGACCGCAACACTCTTTAAGCCCAGTTCATGGCAGGCATCGGCGACATCCATGGCGTATTCCATAAAGATCACCGGATCGTTATAGGTGTAAGCAATGCCGATACAGCCCAACTGCTTGGCAGTGGCCGCCAGTTCCTCGGGCAGGGCCTGATCGGCCAGAGTGTCCATCTCCCTGGATTTACTCATGTCCCAGTTCTGGCAGAATTTGCAGGCCAGGTTACAGCCGGCAGTACCGAAGGAGAGTATCGGTTGTCCCGGCAGGAAGTGATTGAGCGGCTTTTTCTCTACCGGATCGATGCAGAATCCGCTGGAGCGCCCCCAGGTGTATAGCATTATCTGGTCGTCCTCACGGCCGCGCACAAAACATAATCCACGCTGGCCTTCACGCAGTTTGCAGGCACGAGGACACACATCACACTGGATACGACCGTCATCCAGTGTATGCCAGTATTGAGTGGGTAATACCCTATGGGATTCGGGAATCATCTCGCCGCCTCGCTTTTGCCGTTTACGCTCTCAGTATAGTTCGCCGGTCCGCGTCAGTCGCAAATTAGACTAAGGGGAGGGTGAATGACTGTTTAGCGCTCCAGCAAATGCTTCTTAGGGGTGATCATATCCCACTGCTTCGCATCCGGCAGACTGGGTTTCTTTGTGGCGATATTGGGCCATTGTTGCGCCAGTTCGGCATTGAGTTGAATGAAATCCTGTTGATCGGCGGGTACGTCCTCCTCTTCCATAATGGCATCGACCGGGCACTCCGGTGCACACAGGGCGCAATCGATACACTCTTCGGGGCTAATCACCAGAAAGTTGGGGCCTTCGTAGAAGCAGTCCACCGGACAGACCTCAACGCAGTCGGTATATTTGCACTTGATGCAGGGCTCAGTGACTACAAATGTCATAACAGATCCTTTCAGGCCACAGGCCGGTTCAGATGGTTGGTTGCGGTTAAACAAGCCTCATGGATCAGTATAGTTGCCTGCTGCACAAAAGCAGGCCGGTAAGCGAGTGGCCATATGTGGCTGCGCCGCTGGCTAGAAAAAAACTGAAGAGCCGCCTCAGGACAGAGCAATTTTAATGGACTAACGTTAGTAGGTCTGCGGGAGTGGCGAGTACTCGTAGCGATAGGTTTAACCCATGCGTCAAAGGTGTACGGTTTCAGGGGATTTTTACCACAGAGTACACCGAGAGCGCAGAGGAGCAGCACTGAAAGATAGGTCTTTTCTCTATTATTTTGCGCATATCAGGTGCAAGGATGATATTGATTGAGACAGAAAAGCAGGCCGGCTATCTCCTTGATGGGCTGTGTAAATGCGTAACGTGTTGTTAGCAATGGACATGAGTATATGAAAACGTGTCAACTGAAGATTTTCCAGATATCGATACTTTGTTTAGGTTATTGTTTTGGTTATGGTTGCGTTATCGTTCCTGCATTTTGGGTGGCTATGGTCGAGGCAAGTCAGTATCGCTGTGAGGCGATACCGGAGATTCTTATATCCGCACCCAATGACAGTATGGTCGATTATGTTTGTGATGCGGCTGACAGGGCGACCGGGTTTCTTGGGCGGTATAAGTTGCAGCCGAACAGACCCATAGAGATAGAGATTATTGAAGAGATCATTAACCGGGATGGTTATACGGCAGTTGGAAGTTATGACCGCCAGAGTGACCGTATTCTGATGATGTCATTGCCTGCAATATTCCACAGCAGCCAATCGCCGCAGATGTATCACATGCCCTTTGACGAAGAGCACTATGTTGGCGCTTTAGCCCATGAGATCACTCATGCCATCTTCCAGCACAACGCCAAAAACATAGAGGAACAGTGGACCAATGCCGCGCAGGAATACCTTGCTCATGCTACCCAGCTCGGGGTTTTATCCGCCGCCAGACGAGCGCAGATCATTCATACTGAAGCGACTGGCCCCTGGGAGCCCGGAGATGAAATAAGCGTGACTTACATGGGATTTAATCCCACGGGGTTTGCGGTGAAATCATACCTCCATTTGACACAGTTGAGTGATCCGCAAGTGTTTATCCAGATTCTCCTGCATCATAATTGGTTATATGTATCAGTACCTTGAATGTTAAAAGCAGCGCTAGTGGTCAGACGTGGCTTCGCCACTTGCCAGAACGTCGCTACGCGACTCGCTAGGGAAAGCTTAGAAGCCTAGCTCGTTGTTGAACGTCACAAAAAGCGTGGCTTGCTCGTAGTTCGGGTGTCGCTACGCGACGCTTTGTCATCATGTTGTGTATTTCTATAGTGAGAATAAAACCAATTGCTCTGATCCTATTGATTCACATTGATTCGGAGGACTGGCGCTTCCGTGTACATATTTATAGTTTATTTTGTCCTATCCAAGGGTTATGCTCGTTTTATCGTTAGATAAAGGCTCGTTTTGCTTCTCAGATATTTTGCAAAGCAGAAGAAAAGCAAAGGGATAGGTAGAAAGCGCCGGAAGGATAGTAAGCCGGGTAAAGAATGCATATGTGTATTCTCGTTTTTGTCTTAAAGGAGATCGCGATGTTCATAATTTCCTCTTTAAGATCTGATAGTTATCATGCCTTGTATAAATGTTGCCTGGCATACATATGCGCCTGCCAGCTATTAACATGTTAGGCCTCTGGAGAGGAATGGTTAGAGTGTGCGAAAATCAGACAGACTTTTTCAATTAACTAATATTCTGCGCAAGCACCAGCCCATTACCGCAAAACACTTAGCTGAGAAATTGCTGGTGTCTGAAAGAACTATATATCGCTATATTGATGATTTATCTTTATCTGGAATACCAATATATGGCGAGCCAGGTGTCGGGTACCGGTTGTCAGAGGGGTTTGAGTTACCGCCTATACAACTATCTTCGGGTGAGCTGGAGGCGCTCATCACAGGGGTTAGCTTCACAGCATCTTTAACTGGGAAACATCTTGCTACTTCAGCGCACTCTCTGCTGTCAAAGATCGAAGCTGTATTGCCAAAGGCATCAAAGCTGATTCCTGATGAGGATCGAGTGGTTAGAGTACCGGCAAGCCATCGTGATTCTGAAGCGTATCAAGTTTGGGGAAAAGCTCATTCAGCTATAGTGAAAAAGTGTTGGCTGAAAATCGGTTATAACTCGCTTTCAGAGATTGTGACGTCGAGAACTGTATTTCCTTTGGGGCTATTTTATTGGGGAGGCCGATGGACTCTAGGTAGTTGGTGCGATCTGCGCGGCGACTACAGAGATTTCAGGGTCGACCGTATAACTAAGCTAGATCTTTGTGAACATGCCACTCCCTTACCTGAAGGCGTTTCTCTATCGGCATATATTGAGTCTAAAAACAAAATTTAACTGACACAATGGTGTCAGTGGCAAAGCCTTACAGTTGGCATTCAACCAATAACTGAGGCACTAACATGATAAAGAATGGCAACATTGATAGCATTGGCGGCATGGAGTTCGCGACTTTCAGACTTAAAGGCGGCGTGACAGAAGCCTGGTTAGTAGAACTATCTAATAACGTAGAGAAAGAGTTTCTTAGTCAGCAAGATGAGCTTGTTCTTCATTTTCTGGTTCGTGGCGAAGATGGTATGTATGCGGATGTGGCGATCGCCCGTTCACAAGAGAAGGCAGAGGAGTATTGCCAGCAGTGGCTGAGTAACACTGTGGCTCTAGAATATCTAGAACTTATCGACAAAGAGTCTGTAAACATGACGTTTTGGACGAGAATTAACTAAAAGCCTAACAAAGGGCTCACAGGAGGCCAAAAGCGTCGCTTCGGGCTGCTTTCGTTTCCGTTGAGGTAGCGTAATTCAATAAGGAGAAAGCAGTGCTAAAGCCCATAATACAGGAAGAAGCTACAGGCTGCGGAATTGCGTCAGTGGCCAATGTTCTGGGCAAAACCTACTCGGACATGAAGACCGTTGCTAACGCTATGGGTATCTATGCTGAAAATAAATCGCTTTGGTCCGATACCCAATATGTCAGGGAAATGTTGTCCAGTTCTGGAGTTGAAACATCTCCCGATGAAATTCCTTTTGAATCATGGGGTACTCTGCCAGATCTGGCACTACTATCCATCAAGTACCATCAGGAAAGTGGCAAAAATTTCTGGCATTGGGTTGTTTTTAAACGTCTGGATGGTCAAGAGGTTGTCTTAGATTCAGCAAGCTACCTGCCTTCCAACATCCGGACGGACTTCGATCAAATGCAGCCAAAGTGGTTCATTGAGGTCATGAATGCATAACAAACCGCAGCAGTCGGAAAAATGTAAGCTCCGGCTTTCGGTCTCAACTTTCATTTTTAGCTGTGCCGATCATTGTGTGTCTCATTCAGAGTAATGAAAGATGAGTAGAACCAAACCTAAAGTAAGGGTTGAAGTCGATAAAGATAAGTGGGGAATGAACGACAACACTTACTCTTCTCCACCCGACTATTACTATGATGAAGAGTTTGAATGCGCTGATTGCGGGAAGAAGCAAACCTGGGCTGCGGTTGACCAAAAGTATTGGTATGAGGAATTGGGTAAAACTATTAATTCCTGCGCCAGGTATTGCAGTGTCTGCAGAGCACATACAAAGGCGCTAAAAGAAGAGCAGAAACGTCACATGGAAGAAATGGCAATGAAACCTAAGCATCAAAATGAGAATTTTTTTAAAAACAAATAAAAACAAACATCGCAATATACGTCATCATTGCATGCTGGAACTCGTTTCACTCGACCGGTGAGCGCTGCGTTAAGTTTCTGGAGGTATGCGTGATTATCAGGAAGTTGGAAGAGAAGGATCTTAAAGCCGTCAGCTCAATCTGTATGGCTGCATTTTCAAAGTCAGTTGCAGAAGCGCTGTCTGCGGAAGGGGTTTCTACTTTCACAAAAATTGCACAAGTCGATGCCTTTCGCAATAGGATGCACGAAGATAACCTGATGCTTGTCGCTGAATATGAAGGGAAGATTGAGGGTATCATCGAGTTGAAAGAAGGCCGTCACGTTGCCATGTTGTTTGTTGATCCTGAGCAGCAACAGAAGGGAATCGGCAGAAAGTTACTTTTTTCGGCACTGAGTTATGCCAGGGTTGAGTGTGTAACCGTCAAAGCTTCTTTACCTTCAGTACCTGCATACCGGAAGTACGGCTTTAAGTGTAAAGGTGAAGTAAGCGAATCAGCAGGTCTGGTATATCAACCAATGGAAATAGAACTTAGCATATCAATATAGCCGACCGCTGACGCGTCGGCTGATTGAAGCGTTAGTGCGACAAGCGAAGCTTGTCACAACTTGCAGGGTGAAAGTCCCTGTCGGGTAAGGTGTAGCCTGCCACCCGTATCGAGTCTTGCACGGTGTGCGGAGTTTGAGATTAGTGAGTCACTTTTCAGCGTGAGGGCGCAATCAGGCGAACAACCATCGTGAAGCGTAGACAGAGAATTATGTAGGCCATAGGGGGTGCCGTGCCCCTGAAGTGTTGGTATTGCTCCGAAAATAGCGAGTCTCAGTTGACCAGACTTATAACGCAGTCGAAGTCCAAGCAAAGCAACCGATTAGGCGAGATTGTGGCGAACTGGCGGAGTGATCAAACCGTGGCATGTATAAAGAGTTATGACAGGAACTTGTGAGATCCGGACGTGCTCCCAACGGAAATGGGTAGGGCTGCTGAGTAAAATACGAGGCGAACGAAGGCATCCCGGAAGTCGGATCAGCTCATAGTAGTTTGAGGGCGGGAAAGCCGTCTACATAGCGAAGGGGCTGACAGTAATATCACGGCGTTTAACAGATACATAGTCCGGACAACGTAGGGCTGGAGACACTATGACAACTGCCTTAAACGCCATAGCATTTAAAGCACACACCCACACGAAGCATCGATTTCAGAATCTTTATGGACAGCTGAAAGCCGACGCGCTGTATCGTGCCTGGGCACACCTCAATAAACAATCGGCTGCGGGTATTGACGGCGTTACGACGCAACAATTTGAGCACCGATTACCCGAAAATATCCACATGCTGGCGCAGCAACTTAAATCCAGGCAGTATCGAGTTGATGACATCAAGCGTGTGTACATCCCCAAAGCGAATGGCAAAGAACGGCCATTAGGCTTGCCCAGCGTTGCAGATAAAGTGGTGCAGCAAAGTGTCTCGGAGCTACTGCAAAGTATCTAGGAGCACGACTTTCTGCCGAACAGTTATGGCTATCGCCCGCATAAAAGTGCGCATCAGGCCATACACAGTTTGCAATTGAACCTTCAATTTAAAGGCTACGGGTATATTGTCGAAGCAGACATTAAAGGTTTCTTCGATCATATGGATCACACTTGGCTGATGCGCATGTTAAAGCAGCGTATTGATGACAAGCCGCTTCTCAATCTCATTAATCAATGGCTGAAGGCCAGAATTAAAGAGCCCGACGGGCGCTATCACAAGCCTGCTTCAGGCACGCCGCAAGGCGGCGTGATCAGTCCCGTGCTGGCAAATATCTACCTTCACTATGCTTTAGATCTGTGGTTCGAGAAGAAGATCAAACCCAAGCTTGAAGGCAGGGCAATGCTCATCCGTTATGCGGATGACTTTGTGGTGGCATTTCAATATCAAGACGAAGCGCGAGCCTTCTATGAGCAACTGGCTCCCAGGCTGAGAACCTTCAACCTGGACGTTGCGCCGGAGAAGACCTCGATTAAACGCTTTAGTCGCTTTCACCCTGGACAACAACGGCACTTTGAGTTTCTGGGTTTTCGTTTCTACTGGGAAATGGATTTTAAAGGCGAGCCGCGGCTCAGACGAAAGACCGCCCCGAAGAAACATAAGACGGCCTTGCAAACCTTTTATGCGTGGATTAAAGACAATCGCCATCGGCGACTGGATCACTGGATGCCACAACTAAAGCGCAAGATTATCGGATTCAGGAACTACTTTGGGTTACCGGACAACAGCTTGAGTGTGGGGCGGATCTACGGTCACATACTCAATAGTTTATATATCTGGTTAAACCGACGAAGTGGTCGGAAAAGTTACACGTGGTCAGGGATGAAAGAGATGCTAAGATATTTTGGAATCCAGCCCATGCGAGTGAGTAAAAGATTGCTAGCCGTGGACTGGTACTGAGGGTCTGTGTTTTACACGGGCAAGGATATTATTGAAGAGCCGGATGCGGTAATTCCGCACGTCCGGATCTGTGTGGGGTCGCCTCGGTAACGGGGTGCTCTACCACGACTGTGTCTTAAAGTGATCATTTATGGAAGAAGTCGTTGAGGGATTCTTCAAAGTATTTTTACGATTAATCGGGGTAGTGATACGAGCCCTTCTTTGGTTGATTTGGGAAATGTTTTTTGAGGTAATCGCATGGTATGTCGGTTGGCCAATATGCAGGATTTTGAGCCTGGGCCATCACCCCGAAGAAAGTATCAATGAGCACGAACAGGCAAGCTCATTCCAGCAGTTCATGGTTTCTGTCGTCGGGTTACTTTTCTTAATTGGCTCAGCAACGTTAATTGCGTGGTATGCAGGTGAAATTTGATAACCATTGCATTAAAGGGCTCTGACCCTTTTAATGTTATGCTAGGTAGGAGAGATAAACCGTGAACAAGATTTGGATTGCGCCTGTAATAATTTTTTTGATGGCTGGCTGTAGTAATAAAGCTGTATACGACAATATCCAGCTTAACAATCGCCAGGAATGTAACAGTGTTCCTTCTGCTCAGTATCAGGAATGTGTAGAGCGTTCCAACACATCATATGAAGAGTATGAGCGAGAGCGTAAAGCCGCAGCAGGGGCAAGTTAAGAAGGGTAGGTTTTTTACGATATCTGGGGTCAGAGTAATACCTTACAGAAATATAGACGGGCAATGAGCGCCAGGCAGAACAGCTGTTTAGGCAACGCTTATCAATAGCGAGCTAAGCTCGCTTACGTCGCTGCGATATTTGCCGATCTGGACGCCGACCGTTGGGAGGGCGTCCATCACATCACTTCAGAGACTGTTGAGACAGAATTAAGCTTACTCCAGGCTTGAGTCAAGTAACTTACGCATGGCAGTCGCCATTTTCTTTTCTGACATACGGTGGTCGCCATTTTCGTGAAGGCGCATACCTTCATCACGCAGAGCCTGTATCTCGGCCTTCTCCATTTCATTAAGATTACTGCGCGGGAGAGCATTATCGATCGCTTTGGCGTCCATCGGGCAGTGACCTGCAAAAGCCTGCATGGATAGCGTAGCGGCTACAGCTGCAAGCATAAGTGTACGTTTCAACATGACAGATCCTCCTATTCTGTATCCGGGTCATGGTGGAAACTAAAGTATAGTCGAGTTGGTTTTAACCATCGCCAGATTATGAAAGCGCCGAAGGGAGTGGCTGCCCGCACTTAAGCGAATCTACCTCTCAGAAACGGGATGGCAGCCCTGATCCACTTTATGATTGAGTTTGAAAAACGCTTAACGGATTACATTTAATCCTGTCAGTTAGTCAGGGTTATTTCCTGGGTGGCATCAAGTATTCGTCGCAATGCTTTTGATCATTCCAGGAATGGACTCATAAGCGCTTTCAATAGACCGCTTATGCCGGTTATCACCAAACTCTTGGTATTCAACACTGATTTCATATACTTCATCTACTCCAAGATATTTACTGACTGTTTGAATATGGGGCCCTAAATGATTCATATCTTCTCGTGTTCCGTTTTCTCCAAATCCAAATTCCCCACAAGATGTCAAAAGCACGAGGGACTTGCCTGACAGGGTCGGCTCTAATGGAAAATCACCACGGTTCAGATCAAAGGTAAAGGTCTTGTTGACTCTGACAACCTGGTCAATCCATGCTTTCAGTGATGCAGGCATACCGTAGTTGTACATCGGAGTGGATATGGCAATGACGTCTGCCTCAGTTAGCTCCTCAATTAACACATCAGACAAGGCTAATAATAAGTTCTGCTCATCTGTTCTTTTTCCTTCGGGGGTGAAGACAGCGGCAATCCAGCTTTCAGATATAAAGTCTGGCGGTGTGCTGCCAATATCTCTATAGATAAACTTATCCGCGGGTTTTGACGAGAGCCATTGATGCTTGAATGTCTCGCCCAGAGCCCTCGAAATAGAACGTTCTTTGCGTGCGCTCGCATCAATGTGAAGTAAGACGGTCATAAGATTCTCCTTGGTCCGTTATGAATTACGCTGTGTGGAGGATTATTTGATAGACCGGGTTTGTTGACAAATGGTAAAAATTTACTTATAGATGAGCCAATTTCATCTATGAGTAAGTCTATGTTTTCTCGCTTACCTCAACTGAATCAGATTAGGGGGTTTGAAGCTGCTGCACGCTTAGGTAGTTTTAAGGCTGCCGCTGGGGAGCTAAATGTCACTCCAACAGCAATATCACACCAAATCTCAAGCTTAGAAGATCGGCTGGGGGTTTTGCTGTTCGAGCGAAAAACCCGTTCAATAATCCTGACTCACGAAGGCGCCAGGCTTGCACATGTTGCCCATCAGGCGTTGCAGCAGATATCAGCTGCATTTGAAGAAATATCTAATGCGCAGTCTGTATTGAGGATTGCCACAACCACGTCTTTTGCATCAATGTGGCTGGTTCCCAATCTGGCAAGGTTTTATAAAGAACACCCGGATATTCAGGTTGAGATAAAAACCGGAGAAGAGCTTGCCGATATCAAGCGAGATCGTCGTATTGATCTCGCAATCAGGTATGGCAGTGATGAGGAGAAAAATACAAATTCTGTAAAGCTGGTGACCGAGCGTTTTACTGGCTATGCGACGGAGGACTATTTAAATAGTTGTCAGTATTTTACTGATGCCACTTTTATTGAGACCCGATGGAAGAACAAAAACTTACCGTCGATAAACTGGGAAACGTGGCTACAAACATTTAACTCCAATATATCCGACCCAAAGATACGTTACTTTGATCAGGAAGATCATGTTGTTCAAGCCGCTTTAGCCGGTCAGGGGATAGCTCTTGTGAGCTCGGTATTAGCTAAAATGGCCTTGCAGCAAGGTTGGTTGAAAGCCTTGGATGATGGTTGCTCATTACCTGGTCTTACGTATTATTTATTGGTATCGCCTGTTAGCGAAAATTTACGAAAAGTCACTCTTTTCAGAGAGTGGCTGGTAAAAGAGCTATCAGAGTATGCCTGACAAAAAACATAGATATTTTTTTGGGGGGGGGAGAATGGCTCTAAGTTGAGTGTGCTTAGCCGCCGTTTCGATCTTAGGATAAAAGAAAAAGGGCAGATCTGTTTTCTTACCCCTAGTCTCTCCTGCCCACTAAATCAGCGTTTGTTCTAGCAAGCGACACAGTCGCATCTAACCACTATCGAGCTGCGAAGCAGCGGTCTAGCCGCTGCTTTTGATGGTCCGTTCCAGCGGCGCCAACAGGTTATTCACCTTGTCGTAGGTTTCCTGATATTCATCGGCGGTTTCGGAGTCGGCGACGATGCCGCCGCCGGCCCAGCAGTGTATCTGGCCGTTCTGACAGATCAGGGTGCGGATAGCAATGCTGGTATCCATTTGACCAGAGAAACTGAGGTAGCCGATTGAACCACAATAAACAGAGCGGCGGTGCGGCTCCAGCTCTTCGATAATTTCCATGGCGCGGATCTTTGGCGCACCGGTGATCGAGCCGCCGGGGAAGCTGTGTTCCAGCAGGTCGATCGGGCTCTGAGTCGCTGCCAGCTGGCCGGTGATGGTGCTGACCAGATGGTGCACATTGGCATAGGACTCAACCGCAAACAGTTTTGGCACTCTGACGCTACCGTGTTCACATACTTTGCTGATATCGTTGCGCATCAGATCGACGATCATCAGGTTTTCGGCCCGGTCTTTCTCGCTGTCATGCAGCTCGAGTTTTAACTGCGCGTCCAGTGCCGGGTTGTTGCCGCGCGGCCGTGTGCCCTTGATCGGTTTTGTCGTGACCCGCTTGTCGCACACTTCAAGAAACTGCTCAGGGGAGTGTGACAGAATGGCACCATCAGCGGTTTCAATATAGGCCGAATAAGGTGTGGGGGCGTGCTCCCTAATCAACTTGTAGCCACTCCAGGGGTCACCTTGATAGGTGCTGCTGAAACGCTGGGCAAAATTAACCTGATAACAGTCGCCGGAGTGGATGTACTGATCGATCCGGTTGAGCGAGTTGTAGTATTCCGCTTCGCTCATATTGCTTTGAAAGGGGGCTCTCAGCATGAAATCGCCGCTGCGGGTGAGCGCATCATTGTTCAGCAGTTGCAGAATCGTGTCGGCCTGGTCGCTATCGATCAGGGGGGTGGTGACCAGTTGAGCGGTATTGTTCTCATGGTCGACTACCACTGCCCAGCTGTAGATCCCCACCTGCATATCCGGCAGATCTATATCGGCGATGGTCTCATCTGGCAGTGTTTCCAGGCTGCGCCCCAGGTCATAGGAAAAATAGCCCAGCAGTCCTCCACAGAAAGGCAATGCCTTCAGCTCGGCTTGCTGCGGCTCAGGGCAGCACTGTTGATAGCGGTTAAACAGTTGTTGCAGATGGCTGAAGGGGTTGCCACTCAGCTGCTCATAGGAGGATGCGGTACTCAGGTGAGTAACGTTGTCCTGATAACTGAGTCGGGCATCCGGGGCTGCAGAGATAATATCGAAACGCCCATAACGGCCAGCAGGTTTACCGCTATCGAGAAACACCGGTGCCGGAAGGTGCCGGATGCGCTCGAAATAGAGGGTGGTATTCTGCAGATAAGGGAGTGAATAAAGTCTGTACACCCGAAGAACCTTAATTTTTGCCTATCTTCAGCTAGCTAATATAGGACGTTGTTTTGCCATCTGCCGGTTTAACGTTAAGCGGGATGGTTTAGGGTAAAAGGTGATTGTATCCGCCCAGGATAGTGAAAGCGAGGCAGAATAGTGCAGTTTTCTCAACAAATTACCACGCTATAATCTCTCTGCAACTACGAGAGTTATCCTGCCCAGCAGGGTACTATGCGTATTTTAATAACCGTCTGAGCGCAGTTAGTAGGATCGATGATTAAACACCCCTTCAAGATTACTCAGCACCAGCTGAATCTTTCCGACCAGCAGGTCAGTTATCAGCTCTATAAGAAACCCTGTGACGGCCAGCCCCGGCGTATTGTTATGTTGCATGGTGCCGGCGTGGCCGGAGAGGACACCTGGTCGGCCATTAGTATGCTCACCACCGCCTGGGATGAGATCCTGATACCGGATCAGCGCGGCACCGGTAATACCCGCTATCCCGATGGCGCAGAGTATTCGTTTACCGTGCATGAACTGGTGAACGATCTCAGTGCGCTGGTGGATCATCTTGGCTGGTGGCAGTTTGATCTGGCGGGTTACTCCATGGGGGGGATGGTCTCACTGCTGTATAAGCAGCGCTATCATGAGCGGGTAAAGAAGCAGTACCTGTTAGAGTCGGCGGTGCTGGATCGCCCCAGCTGGGAATCTACGGTTAACCTGCGGCTACAATTCAGTGAAGCAGCGGAACATTTGAAAGGGGATTCGGCTGAAACCGGAATACGCGCGTTTCTGGACACCATCTCACCTAACCGGAAAGTGGCACCCAAGGCTGAGTTGTTGACAATCCAGCGACTCGCCGCCAGGCCACTGGGTTTTGCCAATGCCCTGAACTGTGTCACTGAAGCGATTAACACCCTTGATCGTGAATCACTGGTGGCGGCTCAGGGCGATGTCACCAGTTTTATTGGCGGGCACAGTGTCGATCTGATGCATCAGTATCAGCGGGACTTGGCTGAGCGCCTGCCCAACTGGCACTACTTCATGGTGCCAGGCACCGATCACTCGCTGCCATTTCAGAAACCGCGTCAGATCGCCCGCATTATGGATGCTGAACTGAGCCGTTTTCTCGCCTGATCGAAACTCCTGAGCTAGACTGTAAGCCTCGTTTAACGGGGCTTTTTTAGGCCTGTTATCTGAATCAGTATATACCCGTATACTTTTGTAGTATGTCGACACTTTTTGTCTTTAGTATAGTTGACGATCAATTAGTTGCTCTGTATTGTAAGCCAAATAACAAGATTGTCGACAATCCATCGAGAAGGTTGTAATGGCAGAAATCATAGAATTATCCGAAAGCTCAAGCGAAGTGCGCACCCTGGCAGACCGGGTCAGCGGGCAGTTGATTACTGCAATTGTTCGCGGTGATATCCCACCCGGACAGAAGATCAGTGAACCGGAACTGGCGCGAACCTACGGTATCAGCCGTGGGCCTTTGCGCGAAGCGATCCGTCAGCTTGAAGGGTTGCGTCTGGTTGTCCGTATCCCCCATGTTGGTGCCCGGGTAGTCTCTCTGACGCCCGAGGAACTGGTGGAAATCTACCGTATCCGTGAGGCCCTCGAAGGGATGGCTTGCCGTCTGGCGGCAGAAAATATGTCAACAGATGAAATCAACAGCCTGCGGGAACTGCTGTATCAGCATGAGCGCAATATTCAGGAAATTGATGGTCGCGCCTATTTTCAGAAAGAGGGAGACCTTGATTTTCACTACCGCATCGTTCAGTCCAGTAAAAATACCAAACTGTTTGAACTGCTCGGTGGCGAACTTTATCACCTGGTACGTATGTACCGTTATCAGTTCAGCGTTTCTAAATCACGTCCGCAGCGCGCCCTGAAGGAACACCACCGCATCCTGGATGCGATCGAAGAAAGGGATGGTGAGCTGGCAGAACTGTTGATGCGCCGGCATATAGGTCGGGCGCGCCGCAATATTGAAGAACGTCTGAACCCAACGAACAAAGAAGAGAGGGAATAACCTATGAGCAAACTGACCGCTGGCGGGCGTTTCCGCAAGGCACTAGAAGAGACAAATCCACTGCAGATCGTTGGAACGGTTAATGCGTATCACGCGATGATGGCGGAACGCGTAGGTCACCGAGCGGTTTACCTGTCGGGCGGTGGTATCGCGAACGCCTCTTATGGCCTGCCTGATCTGGGTATGACTACCATGAATGATGTGCTGGAAGATGTGCGTCGGGTGTCCAGTGCCGTCGAAACCCCTCTGATTGTTGATATTGATACCGGCTGGGGCGGCGCATTCAATATTGCCCGCACGATTAAGGAAACCATTAAAGCCGGTGCAGCAGGCTGTCACATCGAGGATCAGGTGGCTCAGAAGCGTTGCGGTCATCGTCCTAACAAAGAGATTGTATCGACTGCAGAGATGGTCGACCGGGTTAAAGCAGCAGTAGATGCCAAGACCGACGATGATTTCTTCCTGATTGCGCGCACCGATGCTTTCCAGATGGAAGGTCTTAACGCTGCAGTCGATCGTGCCCAGGCCTGTCTGGAAGCCGGTGCTGACGGTATCTTCGCTGAAGCGGTTCACACCCTGGACGATTATAAAGCGTTTGCCGAGGGTATTAACGGCGCTCATCTGCTGGCCAATATTACCGAGTTTGGTGCCACCCCGCTGTTCAATACCGCCGAGCTGGCTGAGAACGGTGTATCAATGGTGCTTTACCCGCTGTCGGCTTTCCGTGCCGCTAATCTGGCTGCGCTGAACGTATTCGAAGCGATTTTGCGTGATGGCGACCAGAAAGCGGTTGTCGATACCATGCAGACTCGCATGGATCTGTACGATTTCCTGAACTACCACGACTTTGAGCAGAAGTTAGATGCGCTGTTTCAGGAAGGCAAGAACAAGTAATTAAAGCTATTGCGCTTGGTAAGAGGTTGTTAAAGATTTACTCGATATGCTCGCTTACAACAGTAAGCTCCGCTGTCTCACAAATTTTTGCCTACTCTATCCTGCGCTCATAACGCTTTAAATCTAACATCGCTGGAGCGATTCAGTTGATAGATTTTAAAACAGTTAGTACTAAAAATACTGTAACGGGCAAACACAATTCCCATCGCCCGGAAGCAGAAAGGAGAGATAGGATGGCAGAAGCGAAGAAATTAAGTGGTGCAGGTCTGCGTGGTCAGTCCGCTGGTGAAACTGCACTCTGTACTGTTGGTCAGAGCGGTGCCGGTCTGACATACCGTGGTTACGATATCAAAGAACTGGCTGATAAGGCGCAGTTTGAAGAGGTCGCTTATCTGTTGCTATACGGCAAATTACCCAATCAGGGTGAGCTGAATGCCTATAAAGCTCGCCTGAAAAGTATGCGTGCACTGCCCGAAGCCCTTAAAACCGTGTTGGAACAGATTCCTGCGGATGCTCATCCAATGGATGTTATGCGGACCGGCTGTTCAATGCTGGGTAACCTGGAAACCGAACAGGATTTCACCGAACAGCACGATCATATCGACCGGATGCTGGCGGTGTTCCCGGGCATGATCAACTACTGGTACAACTTCAGCCACCACGGCAAGCGTATTGATGTTGAAACCGATGCCAACTCTATCGGAGAACAGTTCCTCTGGACGTTGCACGATAAGAAGCCTGAGCCGCTGCATGTCGATGTTATGCATGCCTCGCTGATTCTCTATGCTGAACATGAATTTAATGCCTCTACCTTCACTGCCCGGGTGTGTGCTTCAACACTATCTGATATTCACAGCTGTGTAACGGCGGCGATCGGTTCCCTGCGCGGGCCTCTGCATGGCGGTGCAAACGAAGCGGCAATGGCGATGATCCAGGACTGGCGTTCACCGGAAGAAGCTGAAGCTGAAATCATGGCGATGCTGGCGCGTAAAGATAAGATCATGGGCTTCGGTCATGCCATCTACCGTGATTCGGATCCGCGTAACGCGATCATCAAAGAGTGGTCCAAGAAGCTCTCTGAGCAGGTTGGCGATGAGTATCTGTACGCCGTTTCCGAACGGGTTGAAGCGGTGATGTGGCGCGAGAAAAAGCTGTTTTGTAACGCTGACTTCTTCCATGCATCGGCTTACAACTTCATGGGGATTCCCACAGAGCTGTTTACCCCGATCTTTGTATGTTCACGGGCGGCAGGCTGGACAGCCCATGTGATGGAGCAGCGTGCCAATAACCGCATTATCCGTCCGTCTGCAGATTATACCGGTCCGGACAGTGCTGAGTGGATCGATATCGCTGATCGTCCTTAATCACACTGCCAACGCAGGGAAGGGTTATCCCTTCCCTCAGAATATGATAATGACTAATACAGGTGTTATATGAACACTGAATACCGTAAATCCTTAAGCGGTACCGGCCTGGATTACTTCGACACCCGCGCGGCTGTCGATGCGATTAAGCCCGGTGCTTATGCAACACTGCCTTATACCTCCCGGGTACTGGCAGAACAGCTGGTGCGTCGCTGTGAACCCGAGGCGCTGACCGATTCCCTGAAGCAGCTGATTGAACGTAAACAGGATCTGGACTTTCCCTGGTATCCTGCCCGTGTTGTCTGTCATGACATTCTGGGGCAGACCGCGCTGGTTGACCTGGCGGGTCTGCGGGATGCGATCGCTGATCAGGGGGGAGATCCCGCTAAGGTTAATCCGGTTGTGCCGACCCAACTGATTGTTGACCACTCGCTGGCCGTTGAAGCGCCGGGCTTTGATCCGGATGCCTTTCAGAAAAACCGTGATATAGAAGATCGCCGTAACGACGACCGGTTCCACTTTATCGAGTGGTGTAAAACTGCGTTCGATAACGTCGATGTGATTCCTGCCGGTAACGGTATTATGCACCAGATCAACCTGGAGAAGATGTCTCCGGTCATTCAGGCCCGTGATGGCGTTGCCTTCCCGGATACCTGTGTCGGTACCGACAGCCACACTCCGCATGTGGATGCGCTGGGTGTTATCGCCATCGGTGTGGGTGGTCTGGAAGCTGAAACCGTGATGCTGGGACGTCCATCGATGATGCGTCTGCCGGACATTATCGGTGTTAAGCTGGTTGGCAAGCGTCAGCCGGGCATTACCGCCACTGATATGGTGCTGGCTATTACTGAGTTCCTGCGTAATGAGAAAGTCGTTTCTTCTTATCTGGAGTTCTTTGGTGAAGGCGCGGCGACCCTGTCGATTGGCGACCGTGCCACGATCTCCAATATGACACCGGAATACGGTGCTTCTGCCGGTATGTTCTATATCGATGAACAGACCATTGACTATATTAAACTGACCGGTCGCGAGCCTGAACAGGTTGCACTGGTTGAGCGGTATGCAAAGGAAACCGGTCTGTGGGCGGATGACCTGGTTGATGCACAGTATGAGCGGGTACTGGAGTTTGATCTGTCTACGGTTGTTCGTAATATGGCAGGCCCGTCAAACCCACATCGTCGTCTGCCAACTTCGGCGCTGCACGAGCGGGGCATTTCAAGTGACGAGATGCTGGCGGCGGCAAAGGTAGAAGAAGCGGATGGTTTGATGCCGGATGGTGCCGTTATCATCGCTGCAATTACCAGCTGTACTAACACTTCAAATCCGCGCAACGTGGTTGCCGCAGGTCTGATAGCGAAGAAAGCAAACGAGCTGGGACTGGTGCGTAAGCCCTGGGTTAAAACTTCATTTGCGCCGGGTTCCAAGGTGGCCAAACTCTATCTGGAAGAAGCCGGTCTTCTGTCTGAGATGGAAAAACTGGGCTTCGGTATCGTTGGCTACGCCTGTACTACCTGTAACGGCATGTCCGGGGCGCTTGATCCTGTGATTCAGCAGGAGATTATCGACCGCGATCTGTATGCCACCGCGGTACTGTCCGGTAACCGTAACTTTGACGGCCGGATCCATCCGTATGCCAAGCAGGCATTCCTGGCATCTCCACCACTGGTTGTTGCCTATGCGATTGCCGGGACAATGCGTTTCGATATCGAAAACGATGTGCTGGGTACTGATAAAGATGGCAATGCGGTTACTCTGAAAGATATCTGGCCAAGTGACGAAGAGATCGATTCAATCGTCGCTAAGGCGGTTAAGCCTGAGCAGTTTAATCAGGTGTATATCCCGATGTTTGATCTGGGGGCGGCCGAGAGGTCACCAAGCCCTCTGTATGACTGGCGTCCGCAGACCACCTATATCCGTCGTCCGCCATACTGGGAAGGCGCCCTGGCCGGTGAGCGCACCATGAAAGGCATGCGTCCGCTGGCGGTACTGGGTGACAACATCACCACAGACCACCTGTCTCCGTCTAATGCGATTCAGGCCTCCAGTGCGGCGGGTGAATACTGCGCCAAGATGGGGCTGCCGGAAGAGGACTTTAACTCTTACGCAACTCACCGGGGTGATCACCTGACGGCACAGCGTGCCACCTTTGCTAACCCTAAACTGCTGAACGAAATGTGTCGCGATGAAAATGGCGAAGTGAAGCAGGGGTCTCTGGCACGTATTGAGCCAGAAGGTCAGGAAAGCCGTATGTGGGAAGCGATTGAAACCTACATGGAGCGTAAACAACCGCTGATCATTATCGCCGGTGCAGATTACGGTCAGGGGTCTTCCCGTGACTGGGCTGCTAAAGGTGTTCGCCTGGCGGGTGTTGAAACGATTGTGGCGGAAGGCTTTGAGCGTATCCACCGGACTAACCTGGTCGGCATGGGTGTGTTACCACTGGAGTTTAAAGCCGGTGATAACCGTAATACTTATGCTATCGATGGTACAGAGACCTACGATGTGGTTGGCGAGATCAGCCCGCGTTGTGATCTGACCGTAGTGATGACCCGCCGTAATGGCGAGGTTGTTGAGATCCCGGTGACCTGTCGACTGGATACTGCTGAAGAGGTTCATGTGTACGGTGCAGGTGGTGTACTGCAGCGCTTCGCACAGGATTTCCTGGAAGCCAATACATAAAAGATTGATAGCGCAGAGCCGGACAGAACCGCTGTCTGGCTCTGCATTTAATCTGATTGAAGTTTAATAGTAACATTTGTTACTACCGGAAAGGCTATCTTGTAGTATCTTAATGAAAGCTCTTAACAAGATTCTTTATGCTGATGATCTTGTTAAGGTTTTTCTGAAAATAAGCGTCATTCTTTAATGACGCTAAAGAAACAGGAATATAAAAATGGCATGTGTCCCACAGGTAAAAATTCCCGCTACCTACATTCGTGGCGGGACCAGTAAAGGTGTTTTCTTCCGTCGTCAGGATCTGCCGGAAGCGGCTCAGCAGCCAGGTGAAGCCCGCGATAATATCCTGCTGCGGGTGATCGGCAGCCCTGACCCCTATGGTCAGCAGATCGATGGTATGGGTGGGGCAACCTCCAGTACCAGCAAAACGGTGATCCTGGATAAGAGTGAACAGCCGGATCACGATGTCGACTACCTGTTTGGTCAGGTCGCTATCAATAAAGCGTTTGTTGACTGGTCGGGTAACTGTGGCAATCTGACCGCAGCGGTGGGTGCGTTTGCCATCAGCAATGGTCTCGTAGAGGCTGATCGGATTCCTGAAAACGGTATCTGTACGGTGCGGATCTGGCAGAAAAACATCAGTAAAACCATCATCGCTCATGTGCCGATGACTAATGGTGAGGTGCAGGAAACCGGCGACTTCGAGCTGGACGGTGTGACATTCCCGGCAGCTGAGGTGGTGATTGAGTTTATGGATCCGGCCGATGGTGAAGGGTCAATGTTCCCGACCGGTAATCTGGTGGACGACCTTGAGGTTCCGGGAATCGGCACATTCAAGGCTACGATGATCAATGCCGGCATCCCAACCATCTTTCTGAACGCGGCGGAGATCGGTTATACCGGCACCGAGCTGCAGAAAGATATCAACTCCGATGCCGCAGCCCTGGAGCGTTTTGAAACGATTCGTGCCTATGGTGCAGTGAAGATGGGGCTGATCAGTGATATTGCCGAAGCCGTAGCCCGTCAGCATACCCCCAAGGTTGCCTTTGTTGCACCGGCGACCGCTTATGTCTCGTCCAGTGGTAAGCAGATCTCAGCGGATGATATTGATGTCTGTGTCCGCGCGCTGTCCATGGGCAAGTTGCACCATGCGATGATGGGCACCGCCTCCGTGGCGATCGCTACTGCTGCTGCCGTGCCTGGGTCGCTGGTTAACCTGGCTGCCGGAGGTGTTGAACGTGATTCAGTTACCTTCGGCCATCCATCCGGTACCCTGCGTGTCGGTGCAGCTGCAGAGCAAAAAGCTAATGGTGACTGGAGCGCGACTAAGGCGGTAATGAGCCGCAGTGCACGGGTACTGATGGAGGGGTTCGTGAGGATTCCGGGAGATGCTTTCTAAACTCTGCAAGCCGTTTATATGTCCTGTGGGGTTGCCGCAGGATACTACCGATGTCGAAGTGGCAGTCAGGCGTTCAGACCTCCCTATCAAGGGCTGATCGTTTCACTTCACGCTTAGGCCCTGCATGAAAGTGCAGGGCCTTTTTTTGGCTAATGAATGATGTCCTCTGTTTCCTGAGAGTTATCGCGACGGGACGAAGCTCCTACGGGGTGGGGGGGCTATTCCTCTGGGTGCTTGCCGCAATTGTCGTTACGGCTTCTGGGTGTCGTTACGGCTTCTGGGTGTCGTCCGGGAAAATGATTCAGTTGTTGTTCTTGTGTCACGCTGAAGCCTGATGGTCTTTCTTTATCTTAAATTCAGGCCGATAATCTTACGATAGACCAGTTTAAAGAAAAGGAGAGGGCAGATGGATAACCAGCATGAGAAACTAAACTACGTTGAGTTCGGGTCGATGAATCTTGAAGCGACTAAAGAGTTTTTTACCGCTGCATTTGGCTGGAGGTTTACCGATTATGGCCCCGAGTACTGTGCCTTTGATCAGCAGGGGCTGGAGGGGGGCTTCTATGCTGCTAATAAAGCGGCGACTCAGGCGGCAGGTAGTGCTCTGCTGGTGTTTTACAGCAATGACCTTGAAGCTACCCGGTCAAAAGTTGACAGCCAGGGGGGCGAAATCAGTAAAGAGATCTTTGACTTTCCCGGCGGGCGGCGGTTCCACTTCACCGAGCCCGGCGGCAATGAGTTTGGCGTCTGGTCTGATATGCCTGCATTAAACGCCTGACTAACGAGTAGATGACAGGCAGGTCTATAAGCCGGATGACTGTTGCTTATAATCTTTCGATATCATCTGCAGACTGTCTTCAGCAAAACCGGTACCGGCTTCTCTGTAGAAGTTGAACACTTTATCGATACCCGCATCCAGCAGCTTTTGCCGGTCATCTTCATACCTGGCAATCGCTGCAATTTGCCCCGTGTAACCACAGTTAGCCAGCTGAATCGTAATATTGCGGCTGTCCTGGATAGAGGGGAGGGCTAGCAGTATGAGTTTGATCTTTGAGGTATCGAAGCTTTCCCAAAAATCGGCGTCTTCACCATCGCCAAAGCAGACACTCAAGCCCTTCTGATGCAGCTCAGCAGCCCTGAATCGGTCTGAATCCAGCCCGGCAACCCTGTAGTCGATCATATTCTGCAGTGCTTTATAGGCGCCTTTGCCAACCCGTCCCATACCGATGACCAGCACTTCAGCCTGGGGAAACTGTTCAATGATGTCTGCTTTTAGACGATTACTGCTTTCATACCGCTTGAAGTGATCTTTATGCCGCATGTAGAAATCGTGTGCTCTTGGATAGAGGACACTGGTGAAAATAAATGACAGTGAAACAGCTAAAGCAAGAATTACCAGCCACTCACGGCTGAGCCAGCCTGACTCGACACTCAGCGCCGCCACGATAAGGCCAAATTCGCTGAAATTACTCAGTGCAAGTGAGGCCAGGTAAGCGGTACGACTTCTCAGTCTGAGGCGTGAGAAAAGCCCAAAAAATAGCAGGAATTTGATGCAAATAAACAGAGAAATGAGTGTTGCCGTACCCAGCATTGACCAGGTTGGCAGTGCCGTAAAGCCGATCGACAGGAAAAAGCCGATCAGGAACAGGTCTTTAAAGCTCAGCAGGGATTTGGTCAGTTCCGAGGCCTTACTGTGCTGGGCCAGCAATATACCAAATACCAGCGCACCGAGATCGCCCTTGACGCCGGCCAGTTGGAAAAGCTCGTAGCCGCCCAGCGCGAAGAAAAAACCGGTTAACGGCAGTAACTCACCGTGACCCGCTTTATCGAGTAATTTGTACAATAGGGGGCGGGCAAAGACCAGAGCGAACAGCAACAGCGCCCAGATCGACGGCAGCTTCCCGGTAGCCGCGACCAAAAACAGTACGGCAACGATATCCTGCATAACCAGTACGCCGATGGCCAGCTGGCCATGACGGGTTTTCATCTCGCCGCTCTCTTCCAGCAGTTTAACGATACAAACCGTACTGCTGAAACTGAGGGCAAAGCCGAGCAGTGCGGCCGTGGTCAGATCGACACTACTGTAATAGGACGCAGTCGCGGCAGCCATCATCAGAGCGAAAGAGCCAAATAGCAGAGTCCACAACAGCATATGGTTCAGGGTACTGGCCCAGACCTCTCGCCGCAGCAGGTCGCCGATATGCAGTTTCAGCCCAATTGTAAACAACATCAGGGTGATGCCAAGGTCGGCGAGGGTATCAAGACTGTCGGAGGGCTCTACACCGAGGAAATGCAGCAGAAAACCTGCCAGTAAAAAACCGATTAACGGCGGCATTCCGATAACTTTAAGTGATAACCCGCAGAGAAAGGCGAACAGAACCCAGATAAAATCCATATTTATAAGTCTTTGTAATTACATAGGTTTGTTGATACGAGATAGCGCTATGCTAACACTAATAAGGCCATAAAACCTTATATGCATTTGTCTTTTGATAATCGATTAAAATTATTTCATTATCATTTAATAGCATGGTACAAGGACGACCGGAGGATGCTGATTCGGGCAAGGTGATTCTCATCCAGGTGTCGCTGAGGTTTTTATAGTGGAATAGATATTGGGAGTGAGTTGAGCTTGTCTTAACAGGCGGGCAAAGAAAAACCGAATTATCAAAAACATAATTTAATAATTATAATCTTAACTTTTGATCAGTTGAGATTAAATTCGATTAACTTTTCACCCTGTTCTGATGCTTCCAGATACCAGCCGGATTTATCCCAGTCTCCCAGAACGATGCGACGTTTACCCGCTTCAAGGGAGTGGACTGCTGGGCGATGGGTGTGTCCGTGAATCAGCAGATCAGAGTTTGCCGTAGCCATCGCTTGCTGCACAGCTTGCGGGTTGACATCCATTATCTCGGTGCTCTTATCTGCGGTCTGGGTTTCGCTGGCCATCCGCAGCTGCTTTGCCATTTCCAGTCGTTCGGTGACTGACTTAGCGAGCACCGCTTGTTGCCATTGAGGGTTTCTCAATTGCTGGCGCAGGGCCTGGTAAGCATGATCGTCGGTACACAACTGATCACCGTGCATCAGCAGAGCGGGGCCTGAAGCTAACTCAATGATCTCACTGTCGCCGAGAATCTGCACCCCGGTCAGCTCAGCAAAGCGTTGGCCGACCAGAAAGTCCCGGTTACCGTGCTGAAAGAATATCTCACAGCCGGAGCGGGACAGGGCATTGAGTGCATCAACAACCGGTTGCAGATCTTCAGGAATAAAATCATCACCGATCCAGGCTTCAAACAGGTCGCCGAGAATATACAGCTGGTCACACTCTTGAGCCGTTGAAGCAAGAAAATGAAGCAGCGCCCGGGTAAGATCCGGGCGTCCGCTATGCAGGTGAAGATCAGAGATGAATAGTGTTCTCATTATTCAGCGCTATCTGCTTCCATGATTTCAGCTGAGGTGATGATCACATCTTCAGCAGGAACATCCTGGTGGCCGCCACGGAAGGTTGTGGAAACGCCTTTGATCTTATCGACCACGTCCATACCTTCAGTTACTTTAGCGAACACTGCATAGCCCCAGCCTTCGGTGGTTTTAGCCGTATGATCGAGGAAAGTGTTGTCACTGACGTTGATAAAGAACTGAGCAGACGCACTGTGCGGATCCATGGTACGCGCCATCGCCAGCGTGCCGCGCTTGTTTTGCAGACCGTTATCCGCTTCGTTTTCGATGCTGCCAGCGGTTTTCTTGCTGACCATTCCTGGCTCAAAACCACCACCCTGAATCATAAAGCCATCAATAACCCGGTGAAAAATCACACCGTCATAGAAGCCGTCTTTAACATAGTTTTCGAAGTTTTCTGCGGACTTAGGCGCTTTTTCATAATCGAGCTCAATAGTGATGTCGCCGAAGTTAGTGTGCAGTACGATCATGCTTACGATCCCTTTGATTTAACTAGTTATTTTAGTCTAGTTAGTTAGAATGAGAGTTATTAGTGTCGATTCAATGGCCACTATTATACTAAAGAATTAATCTGATAACTAACTGATTAATTTCAGCTTACTTATGGTTGTCTGCAGGCCATCTGTCTATAATATCGCCCTACTTGATATCAGACGGAAGTTTAAGACGCCTCTATGAGCAATAACGACGCCAGTAACGCTGCTAAACAGCCCACCAATTTTATTCATCAGATAATCGAACAGGACCAGCAGCAGGGACTGGGAAAAGTGGTTACACGTTTTCCGCCGGAGCCCAATGGCTATCTGCATATCGGTCATGCCAAGTCGATCTGTCTGAACTTTGGTACCGCTGAAAAGTATAACGGCGAATGTAACCTGCGTTTTGATGATACCAATCCAGGCAAAGAGGATCAGGAGTACGTCGACGCAATAATGGACGACGTGCGCTGGCTCGGGTTTAACTGGGCGGGTGATGTGCGTTACGCCTCTGATTATTTTGATACATTCTATGCCTGGGCTCAGCACCTGATTAATGAAGGCAAAGCCTACGTATGTGACCTCAGCCCCGAACGGGCTAGTGAGTATCGTGGCTGGGCAACTGAGCCGGGTAAGAACAGCCCGTTCCGGGAGCGCTCTGCAGAAGAGAATCTGGATCTGCTGGAGCGAATGAAGACCGGTGAGTTCGATGAGGGCAGCCGGGTACTGCGTGCCAAGATCAATATGGCATCGCCGAACATGAATCTGCGTGACCCGATTCTCTACCGTATTCGTAAGCAGAGTCACCACCAGACCGGTGATAAGTGGTGTATCTATCCCAGCTATGATTTTGCCCATGGTCAGGAAGATGCGATTGAGGGTGTTACCCATTCAATCTGCACCCTTGAATTTGCCGATCACCGTCCTTTGTATGAGTGGTTTATTGAAAACCTACCGGTGCCGAGCACGCCCCGTCAGTATGAGTTTGGCCGCCTGAATATCAACTACACAGTGACCAGCAAGCGTAAGCTGAAACAACTGGTCGATGAAGGCTACGTCAATGGCTGGGATGATCCGCGTATGCCGACCATTCAGGGGATGCGTCGTCGCGGTTACAGTCCGCAGGCCGTGCGCAATTTCTGTGACAGTCTGGCGGTGTCTAAAACCGATGGTACGGTTGATATGGCGCAGTTTGAGTTCTTTATCCGTGAGGACCTGAATGACAATGCTGCCCGCGCTATGTGCGTCATGAATCCGTTGAAACTGGTTATAACCAACTTCCCTGAAGGCCAGGTTGAAAGGCTCAGTGCTCCGGTTCATCCGCAGAAAGAGATGGGCTCCCGTGAACTGCCGTTTACCCGTGAGCTGTATATCGATCGCGCTGACTTCAGTGAGGACTCGACCCTGTCACGGAAGAAATTCCGCTTGCTGGTGCCGGGTGACTACATGCGTCTGCGCAGTGCTTATGTGATCTGTGCCGATGAGGTGATTAAAGATGCCGATGGTGAGATCACAGAAGTTCATGCTTCACTGATTCCCGGTACCGTAGGGGAAAACCCACCGGAAGGGATCAAGCCCCGTGGTGTCATGCACTGGGTATCCGCTACTGAAGGGAAGCAGGCGACCGTACGTATCTATGATCGCTTATTTAACGTTGAGTCTCCGGATAAAGGTGGGGAGGATTTCCTCACTAATATTAACCCGGACTCCTTCAGTGAAACAGTTAACTGCTGGGTCGAGCCCGGTCTGGTGGATGCCGCTCCGGAAACCAGTTTTCAGTTTGAGCGTGAAGGTTACTTTGTAGCCGATCGCTATGAGCATTCAGCGGAACACCCGGTGTTTAACAAGACGATTGGTCTTCGCGATACCTGGAAAAAATAGGCGTAAAATGAGCCAGTTAAAAACAGCTCAATTGATAAAACTGCGTCAAAGAAAAACGGTCACCTCAGGGTGACCGTTTTTTTTAATATCAGATATAACCGGGGGTTTTGTGCAGATTATGCCGGGTGTGCAGACTCAGTCCTAACGATTCAAGATCTGTATTTTTGAGAATGCGGGCTGACAGTGGCAGGAAAAATGTTTCTTCATATTTCGCGTGTAGCAGGTAATGCTCTGCCATCGCGACCGATGCATCCTTGTCAAGCCGGGTAAATTTACCTTTCGCCAGCTTTTTCAGGTCCGCTTCGATTTTTTTCCATTCTTTTTCCAGATTGCGATGTTCCTTAGTCAGCCGCTTAACCATCGCTGCTGATTGCTGCAGCTCTTCACCGGGACTGGCGCAGTCCATCACAATGGTAAACAGCTCCTGTTCCTCTTCATGGTGATGATTGAGCACCACTTCATGGTAAAAATTAAGCAGTTTATTCGCGCTTTGCTGAACCTCAGGCTGAACTGGATCGGCTATATCTGATTTTCCCAGTTCCCGCAGCTGTTTGAAGTTTTCAATGATAGAGACATGACATTGGGAAAAGTCATCGGTTGGGCTGTGTGGTTGAGTGCTCATGTGTTCACCTTCTGTCGCAGGCAGGGGTTATTCCCATATCATACGGTTAGCAGTATTGAGGTTATACGGGGTCTGTCGAATTTTCCGCAGCCTCGATTTAAGCGGTATCTGAGCTGCGTCTTTGATTCGGCAGGGAGCCGTATGAGTGACTCAATGGTATTCGTTGTGTTACGAAGATAAAATGACTGTGGTCAATTATGTATCATATTTGATGTGGTTGCAGTGACAACAGCGCTAAAAAACGGCACTGTAGCCGCTTTTCATATCTGTACATGAGGCGGGGCTGAGGGGTCAGGCTTGTGGTTCCTGAATAATGCTACCGATTCCAGCGCTTTTCATCTGCCCAATCTCTTTATCGATAAAGAACAGGCCTTTACCATCCTCACCAATGATTTCTATCTTGTCCAGAATGCCCTTGAAGGTTTTTTCCTCTTCATGCTGTTCCGCGACATACCATTGCAGGAAGTTAAAAGTAGAGTAGTCCTGATTAGTAAAGGCCGTATGGGCCAGGCCATTGATCTCTGTGGTGATCAGGCATTCGTGTTCATAGACTTTTTCAAACAGATCCTTGATCGAGCTAAACTCTTCGGGAGGTGCTTCTATTGCACCAATACGTGCCATGCTGCCGGTTTCGTTTACATAGGTGAAAAGGCGTTTCATGTGCTGCATCTCTTCATCTGCATGTAGAGACAGAAACTCTGCGCAGCCATCAAACCCTTTTGATTCTGCCCATGAGCTCATTTGCAGGTACATATTCGACGAGTAAAATTCGAGGTTGATCTGGTTATTGAGCTTTTCCAGCATATTATCGCTAAGCATGTGATCTCCGTGTGGTGGAATAACAGGTAATTAAAGCGTCACAGGCTTACACAGCCATTTTTTACCTTCAGAGGTGCGCGCGCATTTACTACAGATGTACTGACTATTACGGGTAACCGCTGCAATCTCATCAAAGTGTTTAGAGATGATCTCTCTCTTAAGCTTACACAGGCTTTTAGCTTTCAGTGTATCGGCCATTAACATTACCTACCGTTAAATTATGCTGAAAGAGTTATATAATAATTTTCGGCAGATGTAAATGCTAATGATTCTCATAACGATAGTGCGTATGTGGCAGACCGGACAGAATCAAACGGTTTAATTCTGTCCGTTGATGGTCTGATTTATTTCGGTATCGGCGCCTCATCCCAGTCCATCTCAGCCATTTGCTGATAATGTTTATAACGCTCGCTGACATCGTGTTGTGCCTTTTCCAGGAAAGCTGCGGCTTCTGCCGGATGTGCTTTGAGCAGGGAGTTGAAACGGGTTTCTCTGCGGGCAAATTCAGAATAGGGGATAGAGGGCGGTCTGGAATCCATTTTCAGTGGGTTCTGGTGTTTGTCCGCCAGACGCGGGTCGTAGCGGAACAGAGGCCAGTGGCCACTATCCACCGCCAGTTGCTGATGCAGATGGTTATCCTTCATCTCAAAGCCGTGGGCGATACAGGGAGAGTAAGCGATGATCAGGGAGGGGCCATCATAGGATTCAGCTTCAAGGAAGGCCCGCAGGGTCTGAACATCTTTAGCTGCATAGGCCACATGGGCGACATAGACATGCTCATAATCCATCGCGATACGGGCGAGGTCTTTTTTTGCCACCGATTTGCCGGACGCGGAAAATTTGGCGACCGCGCCGATCGGAGTCGCTTTCGAGGTCTGTCCGCCAGTGTTGGAGTACACCTCAGTATCCAGCACCAGAATATTCACGTTGCGTCCTGATGCCAGCACATGATCCAGGCCGCCGAAACCAATGTCGTAAGCCCAGCCATCGCCGCCGATAATCCAGACACTCTTACGACTGAGCTGGTCGGCAAGGTGGCGCAGCTCAACCGCTTTGTCACCGATCTGAGAATGATCGCTGAGACCATCCAGTGCGAGCTTCAGCTTCTCGATTGACTGACGCTGATGTTCGATACCCGCTTCATCCGCTTCTGTTTCACTCAGCAGCGATTCAACCAGTGCAGGATCAAGCTTATCGCTTAACTCATGCAACAGGCTGATGGCGTAGTCTTTCTGTTTATCCAGTGCCACCCGCATGCCCAGACCAAACTCCGCATTATCCTCAAACAGGGAGTTATTCCAGGCCGGCCCCCGTCCTTCCGGATTTTTGGTCCAGGGGGTTGTCGGCAGGTTTCCGCCATAGATTGATGAACAACCGGTGGCGTTGGCAACCAGCATCCGGTCGCCAAATAGCTGACTGGCCAGACGGATATAGGAGGTTTCACCACAGCCGGAGCAGGCACCACTGAATTCGAACAGGGGCTGGAACACCATAGAGCCTTTGAGCGTCGACTTTTTAAGGGTGGTACGGTCAAACTCCGGTAATGACAGGAAGAACTCCCAGTTATCTTTTTCAACGTCGAAGGTTTGCTCCTTCGGTACCATATTGATCGCTTTATGCGCCGGATTCTGTTTATCAACAATCGGACAGATATCAACACAGAGCGTGCAGCCGGTGCAATCGGCGGGGGATACCTGATAGCTGATGAAGCTGTCGGCAGGGAAATCTTTTGCACCTTTAACCGGCACCGCTCTGAAACCGTCCGGCGTCTGTTGCAGAAGTGACTTATCGAAGATCTTGCTGCGGATAACGCTATGGGGGCAGACCAGCACACATTTACCGCAGTGGGTACATAGGTTTTCATCCCACAGTGGCAGTTCAGTCGCCAGATCGCGTTTTTCAAATGCGGTGGTGCCGGTGGGCCAGGTACCATCTGCTGAGAGGGCGCTCACAGGAATCCGGTCGCCATGACCGGCAATCAGTTCAGCAGTCAGTTGGCGGACAAAGTCATTGGCAGTGTTGGCGCTCAGTTCATGCATCGGAATCCGGCTGGTGGCCCTGTCATGCACCTTCACCTCATGCAGCTGACTGAGGCTGGCATCAATCGCATCAAGGTTGAGCCCGACAACTTTCGGGTTACTGCTATAGGATTTTTTGACTGCGTCCTTGATCAGGCTTATTGCATTATCGAGCGGCAGAATACCCGAGATCTTAAAGAAGCAGCTTTGCATTATGGTATTGATCCGTTTACCCATTCCGCATTCGGTCGCAACCCGATAGGCATCAATGGCAAACAGACGGATCTGTTTTTCGATCAGTTGCTGCTGAACAGACTCGGGCAGGGTATCCCAGAGTTCATCTGGCGAGGCGCTGCTGTTGAGCAGGAATACTGCGCCATCACGGGCTTTATCCAGCATCGGGTAGAGGCTGAGAAAACGCGGCTGATGACAGGCAACAAAATCCGCCTGCCCGGCCTGTATCTCATAGGCCGAATGGATTTTGTGAGGCCCGAAGCGCAGATGGGACACCGTGACGGCTCCGGATTTCTTCGAATCATACACAAAGTGTCCCTGGGCGTAGTAGCCTTCCTGATCACCGATGATTTTTATACTGTTCTTATTGGCACTGACGGTTCCGTCAGCGCCCAGGCCGTAGAATACCGCCTGATAGGCATCGTCATGGGCGTCGGTGATAAAGTTCGGGTCATAGCTGATACTGGTGTGGGTCAGGTCATCATCGATGCCGACGGTAAACAGGTTTTTACTATGGGGTTTGTCCAGTTCATCAAAGACACCACGGATCATCGCCGGGGTAAACTCTTTTGAGGAGAGACCAAAGCGTCCGCCCAGCAGTTTCGGTAGCTTATCTGCGGTTAACTTTCCGGACAGCATCGATTGCATAAACGCCGTGGCGATATCTTTGTACAGAGGCTCCCCATCAGCACCGGGTTCTTTGGTGCGATCCAGTACCGCGATCTGCTTAATACTGTCGGGCAGGGCCTTTAACAGGCGTTGCGCATCGAATGGTCGGAACAGGCGGACTTTCAGTACGCCGGTCTTGCCCCCGTTACGGTTGATATAATCGACCGTTTCCGTGGCTGTTTCGGCCCCGGAACCCATCAGGATAATCACCGACTCGGCGTCTGCGGCCCCTTCATATTCGTAGAGCTGATACTGACGTCCGGTGACCTCAGCAAACCGGTTCATCGCCTGCTGAACGATCTCAGGGAAGGCGTCATAATAGGGGTTGCAGGCTTCCCGCGCCTGGAAAAAAATATCCGGATTTTGCGATGTGCCCCGCACCACCGGGTGGTCTGGCGAGAGTGCCCGGTTGCGGCAATTGCGCACCTGTTGCATATCGATCAGTTGCCGCAGCATCGCCTCTGTCACCACTTCGACCTTACTGACTTCGTGGCTGGTGCGAAATCCATCAAAGAAATGCAGTATCGGGATCCGCCCCTCCAGAGTCGACATTTCAGCGATGGTGGCCATATCCATCACCTCCTGAACCGAGTTGGAAGAAAGCATGGCAAAGCCAGTGGACCGGGTGGCCATTACATCACTGTGGTCACAGAAGATTGACAGGGCATGAGTTGCCAGAGAGCGGGCCGCAATATGAAACACCGTCGGGCTGAGTTCACCGGCGATTTTGTACATGTTCGGAATCTTAAGCAGCAAACCCTGAGACGCCGTAAAGGTGGTGGTTTTTGCGCCCGCCTGCAGAGCACCGTGCACGGCACCGGCAGCCCCCCCTTCACTTTGTAATTCAATAACATCGGGAATAACGCCCCAGAGATTTTTTACACCATCGGCACTCCAGCTATCGCTCATCTCACCCATCGGTGAGGCCGGTGTGATAGGGTAGATGGCGATGACATCATTGAGGTGATGGGCGATGTAGGCCGCAGCTTCATTACCATCCATCATCCGTGTTTGCCTGGTATCCTTTACTGGGTTGTTCATCATGATGCTCCCGGGCACGCTTAAAACTTAACTTACTATATTAGTTTATTCTTATAGTCTGTGTTGATTTAACTATTATTGCAGCTATCACTGCAGGAACTGCTCTGGATCAATGGCTATGTTCCTCATTTTGAGACAAGTCGCGGTGTCTGCTCTGTCAGAAAAAGTAATTTTAATCAGGTTGTTAAATCCCCGACGGTTTCCTCTATAATGGTCAGCCTGTTTTTCACTGAACTTCACCTAAGCCAGAGTCATAAGCGAATTCCGATGTTGCAGATCTATAACACCCTGACCAAAGAGAAAGCCCCGTTCCAACCACTGGAAGAGGGCAAGATCAACATGTATGTATGCGGTATCACCGTATACGACTTCTGTCATATCGGACATGCACGGGTGATGGTTGCGTTTGACGTGATCACCCGTTACCTGCGAGCCCGTGGCTGGGATGTCACCTATATCCGCAATATCACCGATGTTGATGACAAAATTATAAAACGTGCCGCTGAGAACGGAGAACGTCCCGATCAGCTGACTGAGCGAATGATCGATGCGATGCACGAAGATGAAGACAAACTCAGCGTGCTGCGCCCCGATCAGGAGCCCCGTGCCACCGGGCATATGCAGGATATTATCGATATGGTGCAGGTGCTGATTGATAAGGGCTTTGCCTATGCCGCTGATAATGGCGATGTCTATTACCGGGTAGAGAAGTTTGCTGACTACGGCAAACTGACCAATAAAAATGTTGATGAGTTACGCTCCGGGGCCCGGGTAGAGGTACAGGATGCCAAAGAGAGTCCGCTGGATTTTGTCCTCTGGAAAGCAGCAAAGCCGGATGAGGTCAGCTGGGATTCTCCCTGGGGCGCGGGCCGTCCGGGCTGGCATATCGAATGTTCCGCGATGTCTAAATGCTGTCTGGGTGATACCTTTGATATCCATGGCGGCGGACCCGACCTGCCGTTCCCGCACCATGAGAATGAGATCGCTCAGTCTGAAGCTGCGAATGGTGTTAAGTTTGTAAATACCTGGATGCACGCCGGCGCAGTACGGGTGAATGCTGAGAAGATGTCCAAGTCCCTGGGGAACTTCTTTACCATTCGCGATGTGCTGGAAAAGTATGATGCTGAAGTGGTCCGCTACTTTCTCTCTTCCGTACACTATCGCAGCTATATCGACTATTCCGAAAGCAGCCTGAAAGAGGCGCGCAGCGCCCTGGAACGTTTTTATCAGGCGCTTAACGACGTAGAGCCGGTCACTGCGGCCCTGGAAAATGACTACGAGCAACGTTTTTACGCGGCCATGGACGATGATTTCAATACCCCCAAAGCGCTGGCGGTATTGTTTGAACTGGTTAATGAACTGAATACGGCAACCCGTGCCGGGGATGCTAAAGCACCTGCGCTGGCGGCTCAGCTGAAACAACTGGCTGGCGTTCTTGGCCTGTTACAACAGCAGCCGGAAGCCTTCCTGCAGGGTGAGAGTAAAGTGGGGGAGATCACCCCGGAACAGATCGAAACACTGATTCAGCAGCGTGCTGATGCGAAAAAGGCTAAAGACTTCGCTGCCGCTGATCAGATTCGTGAAGACCTCGTGGCACAGGGTATTATCCTCAAGGACAGCCGTGAAGGGACGACCTGGTTCCGTGAAGGCTGAATGCGCCCAAGCGTAAATGAGTATTGCTAAGGCAGCTGTAAGCTGCCTTTTTTATGGCTAAGGACACCGGAATGAATCAACAGACAACACTGATCATCTTTTGTAAACGGCCCATGCATGGCCAGGGTAAACAGCGTATAGCGGCGACACTGGGTAAAGATGCTGCCTATCAGGTTGCCTGTGCGTTACTGAATTGCGCCCTTGAAGATGCCAGGAGCTGGCCGGGGCCGGTGGTGCTGTCTCCTGGTTGTGAAGCTGATCGCCAATGGGCAGAAGACCTGTTGTTATGTGAATGTCAGGTTGTACCTCAATGCGCAGGAAACCTGGGGAAAAAACTCAACTATGTCGATCAGATAGTGCGGCAGCAGGGTAGTTCACGGTTACTGTTTATCGGCACCGATGCTCCTGAGCACAACGCCCAACGCTATGCTGAGTTTAACCAGCTGTTAAACGATAATGATATTGTTCTTGCGCCTGCCGAAGATGGTGGCGTCACCGGGATGGGCGGTCGCTGTCCCTGGCCTGCGCTGGACAATCTGCCCTGGAGCACCCCGCAGCTGGGTGAGCAGTTGACCGCAGTCTGCAAAGAGGCGGGTTTTCAGGTTGCTTTCAGTTCCGTTGGTTACGATGTGGATACTGAAGCTGATCTGCATCGGCTGCTGGATTCACTTGCCTATGATGCCAGGCCAGCCAGACAACAGCTGCTACAACTGTTGCACGTGTTACTGAGCAAAAAGTAAGAGGTTAATATGGAACGGATACGGAGTCGTGACTGGTATACAACAGCTGATGGGGCTGACCGGGGTTATATCCGCTCCCATCTGCTGAAGGAGTTGTGGTTTCATACCGGAACTGCCTGCAATCTTAGCTGTGATTTCTGTCTTGAGGGTTCAGGCCCCGGAGATCAGCGGCTGGAATTGCTGAAGCTTGCGGATGTGTCGCCCTATATCGATCAGGCCCTTGAGCTGGGGGTGCAACAGTTCTCTTTTACCGGTGGTGAACCTTTTCTGGCCAAAGACCTGATCAGGATTCTCCAGCTGGCGTCAGAGCATGCACCCTGTCTGGTACTGACCAACGGCACCGATGCATTACAGAAGCGTCTGCATCTGCTCGTGCCTCTGTTGCAGAGTCGTTATCCGGTGAGTTTTCGTATCAGCATCGATTCCCCTATTGAAACGGAGCATGATGCGGGCCGGGGTGAGGGGATGTTTGATCTGGCACTGAAGGGGATGAAAGCCCTGAATGATATGGGCTTTCAGGTTTCTGTTGCGCGGCATATGGCCGAGGGTGAAGACAGCGCTGAGGTTGAACGGCAGTATCGCGATCTGCTGGTTTCCCGCGGTATTCCCGCAGAGACTAAGTTTGTCGCCTTTCCTGACTTTCTTCCGCCGGGCAGCCATGGCCATGGACCGGATATCACCACTAACTGCATGACTCAATATCACACCGAAGAGAGCCGTAACAGTTTTATGTGTGCATTCAGTAAGATGGTGGTGAAACAAAACGGGAGGATGCGCATCTATGCCTGTACGCTGGTGGATGATGATCCCGAATATGATATGGGTGATAATTTACGTCAGGCACTGGAGCAGCAGGTCAGTATGAAGCATCATCGTTGTTTTAGTTGCTTTAAATATGGCGCATCATGCAGCGAAACTTAGCCTGAACCCCGCATACCGCGTTAAAGTTCAGGCTGTGTCGGGTTTACAGTAATAATCAGATGAACAAACACAGTATCTCCGTCGTTATTCCGGTCGGGCCGGACGAAACAAGTCTGGAGCCGATGCTGCAACAGTTACATTTTCTGCAGCGGGCAGAGCAGGTAATCTTTGTTTTCTGTCCCCGGTCTGAACATCTCAGTGCACAGCTACCGGATACCGGGCAGGTGAATGCCCTGACCGTTGAAGCGGGCCGTGCCAGACAGCTTAATGCCGGGGCCCAGCGGGTTGAATCTGGCTTCATCTGGTTCCTCCATCTGGATAGTCAACTATCCAATACTCAATGGCCGATGCTCGATCAGAGCCTGACGCGTCAACCCGACTCACTGCACTATTTCAAACTACGCTTTCTGTCTGACGGTGACGGGCCGATGTGGCTTAACAGCCTGGGCGCTAACCTGCGTTCGCGTTATTTAGGTTTGCCCTTTGGTGATCAGGGGTTCTGTCTGTCTGTTGCGCAATTTGAACGGTTGGGCGGTTATCCGGTCGAAGCGGTATATGGTGAAGACCACTTGTTTGTCTGGCGCGCGCATCAGAAAGGTGTCAGATTAACCAATACCGGCGCCGCTCTAACGACCAGCGCCCGTAAATACTTGCGTGCTGGCTGGGGGCGACTGACGCTGAGGTATCAGTTCTGTTGGATCAGACAGGCACTGCCACAACTCTGGCTGCTGTTGAAAAGTAAATGGTTAAATACCTGAGTACACGCGCTTTTCTGAATTGGTGTTTGTCAACAAACCTTCCGGCGAGACTTTCTATGCGGGCTTTTCACTGATGAATAAATTATCAACGCTGACTCAGCTATTGAAGTTTATGCTGCCATACCGCAAATATTGGGTCGGGGCGGTGATCGCGCTGTTGTTTACGGCAGCTATAACGCTTGCAATCGGTCAGGGGGTGCGCCTGGTGATCGATAATGGCTTTGTGGCAGGCTCTGTATCGCAGTTGAATCAGGCCATCATGATTCTGATCGCAATGGCGGTGCTGATGGCCTGTGGCACCTTTATCCGTTTTTATCTGGTGTCATGGCTGGGCGAGCGGGTGACCGCCGATATTCGTCAGGCGGTGTTCGATAATGTGATCGGTCTGCACCCCAGTTTTTTTGAGACCAACCGGAGTGGCGAAATCATGTCGCGGCTGACGACGGATACCACTTTGCTGCAATCGATTATTGGCAGTTCCTTTTCGATGGCGTTGCGCAGTCTGGTTACTACGTCCGGTGCACTTATTATGCTGTTCGTGACGAATATCAAACTGTCGCTGATCATTGTCGCCGGTGTGCCGCTGATTCTGCTGCCGATTCTTATCTTTGGACGCCGGGTGCGGGCCCTGGCGCGTAAAAGTCAGGACAGTATTGCCGATGTTGGCAGCTATGCCGGTGAAGCGATTCAGCAGATTAAAACGGTTCAGAGCTACACTCAGGAGGTCCATGAAAGCCGCGCGTTCGGGGTTGAGGTGGACAGTGCTTTCAGGGTCGCTCAGCACCGTATCCGGCAGCGGGCGATGCTGATGGCAATGGTTATCTTGCTGGTGTTTGGTGCGCTGTCAGGAATGCTCTGGGTCGGCGGGTATGATGTTATCACCGGGGCAATGTCCGCCGGTGAGCTGGGCGCCTTCGTGTTTTATGCGCTGATTGTCGCCATGGGGGTTGGCACAATGTCTGAGGTGTATGGTGAACTACAGCGGGCGGTGGGGGCAACCGAGCGGCTGATGGAATTGCTTGATGCAGAAAGTGAGATCCGGGCGCGTAAAACCGGTGCCGTACCGGTCACTGACACCACTGATCTCAGGGCCGAACTCTCCCTTAAAGATGTCTGCTTCAATTACCCTTCGCGTCCGGATCAGGCCGCTTTGGAAGATTTTTCGTTAACCTTTAATGAAGGATCTATCACCGCGCTGGTGGGGCCCTCCGGAGCGGGAAAATCGACTGTTTTTGAACTGTTGCTACGCTTCTATGATCCGCACAAAGGTCAGGTCTGTTTCGACTCAGTGGATCTGCGTGATCTGGATCCCCGTGAGCTAAGACAGCAGATCGCACTGGTGTCGCAGCAACCGGCTCTGTTTACGGCTGATGTGATCGAGAATATTCGTTATGGCCGCGGCGATGCTACTGAAGCGGAGGTGATTGCCGCTGCAAAAGCCGCCTATGCCCATGAGTTTATTGAACGCCTGCCAGACGGCTATTACAGTGATCTGGGGGAGCAGGGTGTACGTCTCTCCGGTGGTCAGAAGCAGCGTATCGCCATTGCCCGGGCGATCCTCAATGACCGGCGCATACTGCTGCTGGATGAAGCGACCAGTGCTCTGGATACCGAGAGTGAGCACAAGGTTCAGCTGGCCCTGGATACGCTGATGCGGGGTAGAACGACTATTATCATCGCTCACCGTCTGTCGACAATATTGCATGCGGATCAGATTGTGGTGATGGATCGGGGCAGGGTTGTAGGGCAGGGTAGCCATGACCAGTTGCTGCAAAGCTCAGAGCTGTATGCACGTCTGGCTGAATTACAGTTTAAGACCGACTCCGTCGGGCAGGAGTCAGTCCTGTAGGATTCAGCTACTTCCCCTGATAGCTCGGGGTACGTTTCTCAATAAATGCATTGACCGCTTCCAGGTGGTCTTCTGTGTTGTGGCAGATCCCCTGCATCAGGGCGCAGTGTTCGAGAAACTCGGGGAGCTCCATTTTCTGTGCTGTTTTCAGCAGTCTTTTAGTCATTCTCAAGGCCTGGGGCGGTTTATCCGCTATCTGTCGTGCCAGCTCCATCACTCTGTCCATCAGCTGTTCATGTTCCACCACTTCCAGTAATATTCCCAGCGTTCTGGCTTCATCGGCAGCGATCATTCTGCCGGTCAGGGTCAGCTCAGCCGCTTTCTGGTAGCCGATTAAACGTTGCAGGAACCAGGCCCCACCATCGCCGGGGATGATGCCCAGATTGACGAATGTTTCGCCCAGCAGGGCTTTACTCGAACCGATTCGGAGGTCGCACATGCAGGTCAGGTCAAATCCGGCACCGATTGCCGGCCCATTAATTGCAGCAATCACCGGGATATCAATTGCGGTCATCGCCAGTGGAATGCGTTGAATGCCCAACCGGTACTTCTCCTGTACGGTATAGACATCGCCGCCAAAAGCACCGTCTTTATGGATACCCTCCCGCTCACTCATCTCTTTGATATTACCCCCGGCAGAAAAGGCACTGCCTTCCCCCGTGAGAATCAGTACCGAAACCTCAGGGGTACGTTTAACCCAGTCCGCCACGCTAATAATATCGTCAATCAGCCCGGTGCCGGTGAGAGCGTTGCGGACATCGTGGCGCCTGAACGTCAGGGTCGCGATACGGTCAGACAGGCTTAATTCACTGTCAGTCAGTTCTGGAAGTGCTACATTTTGATCCATGGCTATTCCATTGTTGTATACGTTATTTTGTTTCGATGTCTGAAACCATTTTTATTCTGTAATACAGTCTGCCAGAGGCAGGGCGAACGGATTATACCGCCCGGTCAGCCATAATGAATCGCCAGCCAGATGGTATCCTGAGTCGGTGATGTCCATTCAACACGATGGCGCCTGTGAGCCGGGATATGGAGATAATCCCCCGACTGCAGTTCGGTTGACTGACTGTCAGGGTAGCCTATCCGTGCAGCGCCCTGAATCAGCACAAGCCACTCATGCTGATCCTGATCATACCAGTAGTTTTCGGGAGAATGGTGCCCCCGGGATACGATCCGTTCAATTTTGATATGGTTGTTTTCTAAAAGGGTGGTGAATAACTCACCGGGAAGTTGTGCCGGGATATTGGTTAACAGGTTCTGCATCGGACTCTCTCAACTATAAGTTAGCTCAAGATTAGTTCAGTTTCGCAGATTATTCACTCAGGCAAGAGATGAGATTAATGGGGCTGGGCTGCTTGTAAAAAAGCACCATGCTCTGCGCATGGTGCTTTATAAGGAATGCTAAAAAAGTAATATCAAAACTTGTAGCCAACAGAAACCATATACACCATTGGATCAATTTCAAGCTCGCCTAGTTTGCTTCCATTCACTTTTACATCGGTATTGATATCCATTTTCCAGACGGCAGCATTCAACAGCCACTGATCGTTAATTGAATAATCGACACCCAGCTGGCCTGCCAGACCCCATGAACTATCGAGTTCAAGCTTGGTTCCAGCCAGAGCGCCGGTGGTACTTTCTGAGAAGAATTCAGTGTAGTTAATACCCAATCCTACATAAGGCTGAAAAGCGGAGCTGCTATCCATTGGGTAGTACTGCAGGGACAGGGTGGGCGGCAGATGCTTGGTTTCACCTACTTTTGCGCCATCAAGGGTAATGTCATGCTTGAAAGGGGTGGCTGCCAGCAACTCCAGACCAAGGTTATTGGTAAGCATGTAGGTGCCGGTAATACCAATCTGGGTATCGTCTTCTACATCTAAGCCTGCAACGACAGTATTATTCGATGTCTGGGGGTCAACGTTCGCCGCACCCACCCGTAAAATCATATCGCCTGCTTCGTATGCCATACAGTTAGCTGTGACTACCAGTGATGCACCCATGACTAATACGGAAAGTGTTTTTCTGTTCATTAAGATCATCCTTACGCTAAACAACATTCAAAAAGTAGTGCTATTTGACGCTTATTGTCTGGCAGATGTATTGATTTAAAACAGTATTTTTCGGCTAAAAGTATTCTCTGATGAGACTATTGCGCCAGATCAAAAAAAACTTACTTTATGAATGGTTATAGATAATTAAATGAGCTGTCGTAGCCGCGATGTTGACAGATAGATGTCATAAAAAAGGACGCCGAAGCGTCCTTTTTTGTCATACAGTCGGGTCAGATATTAACCGAACTGGTTCATGGTGTTGTCTTCACCAGCGGCTTTCAGTGCAGCTTCACCGGCGAAGTATTCTTTGTGATCATCGCCCATATCGGAACCGGCCATGTTCTGGTGCTTAACACAGGCGATACCCTGACGGATCTCCTTACGCTGTACGCCAGCTACGTAGCCCAGCATGCCCTGCTCACCGAAGTACTCTTTCGCCAGGTTGTCAGTAGACAGCGCCGCGGTGTGGTAAGTCGGCAGGGTGATCAGGTGATGGAAGATACCCGCTTCACGCGCCGCATCGGCCTGGAAGGTACGGATCTTCTCATCGGCAATGGCAGACAGTTCAGTCTCATCGTATTCAACCGACATCAGGTTGTCGCGGTTGTAAGCCGATACGTCTTTACCTTCTTCAACCATCGCATCAAACACCTGCTGACGGAAGTTCAGTGTCCAGTTGAATGATGGGCTGTTGTTATACACCAGCTTGGCATTCGGGCAGACTTCACGGATACGGTTAACCATGTTACCGATCTGACCCACGTGAGGTTTTTCAGTCTCGATCCACAGCAGGTCAGCACCGTTCTGCAGCGAGGTGATGCAGTCCAGTACGCAACGGTCTTCACCGGTGCCAGCACGGAACTGGAACAGGTTGGATGGCAGACGCTTAGGACGCAGCAGCTTGCCGTCACGGTTGAGTACCACATCACCGTTCTTCATATCGGCAGGGGATACTTCTTCGCAATCCAGGAAGCTGTTGTACTGGTCGCCCAGGTCGCCTGGCTTGTTGGTCACAGCGATCTGCTTGGTCAGGCCGGCACCCAGAGAGTCGGTACGGGCCACGATGACACCGTCATCCACACCCAGCTCCAGGAAGGCGTAACGTACTGCACGGATCTTCGCCAGGAAGTCTTCATGAGGTACAGTTACCTTACCGTCCTGGTGACCACACTGCTTCTCATCAGACACCTGGTTCTCAATCTGGATACAGCAGGCACCGGCTTCGATCATCTGCTTAGCCATCAGATAGGTCGCTTCAGCGTTACCGAAACCGGCATCGATATCGGCGATGATTGGCACGACGTGAGTCATGTGGTTATCAATCTTGTCCTGAGTGGCCGCTTCAGCCGCTTGGTCGCCCGCTTTACGCGCTGCATCCAGTTCACGGAAAAGACCACCCAGTTCACGGGCATCGGCCTGACGCAGGAAGGTGTACAGCTCTTCGATCAGGGAAGCCACGGAGGTTTTTTCGTGCATAGACTGGTCTGGCAGGGGACCAAACTCAGACCGCAGCGCTGCTACCATCCAGCCTGACAGGTAAAGGTAACGACGGTCAGTGCTGTTGAAGTGCTTCTTAATAGAGATCATCTTCTGCTGACCGATGAAACCGTGCCAGCAACCCAGAGACTGAGTGTACTGAGAAGAGTCGTTGTCGTAGCGTTCCATGTCTTTGCGCATGATCGCAGCGGTATACTTAGCGATATCCAGACCGGTTTTGAATTTGTTCTGAGCACGCATGCGGGCAGCGTATTCAGGGTTGATCGCATTCCAGGCAGAGCCGTAGGTCTCTTTCAGTGCGGCAACTGTTTCGATATCTTTAGTCAGAGTAGACATGGTGAATCCTTCTGTTGGTAGCTCTCTATCCAGGCGTTATGTTTTATGGGTGCTGGATTAGTGAGCGGTTTACATCTTGCGTCAGCAAATTGTCGAAGTGGCAGACGCCTCACGGAGATCTCATAATGCTGACTTTGCGAAGGGGGGTCAAAGCTTTTTTGTGCACAGCAGCAAAGCTGTAACTGTACTACATAAGCGCCGTTTGATTGTCTGTAGTTTAACTACATGCTGGGTGGCTTGCTGCGATGCAGCAGAGCTAGAATTCATCGGGGTTTGAGTCGTTATAGTCTAAAGTCTAGCTACTTTTGTAGTGGGGTGAAATCAGCCTTTTTACAAAAAACTTAAGTTATAAGAACGGTAATTGTTAATAGCTAAATGATATAAGCCTGTATTGACTACAAACTTCAAAAATTAAGAAAAATAAAAGGAATCTGAAAAAAGTTATAAATATCAGTTAACTAAAACAGAAAAAGACCATGATATCTGGCCTTTTTCGTTCATTACACTGATCAGTGGTGGGTACTTCAGAATTCAGATCGGTATAGAGGTGGGCGTTATTCCGTATAGAGTGAGCCCTGATTATAGAGGTCGGCCAGTAACTGCAACTGCTGATCACTCCATTCACCCTGATTGATAACGATCAGTGGTGACTGACACAGGCTGGTTACTAAGGCGCAACTGCTGCCTGAAACTTTAAAGCAGTTACCGTCCGCATAGAGCTGAATTTCGCCATCCTGACCTGCACTGTAAGAGAAACGGCTGCCTTCGTTGCGTATAAAGCACAGATCGCCTTCTTTAAGCGCTTCGCGAATCTCTGCTACGGTAGCAGGCTGCTCCGGGCGCTGATCCAGTTCCGGGTATTTCGGATCGGTGACAAATTTCCCCAGCCACTCACCCAGTCGGGCATCATCCTGCAAATAGGAGGTAAAGATCTCGCGTACTTTTTGCAATGCTTCGGGACGGATTTCGCCCGGGTTGTCCTGCAATGTCAGATCGGGATCCGTATAGCGGGATTCAGAGGTAAGTTTTTCACCGATAAAATCGGTAAAGCTGCGCATGATCTCCGCGTGCGAGGGGGCTCTGAAACCGACCGAGTAGGTCATACAGTCATCGGAGGCACCGATACCGTTGTGGCCTACCTGGGGCGGGATATAGAGCATATCGCCGGGCTCAAGAATCCAGTTATGTTCCGGCTCCCACTCGGTCATAATCATCACCGGTGTATCCGGGCGACGGGGAGAGTTCTGATCGAAAAATCCGCCGACTTCCCAGCGGCGTTTACCCTGAGTCTGAATCAGAAATACGTCATAATTATCGTAATGAGGGCCTACGCCGCCGCCCTGGCTGGCAAAACTGACCATCAGGTCATCGTAACGCCAGTTAGGAATAAAGCGAAACTGTTCGATAATCTCACTGGCTTCCGGAACCCAGTGATCGACAGCCTGTACCAGCAATGTCCAGTGGCTCTCAGGAAGGTTTGCAAAGGTGTCGTCGTCAAACGGGCCGTGCTGTATCTGCCAGTCAGTGCCATCCGGACTCTGAACAACCAGTCTTGATTCCACATCCTCCTCAAGCGACAGACCTGCCAGTTCATCAGCACCCACAGGGGCTTCGAAATCTGGGAACGCGTTGCGAACCAGTAGCGGCTTCTTCTGCCAGTAATCACGCAGAAACTCTTCGACTGAGATGTCGCCGAAAGGTGAATCACTCATTGATCAGATCCTTTATCCTGAGATTGTATAGGGGCGTGCTTAGCTTCAGCAGCGGTTAACTTAGAGGTCGTCTCGTCTATCGATGTAAGAATGCCCCGGAGCATATTCAGTTCGGTGCGTTCTGGCCGTGAGCGGTTAAAGAAACGCCGCAGTTTATCCATCACCTTGCCTTCATGCTGAGGTATGATGAAGCGGGTCTTACGCAGAGCCTTTTCAAGGTGCTCGTAAAATCGCTCCATATCGCGGGTCAGGGGGTAGGGCTCATCACTTTTGATGTAGCTCTGTTTGCTGTGGGCCTGCCAGATCTCGTAACACACCAGCTGAATAGCGGCCGATACATTCAGTACCGGATATTCAGGATTAGCCGGAATGTAAACGTGGTAGTTGCAACGCTGTAGTTCTGCGTTGTGCAGCCCCATGGTTTCACGGCCGAAAATGATGGCGACCTTACCGTGCTCAGCTTCACCGACCACTTTGCGGGCACAGTCGTGAGCATCAAAAATCGGCAGATCAAAAGTGCGGTTTCGCGCACTGGTTCCGATCACCAGTTGGCAGTCTGCAATCGCTTCATCCAGCGTACTGACTACGACGGCACTCTCGAGAAGGTCTTTGGCACCTGCCGCGCGGGCGTCGGCCTCCTCATCGGGAAAAACCCGTGGCTCTACCAGATACAGCTGGCTCAGCCCCATGTTCTTCATTGCCCGTGCAGCGGCGCCGATATTGCCGGGATGAAAGGTATTGATCAGTACGATACGGATATTGTCGAGCATAGTGTCATCGTTATTCAGGTCAGGCGGCTATCATAGTCAGTTACGGCCTGAGTGTTATTGTTTCAGATCAGGTTTGCGGAGTGTTGATTATCTGCTGAAAATTGCAAATACCGCGTTCCTGTTGCCAGAATTGAGAGGGTTTTTCTGCGTCTCAGGCGGTCTGTTGTGGCTGGTTCAGAGTGTTCAGAATGGCGTAAGTTTAATGATTTTTGAAGCGACAATCCAGAATGATTCCATATTGATAAAGCGAACAGGCAAAATGTGATTTTCAGTTTTTAAAAAGCCACGCTTTTTAAAAACTAAACTTTCACCTCAAAGTTGATATCCCTGGTCGCGGGTTCAGAGCAGGGCCGTCATGGATCCGTTAATTGCCCTGACTTAAAGGCAGCTGCGCTGCTGGATTGTCTGCAAAATCTTTCACCAGCGCCAGGCGGTTTTTCTCGGGTATCGACTCGACTACCTGCATCTGAGGATGGTCAACGCCCATCGCAAGTGAACTACCCTGAACCAGCGAATCAATCATTTCAGGCGTTAACTGAAATGAAAGGAAATGCACGCTGGATGTTTTCTCTGCATTTTCACGTTCCAGATCTTCATCGGCGACAGCATAGACCCGTTGGTATCCATCCACCTGCACCCAAACCCGGTCCTCGACACCAATCAAACGTGACAAGGCCTCGCGGCGTTCCTCAGTATCAGTGTATTCAATCATCATCGTGGCTTTCCAGTTAGTACCATCAGGGATCAGGGGGTTGTAGGTATCCAGTTCCTCCTGAATCGCTTCCGCTTCGAATATACGTTCGGCCCTCAGCATTTCCTGTATCTGATATTGAATGGTGGCTCTATCCTCAAACAGCAGCCGGATATGCTCGCCAAGATGGATCTTGCGATCAGTCTTATAGGTCATCACCTGACGTCTGAACTGATCCCGGCACTGCGCGTACGCCTCTAATGACAATAGCTCCTCACGACTTAATATTTTCATTAGTGATTCCTCCGAACTGTCCGGATCATAGTCCGTAAGCGCGATGTAACAGTGTTATAGGGTGCAAGGCTCCGGCCTCATGTTCACTGAGATGGGCAATCTGGCTTCCGGCCATCGGACAGTCGCTACTCAGGTGCGCTGCCTGCGCCGCTTTAACCTTGCGGGCAACGGGTCGCCCTATCTTCACGGCTTTATCGTGGGTTTCACGTTTAACCGCATAGGTTCCGTCATGCCCGGAACAACGCTCCAGGACACTGATCTGAGTGCCGGGCACCAGTTGCAGAACATCCCGTGCTTTGAAACCGATATTTTGTACCCGCAGATGACACGCAACCTGGTAACTGATATCTCCAAGAGAGTTTGAAAAATCGGTTCTCAGACGTCCCTCTTTATGGCGTAGCCAGAGGTATTCAAAGGGATCAAAAAAAGCATCCCGCACCTTTATGACGTCGGGATCATCGGGAAACATAAGCGGTAGTTCCTGCTTGAACATCAGCACGCAGGATGGCACCAGTGCTGTCAGGTCGTACCCCTCATCGACCATGGCTGCCAAGACGGGAATATTGGCCTGTTTCGCCTGCTCAACACTGTTCAGGTCACCCAGTTCCAGTTTGGGCATGCCACAACATTGCTCCTTGCTAACAAGCGTTACCTGAATATCATTATGCTGGAAGACGTCAACCAGATGCTCTCCCAATACCGGACTGTTGTTATTGCAGTAACAGGTGGTAAACAGTGCCACTTTACCCGTAGTGTTCCTGCCTGTTGCCGTGGGCCTGGTCGGTATTGCATCCAGTGTTTTCAGCATCGGCGTGACCCGTTTTCGCAGGGTTTTGGAGTCAAACTCAGGGAGTACGGCATCTTTATGAATTCCCAGTAGTTTATCCATTAAATTGCGAATCCAGGGTTGGCGATTAACAGCATTCACTGTCACATCCACGATAGGTATAGTTGCCCATTTACCGACCTGATCGGTGTTGCTGAGAATACGATCCCTGAATGTTGATCCCTTCAGGCTATGTTTGACAGCTTTGGCTCTGAGCATCAGGTGTGGGAAGTCCACGTTCCATTCATGGGGCGGAACGTAGGGGCACTTAGTCATATAACACATATCACACAGATAGCACTGATCTGCGACCTTCATGTAATCTGCAGGATCAACTCCGTCAACCTCCATGGTGTCCGACTCATCCACAAGATCAAACAGGGTAGGAAATGCATCGCATAGATTGACGCAGCGTCGGCAGCCATGGCAGATATGGAAGACTCGCTCGAGTTCCGAATTCAGGCTATCGAGGTTATAGAACTGCTCACTCTTCCAATCCAGTGGATGTCGGGTAGGTGCTTCCAGGCTGCCTTCACGCTTGCTTGCTTCTTTCATAGGCGAATACCAGTGCTACAAAAGCAGGGCAGGTATTCCTGCCCTGGACTGTTGGCGGGGTTAATCCAGCGTATCCAGTGCTTTCTGGAATCTGTTGGCGTGACTGCGTTCAGCTTTTGCCAACGTTTCAAACCAATCGGCTATCTCATCGAACCCTTCTTCGCGTGCCTGTTTTGCCATCCCCGGGTACATATCAGTGTACTCATGGGTTTCCCCGGCAATTGCAGCCTTTAAGTTGTTGGATGTACTACCGATAGGTAATCCAGTTGCCGGATCACCCACTTCTTCAAGGTAATCCAGATGACCATGGGCATGGCCGGTTTCACCCTCGGCTGTGGATCTGAAGACCGCAGAGACATCGTTATAACCTTCAACATCGGCTTTTGCTGCAAAGTAAAGATACCGGCGATTTGCCTGTGACTCACCTGCGAAGGCGTCCTTCAGGTTTTGTTCTGTTTGGCTACCTTTGAGAGACATAACTTACCTCCTAATACTTAGAATAAACCACTACAGCTCAAAATAAGCGTAGACCACAGGTATCTGGGTTAATAAATAAAGGATGCTAATGTGCACGATTGACTCCCGCTATTAACCGCTCTCAAAGAGGTGTTATTGAAGTAACACGGCGGCAGGAGGGAAAGCATCTGCACTGGTTTGACGCCAGAGTTTGGCAGCAGCGTCTGGCGAATATTAGTTAACTCCGAGCACGGCTCCGGATGTCATCGCCATGTACCCCCTGAGTCAATTCCCTGAGTCAATTCGATTGACTGAAATGGCAGCTAACAGGCTGCGGACGATCGATGAATGACATTATCGTCCCCGGCTAAAACGTGCCTTCTTTTTCGTCTACCCTGAAATTTATAAGTCGGTAAAAGATTCCGGCGGCTGTCTGTGCGAGTGATTTGCCGCTGTGTGACCGAAAAGGTCAATACATTGACTGTATAGGCAAATCTGAGGCCGTCGCTGTCTGATTTAAACGTGATAACCTGAATGGCCAGAGGAAAGCTCAGGCTTTCGACTTAATACTGATCATTGAGGTTGTTGTCGTGAATTCAATCGTTACTGCTGAATACTCGGTCCCGGAGTCCGGTCAGTTGCTTGAGGTAGCGCCCGGTGTCTTGTGGCTGAGAATGCCGCTGCCTTTCGAGCTGGACCATATCAATCTCTACCTTCTCGATGATATCGATGGCTGGATCGTAGTGGATTGTGGCCTTGGAAACTCAGACACACGCACCGTTTGGCAGAATGTTATTGCCAGTAGTCTGCAAGGCAGGCCGATCAAGAAAGTAATCCTTACCCATGCTCATGTTGATCATATCGGTGCGGCAGGCTGGTTATGTCAGTACACGGGTGCACCGCTTTGGGTTACAGCCGGTGAGCAGGCAACGGCTGAAGAATATTCTCTGCTGCGAGGCGATAACGCTGACACATTTTCGTCTCAGGCTAATAATTTTCTGCACCGGCTGGGGATGGATGAGCAACAAGTTTCAGGAATCATGGGGATTTTCACCGGTATATCCGCGCTGGTTCATCCGCTGCCGGACAGGATAGAGGAATTAACAGCAGGGATGAGCGTTCAGGCGGGCGAAGTTCAGTGGCGGGTGATTGTCTCGGAGGGCCATTCAGAGGCCCATGCCTGTTTGTATTCTGAGGCCCTGGGCGTGTTGATCTCAGGTGATCAGGTGCTGCCTCGTATCAGCTCTAATGTCAGTGTCAGGGCGGCGAAGCCTGAAGCTAATCCGATGCAGTCCTGGATCGAGTCGTTAGAAGGATTAAAAGCGCTACCCGAAGATACGCTGGTGCTTCCGGCTCATGAGCGGCCTTTTTATGGACTCCAGGCGCGGCTTACCGAATTGATTGAGGAGCATATGCAAACCCTGCTCAGAGTTGAGGCTATCTGTTCAGAGCCTCTGACCGTGATGCAGTTGGTCGGAGTAGTCTATCAGCGTAAGTTAAACTTGTTTGATCAATTGCTGGCCGGAGGGGAGTGCCTCGCCAATCTGCACTACCTGCTGGCAGAGAAACGTCTTCAATGCTATTACGATGAAAATGATGTGCTGGTATTTGCTCAACCGGATTCGTTCTGACGTGTTAAGATTGGCCGTAGCCGGGAGAGTGACTTCCCAGTTTCTTTTATTGGCTGATTCTGAGAGCAAATTTTTGCAGATCCCAGATAAAGCGCTCCCGGTGGAAAAGCTGAGGCGAGTGGTCTGAGTTTTCATAGATATGCAGTTCGGCGTCCGCAATATTATCCCGGACATACTCAGCCACTGGCTGGGCATAGAACTGACTTTCATCGCCGTAAATCAGCAGCGCGGGGATATCCATTGATGGCAACACATCGGTGAAGTCTGCTGCGCTGAGGCTCTCCCAGCATTGTACCAGTGGTTCACTGTCCAGCGTTTGCAGGTGCTCTCGCATCTGCTGAAAGCCACGGGAGTTGCGACTATAGTTTTCGTAGGACTTGCGGTTGTAGCCATTGGCAACCAGTTGTAGCAAGCCCTCTGCAAAATCATCACGCAATTTGCTGATCAGCTGCGCATTGGCAGTCTTATCGAAGTTGCCGTAGATGCCATAGTGCCATTGCTCATCGGTAACCAGTCTGGGCGACTGATCGACAATGCAGGCTCCGGACAACTTGTCACAGCCGAAGTCGCGAATATATTGCCACAGGGTGAGGGCACCCATCGAGTGGCCAACCAGTAAGATGTTTTCGAGTTGGTGGTGTTCAATCAGCTGTTGCAGATCATTTGCCATGTCCCTGATATGAGTGCTGGTGTCCGGTCTCTGCTGATGTCCGCCATGGCCCCGGGCATCCCAACAGATCACTTCGTGATGGTCGGCCAGTGCTGAGGCGAAGGGCAACCAGTCTTTTGCGCTGGCACTCCAGCCGTGCAGGAAGATAACCGGACTGCCTTTACCGAGTCGCAGATAATGGATCTTTGCTCCGTCATAAGCGGTTATTTGTTCCATGATTACAGTTACTTATAGATTTAAGTTAAAGTAATAAAAAAAGCAGAGCCGAAGCTCTGCTTTTTTATAATCAGCGATAATCAGATCGCTTTAGCCTGGTCTACGGCGTTGCCGATGTAGTTGTGAGGCGTCAGCTGCCGAAGCTCTTCTTTAGCGGCTTCAGGCATATCCAGAGTATCAACAAACGCCATAATGGTGGCTTTGTTCATCTCCTGGCCGCGGGTCAGGGCCTTAAGTTTTTCGTACGGCTCTTCAATTGCGTAACGGCGCATCACTGTCTGGATTGGCTCTGCCAGAACTTCCCAGCTATTTTCCAGATCGGCGTCCAGGCGGGCTGGGTTGAGTTCCAGCTTGCTGATCCCTTTCAGGCTCGATTGGTATGCAATCAGGCTGTAGCCGAAACCAACGCCCATATTACGCAGTACAGTGGAGTCGGTCAGGTCGCGCTGCCAGCGGGACACCGGCAGTTTGGCCGCCAGGTGTTGCATCACTGCGTTGGCAATACCCAGGTTGCCCTCTGAGTTTTCAAAGTCGATCGGGTTTACCTTGTGCGGCATGGTTGATGAACCCACTTCGCCGGCAATGGTCTTCTGCTTGAAGTAACCCAGAGAGATGTAGCCCCAGATATCCCGATCAAAGTCGATGATGATGGTATTAAAGCGGCATACTGCATCGAACAGCTCTGCAATGTAATCGTGTGGTTCGATCTGGGTCGTGTATGGGTTGAATGTCAGTCCCAGGCTTTCAACGAACTCCTGAGCATTTTTCGCCCAGTCGACATCAGCATAGGCGGAGATGTGAGCGTTGTAGTTGCCCACGGCACCATTGATTTTACCCAGCAACTCAACTTTCTTGAGCTGATTGATCTGACGCTGCAGACGGTAAGCAACGTTTGCCATCTCTTTACCAACGGTGGTTGGTGATGCTGTCTGGCCGTGGGTACGGGACAGCATAGGCTGAGTGGCATAGTCACGACCCAGTTGAGCGATCTCATCGGTCACCTGCTGCATGATCGGCAGCATAACGTCCTGACCCTGTTTCAGCATCAGTGCGTGGGACAGGTTATTGATATCCTCAGAGGTGCAGGCAAAGTGAACAAATTCGCTGACAGCGGCCAGTTCGGCATTGTCGGCAATGTGCTCTTTAATCAGGTACTCAACCGCTTTAACGTCGTGGTTGGTGGTCCGTTCAATCTCTTTTACCCGGTTGGCTTCAGTTTCACCGAAGTTTTCAACCAGAGCGTTCAGGACAGCATTGGCTTCGTCGCTCAGTGCCGGAACTTCAGTGATTTGTGGGTGTGCGGCTAGTTTCTGCAACCAGCGAACTTCAACGGTTACACGGGCGCGTATCAGACCAAACTCACTGAATACAGGGCGCAGATCAGCGGTTTTGCTACCGTAACGACCATCAACTGGAGAGATCGCGGAAAGAGAAGAAAGATCCATATCGAGTAAATACCTGACTGGGTTAAATTTTGAGCGCGAATTATAGCTAAAATAGCCTCGCAGGGAAAATCTGACAGAAATTTATTTATCTGTCGGTAAGATCAGCGCAAAGCCGCACTGACAACGTCAGTTACGGCCACTGATCTGTTGTACTGATGGGCGCAGGCGGGATTTAAAAAACAACAGATGCCAGCGCTTGCCACCTACCTGTCGCCACAGCATGGCAGAACGGATACCCGCTAACAGCAGGGCACGTATTTTGGCCGCATTTTCTGCATTTTGCAGATGCCGGGGTTCACCGGTCACCTGAATGCGGAAATTAAACGTACTGAGCGTATCCTGATAGAGGCTCGCCAGGTTTGCCACGACGCTGGGGTGAGTGTACGCCGTGGGGTTATCGGTCAGACTGGTGCCGGCTTCCGCGAAATAACTGGCTTGCTGAGCAATTTTATCGATACGTTCTCCGATAACTTTCAGCAGATCCGGGCGTTTATTCAATTTTCGCTCGAGGTGGATGATGCTGAGTCCGTAGCGAATCATATCCTTATTCTGATCTGCCCGGGTCTTGTCCAGTAGCTCCGACAGTCCGCGAAAACCCTGACTGAGATTAATCGGCAGATCGTGCACACCGCCAAAGATCTCTTCAGTCGACTGCGGATTGGTGACAAAGATGCTGGCAAGTGACGTTTCAAAGCTGTTTTGTGACACCATGCCCCGGGTGGCAATCTGTTCCACCAGACTGGCGGCCTGAAACAGCCCGGCCAGGGCGATTGCCTGTTGATCTTCTGCTCTGGACATATCGTTGATCGATCTCTCTATGCGGTTTCGGAATCTGTTTTGCCGGTCGTTTCTATAACGCCACCGCCAAGACAGATATCGTTATGGTATATCACAACTGACTGACCAGGCGTAACGGCCCGTTGAGGTTCGTCGAATTCAATGCGGTAACCGTCACCATCCTTAATGACCGTGCAGCCCTGATCAGACTGACGGTATCTCACCTTAGCACGACAATGGAAAGGCAGGGCTGGTTTGTCACCGCTAATCCAGAAAATATCACTGGCGGTCAGCCAGTTGCTGAACAGCAGGTCATGCTGCTGACCCTGAACCGCAATCAGAACATTGCGCTGCAGGTCTTTTTCGGCAACAAACCAGGGTTCTTCCGGATAATCCTTTAAACCACCGATCCCCAGTCCTTGTCGCTGACCGATGGTGTGATACATCAGTCCCTGATGCTGACCAATCACATCACCCTCCGGTGTTTCAATATTGCCTGGCTGGGCGGGCAGGTACTGCTTAAGAAAATCGCTAAAACGGCGTTCGCCGATAAAGCAGATGCCGGTGCTGTCTTTCTTGTTATGGGTAATAAGGTCGTGTTGTTCGGCCAGGCGACGCACTTCAGGCTTTTCCAGTTCGCCGACCGGGAACAGCGTCTGAGCCAGCTCTTCACAGCCGACCTGATGCAGAAAATAACTCTGATCCTTGTTGTTATCCAGCCCTTTAAGCAGGGCGGCTTTGCCATTGATCTCTCCCCGGCGCACATAGTGTCCGGTGGCGATCATCTCAGCGCCCAGTATCTTTGCGTATTCGAGAAACGCTTTAAACTTAATCTCGCGGTTGCAGAGGATATCGGGATTGGGCGTACGCCCGGCTTTATACTCTTCGAGGAAATGCTCAAATACATTGTCCCAGTACTCGGCGGCAAAATTGGCGGTATGCAGTTTAATACCCAGCTTATCGCTGACTGCCTGAGCATCTGCCAGATCATCCATTGCGGTACAGTATTCAGTCCCGTCATCCTCATCCCAGTTCTTCATAAACAGGCCTTCAACCTGATAACCCTGTTGCTTCAGTAGCAGGGCTGAAACGGATGAGTCGACACCGCCGGACATACCGACAATGACTTTGATGGTTGCAGGATCGATTGTTGCAGGATTACTTTTAGCTGCTTCTGACATAGGACGTGTGTCTGACCTTAAAACTGATTATGTTCTAGTTAATATGCGACCGAAGTCACGTAATTCAATGGCTTAATGATTTTTCGGTTCTACGATAACCGATAGCGGAAAGCGGATGCCTGAAAGGTAATCATCTATGCACTGGGTTACCATGGGGCTGCGTAATCGGTCTTTCTGCTGTTCTAATTCGGCCCGACTCAGCCAGACGGCCCGCTCAATACCGGTATCTAGCGGTAGATCAGGATCATAACTTTCCGCCCGTGCTGCGAAGCAGTAGCGATGATAAGTCACCCCGTTGGCGGGAGCTGTATAGATATAGATACCAATCAATCCGGTCGGGGTGACGCTCCAGCCGGTCTCTTCAAGCGTTTCTCTGATAGCGGCTTCGATAAAGGTTTCATTCGCTTCTACATGACCTGCGGGTTGATTGATAACCAGCTGCCCCAGAGATTGCGACTGCTCTTCGACGCACAGAAACTTATCGTCGTGCTCAATGATGGTTGCCACAGTGACGTGGGGTGTCCAACGCATGCTTCATCCCGTATATTAAGGGGCCTATAATTTATGAGTAGCCCCATTGAATTGACTGTCTGCAGATTCACTTTATCCGCAGCATCCTCTGGCGGCCAACCTTACCATTTTTGATCGCTTTTGGCTGTATTTTGGAGTGCCCTTTGTTCAAAGATATTGTTTCAGTTCAGACGGATGATTTTTCAATAGCTGAGTTATCTGCACAGATCAGGGCTGATGACGCCAGTAGCGGTGCGATTGTCACCTTTACCGGCATTGTCAGGCAGCTTGCCAGCGGCCCCGGGCTGGAGGCGATGTATCTCGAGCATTACCCCGGAATGACTGAAAAAGCGCTTGTAGAGATTATCCTTCAGGCGCGAAGCCGCTGGTCTTTGGGTCGGGTCGTGGTGGTGCATCGCATCGGTCGTCTGGAGCTGAATGATAATATAGTGTTTGTCGGCGTTGGCAGTGCTCACCGGGTGGCGGCTTTTGAGGCGGCTCAGTTTATTATGGATTACCTGAAACGTGATGCGCCGTTCTGGAAGAAAGAGATTACTGTTGATGGTGAACACTGGGTTGAGGCGAAGCAGAGCGACCTTGACGCTGCTGATAAATGGTAGGGATGGCCCGGGCTTAGCGTGACCTTCGCCTGTTTTTGTTCGCAGGCCTGGATGCTGGTGCTTTAGTCGCGCCGGATTCGGATCTGACCGGTTTCGCTGCTGCAGATCGGTTCGGGGATTTTTTGCTGTGGCTGCCGCTATGCCTGGTCGGGTGTGTTTTTCGCGGAGTTTTCGGCATGAAAACCTCTTCGGTCCGGAGCTCTCCGGGTTTCAGGTCTTCCAGGCTCCAATTGCCGATGGCGGCACGGATCAATCTGAGGGTTGGAAAGCCCACTGCGGCCGTCATCCGTCTCACCTGACGATTTTTCCCCTCTGTGATTTTCAGCTCAATCCAACTGGTAGGCTGGTTCTTTCGCTCCCGGATCGGGGGGTTACGCGGCCAGACGGCCGGTTCTGGAATTTTCTTTGCCCCGGCGGGCCGGGTGACGCCGTCTTTTAACTCCACGCCCTGACGTAACCTTGTTAATGCAGCCTCATCAATGTCGCCTTCGACCTGTGCCCAGTAGGTTTTTTCCAGCTTAAACTTCGGGTCTGCCAGGGTGTGCTGCAGTTGCCCATCATCCGTCAGGATCAGCAGTCCTTCAGAGTCATAATCCAGTCGACCGGCGGCATACACGCCTTTGCTCTGAATATACTCTGCTAATGTTGCCCGGCCTTCACTGTCGGTAAACTGGGTCAGTACCTGAAAAGGCTTATTAAACAGAATTATACGGGACATGGGACTTTCCGGTGACTTAGCTGGGTTGTACGGGCAGGCAGATTATCAGCGTCTATACTGTTTCTGCAAGCTGATAGTCGCACGATCATTGCCTGCAAAATGAGAATTACAGTATTTAAGGAGGGTCAGCGATGGCATATTCAAAGATCATGGTTCCGCAGGGTAGCAAGATTACAGTGAATGACAATAACTCCCTGAATGTACCAGACAACCCGATCATTCCCTATATCGAGGGAGATGGTATCGGCATCGATGTTTCTCCGGTGATGCTGGAGGTTGTAGATGCTGCCGTCAGCAAGGCCTATGGAGGGCAGCGCAAGATTGCCTGGATGGAGGTGTATGCCGGAGAAAAGGCGACCGGGATATATGATCAGGATACCTGGCTTCCGGAAGAGACGCTGGAGGCATTTAAGGAGTTTGCCGTTGGCATTAAGGGACCGCTGACTACACCGGTGGGTGGTGGAATACGCTCACTCAACGTGGCGTTGCGCCAGGAACTGGATCTGTATGTCTGTCAGCGTCCTGTGCGCTGGTTTAAGGGGGTACCAAGCCCGGTTGTGAATCCGGGTGATGTTGATATGGTCATCTACCGGGAAAACTCCGAGGATATCTATGCCGGTGTCGAGTGGAAAGCTGGCACCCCGGAAGCGGACAGGGTCATCCGCTTTCTCAAGGAGGAGATGGGGGTGACTAAAATTCGTTTCGATACCATGTGCGGTATCGGTATTAAGCCGGTATCGGAGCAGGGGACCAAGCGACTGGTCAGAAGGGCACTGCAATACACTATCGATAATGATCGCCAGTCACTCACTCTGGTGCACAAAGGTAACATTATGAAATTCACGGAGGGGGCTTTCAAGGATTGGGGCTATGAGATCGCCAGGGATGAGTTTGGTGCGCAATTACTCGATGGCGGCCCCTGGATGAGTATGACTAATCCGAATAATGGTAAGCAGGTGATCGTTAAAGATGTGATTGCCGATGCAATGTTGCAGCAGATTTTGCTTCGCCCGGCGGAGTACGATGTGGTGGCCACGCTTAATCTTAACGGCGATTATATTTCCGATGCTCTGGCTGCTGAGGTGGGGGGGATTGGTATCGCCCCCGGAGCCAACCTGTCTGACAAGGTCGCTATTTTTGAGGCGACTCATGGTACAGCACCTAAGTATGCCGGGAAGAATATGGTTAACCCGGGGTCGGTTATTCTCTCTGCCGAGATGATGTTGCGCCATATGGGCTGGCTTGAAGCGGCTGACCTTATCATCAAGGGGATGGATGGAGCGATTACCGCAAAAACCGTGACATACGATTTTGAGCGTTTAATGGAGGGGGCGACGCTGCTCAGCAGTTCTGAGTTTGGCGAGGCGGTCATTCAACATATGTGAGAGGAAAGTCGGGTATTTAATCTGTTACTCCGCAAGTTTAAGTGCGGCTGCTTAACTGTCAGCGACAGCTGGATTTGAAGCGGAAAGGAGGGCAGCTTTCAACTGCCTTTCCTATTCCTGTCGGTAATATTTACACCAACCTGTTTGCTGGTTTGAGAAGGTGTGTCTCGCTAATTTATTTCCTCAGTTTCAGATACCGTTAATAGTCTGATATTTGTAGCATGAGTGCCTTTCGGCCCCGGAGTGGTATCAAACTGAACCAACTGTCCCGCTTTGAGGCATTTGTAGCCCTCTGTTCGTATTACAGAGTAATGCGCAAACAAATCTTCTCCGAAGTCCGGTGAAACTATAAAACCGAAGCCTTTGGCGTTATTAAACCATTTAACTTTCCCTGTGTGCATTGGTGTCCCCCCCAATATCCAAATTACATCGGCCCGAATTGCCTTTGGGCCTGTTACCACAACAAACTCTCTTGCTACAATAAAGCAATATGAGTGAGATTATTCCTGGTCAGACAGCAGGGATATCAGATACTGCACATACTCTTAACTCCTGCCATGAAAAGTATAACATCGGGCTGGAGACCCCGGATAACAAGGGGTGCCCAAAATGGTGCATAAAAAACTATTAATTTTTTTGAGATATGATATGCAGCAAGAGCTTTGCGAGATTAAACTTTCAGATGATGCTGATGATTTTACGGATCATAATCACACTGGAGTGGTGACTGAAGAGGCAAAACCTGAACTAAAAAGGCCATCGATGTATCGGGTGGTCTTGCTGAATGATGACTATACTCCAATGGATTTCGTAGTACAGATTCTGATGGGTTTTTTCGGAATGAATCAGGAAAAAGCTACACAAGTGATGCTGGCGGTCCATACTAAAGGGAAAGGTGTATGCGGTGTCTTTACCCGCGATATAGCTGATACTAAAGCGGCACAGGTTAATCAGTGCGCCAGAGAGAACAAACATCCTCTTTTGTGTGAAGTGGAAAAAGCGTAGCGGAGCGTTAAGTATGTTAAATAAAGAGCTTGAAGATACGCTGAGCGTTGCCTTTAAGAGTGCGCGTTCTAAGCGACATGAGTTTATGACAGTAGAGCACCTGCTATTGGCTCTGCTTGACAATTCCGAGGCCCGTGCAGTTTTGGATGCCTGCGCTGTGGATCTCGATAAGATGAGGAATTTACTGAGTACTTTTATAGAAGATACTACGCCTTTGCTGCCAGAGGATATTCCCGATGTAGAAACCCAGCCAACACTCGGATTTCAGCGTGTGTTGCAGCGGGCTGTGTTCCATGTGCAGTCTTCCGGTAAAGCTGAAGTCAACGGCGCCAACGTGCTGGTAGCAATCTTCAGTGAGCAGGAGAGCCAGGCAGTGTATGTTCTGAATCAACAGGGCATTGAGCGCATCGATGTGGTTAATTACATCTCTCACGGTATATCCCGGATTGAGGAAAATGACACTCGTCCTAGTGAAGAGGGGTTGCTGGAGGGTGAAAACTCAACCGATAAAGAGAAGAGCCCTCTGGCAAACTTCTCTGTCAATCTCAATGAGCAGGCACTGTCGGGTCGAATTGATCCTTTGGTTGGTCGGGATGACGAAGTTGAGCGAGTGGTGCAGATTCTCTCCCGTCGCCGCAAGAATAATCCTCTGCTGGTCGGTGAAGCAGGCGTTGGTAAGACGGCGATTGCTGAAGGCCTTGCCAAGCTTATTGTTGAGGCGCAGGTACCGGATGTTATCGCTAACAGCGTGGTGTATTCACTGGATCTGGGTGCGCTTCTGGCGGGCACCAAATACCGCGGGGATTTTGAAAAACGCCTGAAAGGCCTGCTGAATGAGATAAAAGACCAGGAGCATGCGATCCTGTTCATCGATGAGATTCATACCATAATCGGTGCTGGAGCGGCGTCCGGCGGGTCGATGGACGCATCTAATCTGCTCAAGCCGCTACTGAGCTCAGGGCAGTTGCGCTGTATCGGCTCTACCACTTTTCAGGAGTTCCGTGGGATCTTTGAGAAGGATAGGGCGCTGGCCCGGCGGTTCCAGAAAGTGGATGTCCTCGAGCCTTCGGTTGAGGATACTTACCGAATCCTGCAGGGCCTGAAAAGCCGCTTCGAAGTCCATCATGATGTTAAGTATACCGATGAGGCGCTCAGAGCCGCTTCAGAGATGGCTGACCGCTATATCAATGATAAGCATATGCCTGACAAGGCGATTGATGTCATCGATGAAGCAGGCGCCTATCAGCAGCTTATGCCGGCAGAAAAGCGCAAAACCGTTATCGATGTAGCCGAGGTCGAGATTGTAGTTGCTAAGATCGCGCGGATTCCGGCTAAAAGTGTATCCGTGTCCGATAAAGAGCAGCTCAAAAAGCTGGATGGCAACCTTAAAATGGTGGTGCTGGGACAGGATCAGGCAATCGATACCCTCTCTGCTGCGATTAAGCTTTCCCGTGCAGGGCTTAATGAGCCTAATAAACCGGTTGGCTCATTCCTTTTCTCCGGTCCAACCGGGGTGGGTAAAACCGAGGTAACCACTCAGTTGGCACGGATTATGGGGATTGAGCTGATCCGTTTCGATATGTCCGAGTATATGGAGCGGCATACAGTGTCCCGCCTGATCGGTGCGCCTCCCGGATATGTTGGTTATGATCAGGGCGGCCTGTTGACAGAGGCAGTCTCTAAATCGCCTCATGCTGTGCTGCTGCTGGATGAGATTGAGAAGGCTCATCCGGAAGTGTTTAACCTGCTGTTACAGGTGATGGATAACGGTACGCTGACCGATAATAACGGCCGCAAGGCTGACTTCCGTAATGTAATTCTGGTGATGACAACTAATGCCGGGATCGAGCAGATGACGCGCGCCTCAATTGGTTTCAGTCAGCAGGATCATACTACCGATGGAATGGAGGCGATTAAGAAGCTGTTCACGCCTGAGTTCCGTAACCGTCTGGATGGAATCATTCAGTTTAAGTCGCTGTCTCCACAGGTTATCACCGGCGTGGTTGATAAGTTCCTGACAGAGCTTCAGGCGCAACTGGATGATAAAAACGTCGTGCTTCATATTGATGACGCAGCACGTCAGTGGTTTGCGGATAAGGGATATGATGCAACCATGGGGGCCCGGCCGATGAAGCGTCTGATTCAGGAAAAGCTGAAAAAACCGCTGGCTGAGATGATTCTCTTTGGTGAGCTGGCCGAGGATGGCGGGGAAGTGGATATTACCGTTAATGCGGATAATGATATTGAAATACATGCAGAGGTGGCGGTTTAATACCGCCAGCCTTCTGTCAGATATAAAAAAAACGGCCCTCAGGCCGTTTTTTTATCAACGCGCGCGGTAGGTGATGCGACCTTTGGTCAGGTCGTAAGGCGTTAATTCAACCTTAACCTTATCACCGGTCAGAATGCGGATATAGTTTTTGCGCATTTTGCCAGAGATGTGAGCTGTAACAACGTGACCGTTTTCCAGTTCTACCCGGAACATTGTGTTAGGCAGTGTGTCGGTCACAACGCCTTCCATTTCAAAGCTGTCTTCTTTAGACATTCATTACCTACCTGAGTTAATTAATCGCAATACTACATTTTGCAGCGCAGTATTTTGCCTTATTTTATTATCTATATCAAAGAGATTTGGCAAAAATAGCAAACAAATCTTGAACATATCTTTAATATAGCCGGATTGTATTGTGATTCCAGCCGGGCAGGCAGGCAGAGAACTGCGTGAAGCCCGCGCTGCGTGCGAAAAGATATTGCTCAGGCCGGATGCTTTTGCAGGTGATGTCTTTCTGTCTATCGCTGAAAAAGGAATCTGGCTATAAATGCTTCTGAAGCTATTGCATAAACCCTTAGTCGACAACGATCCACTGTCCGTGTAGTAGCATTTCGAGAGGGTTGTAGGCGATCTTATAGGACATTTTCTGGCACTCCCGTATCCAGTACCCCAGATACAGATACTCCAGTTCCAGGCGCTTAACCTCTTGCAGTTGCCAGAGTATTGCGTAACTGCCGAGGCTACGACGCTGTTCTTCAGGATCAAAAAAGGTGTAGATTGCAGACAGCCCCTGGGTCAGGTAATCCGTTACCGCCAATGACAGCAGTCTGCCACTCTGATCTCTGAACTCATAGAAGCAGCCTTTCTGCCCACCTTCAATCAGAAACGCACTGAACTGTTCAGGTGTTGGTGGATACATATCGCCATCGTGGTGACGGGTGTTGATGTATTTCTCATACAGCGCGTAATACTCGTCGGTAAACTGCGGAGGAACGGTCGCAACCTTCAGGTCTTTGTTTTTATTCAGGATTCGTTTCTGGCTTTTACTGGGCCTGAATTCCCGTCCATTCACCCGGACAGAGATACATGCCTGACAGTTACTGCAGTAGGGGCGATATATATGTTTACCGCTACGACGAAACCCAAGATCTGAAAGCTGGCTGTATGCGTCAGAAGAGATAACCTCCTGAGGGTCAACAAACAGCGTTTTAGCTTCAAATCCTTCAAGGTAACTGCATTCGTGTTCCGGTGTTGCATAAAAATGCAGGGTCTTCAGGTTGGTCACTCGGTTCTTACCACGTATTCTTTATCAATATCAAAATGCCAGCGATGACTTAATTCTGCTTCCAGATTCTGATCAAGATACCGCTTGAACTCATCTCGCGGAATGGAGCTTGCTCCTAAGCTGACCAGGTGATCATTTTCAATCTGGCAGTCAATTAAAGCATAGCCCCATTTTTCCAGTTGTCTGGCAAAAAAAACGAATGCTATTTTGGATGCGTTGGTGGTTCGACTGAACATCGATTCACCAAAAAATAACCGCCCCATTGCTATGCCATAGAGGCCTCCGGTGAGCTCACCGTTTTGCCAGAGCTCAACTGAATGCGCGTAACCCCGGCGATGTAGCTCGGTATAGGCTGTTTGCATTGGGGCACTGATCCAGGTTTCGTCACTGTAGCTTCTTGGTGCGGCACACGCCTGTATAACCCGACTGAAAGCGTTATCAAAGGTGATCTCAAATTCCGTGTTGCGAATCGACTTACGCAGGCTTCTGGAGATATGTATCTGCTCAGGGGGCAGGGCGCAGCGTGGGTCCGGTGACCACCAGAGAATAGGCTCTCCCTGACTGTACCAGGGGAATATACCCTGCCGGTAGGCAGCAATAAGACGTTCCGGGCTCAGATCTCCTCCGGCAGCCAGCAAGCCATTAGGGTCATCCAGCGCCCGGGTGATCGGCGGGAATTGATTGCTTTTAGGATCGAGCCACAGAATCATCTTATTGTCGCTTAGGCCTGGTCGTCCAGATAGCGCTCTGCATCCAGGGCTGCCATACAGCCAAAGCCTGCTGAAGTAACCGCCTGGCGATAGATGTGATCGGCTACATCGCCGGCGGCGAAGACTCCCTCAACAGAGGTTTGTGTCGCATTACCTTCAATGCCTGACCTGATCTTCAGATAGCCGTTGTTCATATCCAGCTGACCGGTAAAGATTCCGGTATTGGGTTTGTGGCCGATGGCAATAAATACACCCTGAAGTTCCAGTTCACGCAGCGCAGCATTTTCGGTGCCTTTAATCCGGATACCGGTCACACCCATCTGATCACCAAGCACTTCATCCAGTTGATGGTTCCAGATAATGTTGATGTTGCCATTTTCGGCACGCTCGAACAGTCTATCCTGAAGAATCTTTTCGCAGCGCAGTGAGTCACGACGGTGTATCAGTGTGACTTCAGCGGCAATATTTGACAGGTAAAGCGCCTCTTCGACAGCAGTGTTACCGCCACCAATCACAGCAACTTTCTGACCGCGGTAGAAAAAACCGTCACAGGTAGCGCAGGCGCTGACGCCTTTGCCCATAAAGGCTTCTTCTGAGGGGAGTCCGAGATACTGTGCCGATGCGCCGGTACAGATGATCAGGGCGTCGCAGGTGTACTCTGCCATATCGCCTTTCAGACGGAACGGGCGGTTACTGAGGTCGGTTTCGCTGATGTGATCAAAAATTACCTGAGTATCGAAACGCTCAGCATGAGCCTGCATGCGCTGCATGAGTTCAGGTCCCTGAACCCCATCTACATCGCCGGGCCAGTTATCAACCTCGGTTGTGGTGGTTAACTGCCCACCTGCCTGCATGCCGGTAATGACAACTGGGTTCAGGTTGGCGCGGGCAGCGTAGACTGCAGCGGTGTATCCGGCAGGGCCGGAGCCGAGAATAATCAATTTATGGTGTTGTATTTCGCTCATTGGTGATCCGTTTTCTGTTCACACATTGTATTGAAGCCTATTATGCCCGTTTCACCGGGCGGACAAAACAGGGATTAATGCTGAATTTTTTATTCTGCAGCAGGTCTGACATTCTTTATAACCGCTTTTAACATTCAGGCCCCTGAGTATCGGCTGTTATTGTTCAGTTTATGCTCAGTCCGGAGCGGTATGCTGAATAAAGAGTGTAAAAGTCGGTATTGTGTCTGGGGAGCCGGGGCTAAATATGTTATTTTTTAGCTCCTTTTTATGGATAGTTGTAAGGATATTTTTCTTGTCTCATAGCAGTCAAACAAATAGTCATGAAGCCAGTGTCGAAACAGGTGCTAACGAAACCAGAATTACCACGTTTTCGGAACTGCTCGCACGGGTAGTCAAAGAGGGTGGGCTGATTATTGTTATCGGCTTTGCTGTGTTTTTGCAGTTGGCGCTGTTTGGCTATGACAGTAGGGATCCTGGCTGGTCCCATCTGGGCTATCAGCCGGAAGCTCGTAATTTTACCGGTTATGTCGGCGCCTGGCTGGCAGATCTGGGGTTGTCAGTGTTCGGGCTGGCTGCATGGCTTATTCCGCTAATGCTGTTTGTCCCGGCAGTGCGTTTTATGGTGCGGCGACAGGTATCGCTGCTGGATGGTATTCCTTTCATGATGTTGCGCTTTACCGGCGCGATACTGGTGCTGCTGTGTCTGGCGACTCTGGCTGCGACCCATCTGTCGAATGCTGCAGCTCAGTTGCCCTTCAGTATGGGTGGTTTGGTTGGTCAGGCGGTATCTGATCTTGCGGTATCGTTATTCAGCCTTATTGGCAGCTCCGTGGTTATCTGGACGGTGCTGCTGTTCGGATTCACCTTAATGCTGGAGCTTTCCTGGTCGCACATGCTTGAACGCCTGGGTAGAGGTTTTTTTGAGCTGGGCGCTAAATTTAAACCTGCTGCTCGTGAAAAGCCCGAGAAAGCAGAAGCCAATCCTTATGCTGCAGAAGATGAGGAGAAGCGTAACCTGCTCAGAGTTGCCGCGCGGCAGGGGCACAAAACAGTGACCTCTCGCACAGAACCGGTGATTGGGGTTAATGCGCATGAACATAATGATCAGCACACCCGGAACACATTAAGCAAAGAGCCTCTCCGACGTGAAGCGGCTCGTAAAGACCCCGTGTTTGAGCAGCCGCCGGTGCAACCCTCTTCAGAAGAATTTGCGGGCGACAATCTGTATGCGGATGCGCCGCTTATCTCTGAACTGGCAGTGGATGCTAAGCGTAATAGTTACGCCACGTCTGATGATGCAGCTGAAGTCGAAGATATTCCCCTGGTGACCCGCTATGCAGAACCCCAAAGTGGCCAGGCCTATGTGCCTGACACCGATCAGGCTTTTGCCGGCGTTGATCGTAAAGGGGTGAAGGTGGTGCCGCTTTCTGAAGCCCATACGCCCATGAAAGACAGTGAATTGGGGCTTGATCATCTGCCTCAGGCAACCCGCCGGCGTGAACCGCGCAGAAAAATTCCTTCACTGGATCTGCTGGATGCCCCTGAACTTAAGCAGGGACATTGCTACAGCGATGATCAGTTGGAAGAGATGTCACGTTTGCTGGAAAGCAAGCTGAAAGATTTCGGTATTGTGGCAGAGGTTGTGGAAGTGAACCCCGGTCCGGTTATCACCCGGTTTGAGCTGCAGCCCGCTCCGGGAGTAAAAGCCAGCCGGATCACCAACCTGGCCAGAGACCTGGCGCGTTCTATGGCGGTGATGAGCGTTCGGGTCGTCGAGGTTATTGCCGGTAAGTCCGTTATCGGTATTGAGATACCTAATGAAGAACGACAGATGGTACGCCTGAGTGAGGTGCTCAACTCAAAACCCTATAAGGAAGCGTCTTCCAAGCTGACGCTGGGACTGGGTAATGATATCGCCGGGAATCCGGTGGTTGCCAATCTGGCGAAGATGCCCCATCTGCTGGTTGCGGGTACTACCGGTTCGGGTAAATCGGTGGGGGTCAACGCGATGCTACTGAGCCTGCTGTTTAAGGCAACCCCGGATGAAGTGCGACTGATGCTGGTTGACCCGAAAATGCTCGAACTGTCGGTTTATGAGGGCATTCCTCATCTGTTGGCACCGGTTATCACCGATATGAAGGAAGCCGCTGGAGGCTTGCGCTGGTGTGTTGCGGAGATGGAAAGGCGCTATAAGCTGATGTCGAAAATGGGCGTCAGGAATATAGCGGGATATAACGATAAGGTTACCGAAGCGCGCGATAAGGGTGCCCCGTTGCTGGATCCGCTGTGGAATCCGGAGGAGCAGGGACTGCCGTCTGATGCACCTGCGCCCTATCTCGAGACACTGCCCTATATCGTTGTCTGTATCGATGAATTCGCCGATATGATCATGGTGGTGGGTAAAAAGGTGGAAGAGCTGATTGCACGGATTGCACAGAAAGCCCGTGCGGCTGGTATTCACCTGATACTGGCCACACAGCGCCCTTCAGTCGACGTTATTACCGGCCTGATCAAAGCTAATATTCCTACCCGGATCGGCTTTCAGGTGTCTTCTAAGATTGATTCACGCACCGTTCTTGACCAGAGTGGTGCAGAACATCTGCTGGGTAACGGCGATATGCTCTACCTGCCGGCCGGCAGCAGTCTGCCAAACCGGGTTCATGGAGCCTTTGTTGGCGATGACGAAGTGCATCGCGTTGTCGAATCCTGGAAGAAGATCGGCGCGCCTGATTACCTGATTACCGATCTGTCAGAGGTCGTTGAAGGGGGCGGTGGTGCTTTTTCCGGGGATATGGATGAGGAGCAGGATGCTTTGTATGACGAGGCTGTGGCGTTTGTCACCGAGACCCGTAAGGCCTCTATTTCCTCGGTACAGCGTAAGCTTAAGATAGGTTATAACCGGGCTGCCCGGATGATCGAAACCATGGAAGCCGCAGGGGTTGTTTCTTCGGCCAGTCATAACGGTGCCCGTGAAGTACTGGCTCCGCCACCGCCTAAGGATTGATAATGATGTTTAAGAAGATAGCTGTTGTTGCGCTGCTGGGGTGTTCACTGAGCTTCTCGGCCGTCGCGGATATTCAGGAAAATGCCGGTAGCCGGCTCAACACGCTGCTGGCGAAGTTTGACAGCTTCAGTGCCGATTTTGATCAGGTTTCCGGCAGCGAAGATAGCCGCCGGATGGAGAATTCCCGGGGTAACCTGTTGCTGGCCAAGCCCAATAAGTTCAGATGGATTGCTAAAGAGCCATTTGCACAAAAACTGATCAGCGATGGTGATACGCTGTGGATCTATGACCCGGATCTCGAGCAGGCAACCCGTCGTAAAGTAGCCGAAAGTGATTCAGGGGTGCCGGCGCTTATTCTGAACGGCCAGATAGATGAACTGAAGGCACAATACAGAATTCGATTACTTCAGGAAAAAGACAGTAATCAACTGTTTGAGCTTCTGCCAATCCATGATGCCGATGTTTTCACCCGTATTCGTTTGTTGTTTACTGACGGCCTGATCAAAGAGTTGCAAATGGAAGATTCTCTTGGTCAGAAAACCTCAATATTATTTAATAATCAAAAGCTTAATCCAGACTATTCAGAGGATTCTTTTATGTTTGTTCCGCCTGAAGGTACTGATGTTATTGTTGAGAGCATAGCGGAGCCCGTTAACTGATGGCGGACCTTTTTGACGCGCTTCAGCAGCCAGGATATGAACCCCTGGCCGCCAGAATGCGGCCCCGGTCTCTGGATGAATACTGCGGGCAGAAACACCTGTTGGGGCAGGGTAAGCCGCTGCGTAAAGCCCTTGAACAGGGCTCTGTTCACTCGATGATTCTCTGGGGGCCTCCTGGAGTTGGTAAAACAACCCTGGCGCGGTTGCTGGCGCATCAGGTCGATGCGCATTTTATTATTCTTTCTGCGGTGCTGTCCGGGGTGAAAGATATACGTGCGTCGGTGGATCAGGCGCTGCAGGTAAAGGCGCAGTCCGGACGCAAGACCATTCTGTTTGTCGATGAGGTACACCGCTTTAACAAATCTCAGCAGGATGCATTTCTGCCATACATCGAGGATGGCACCTTTCTGTTTGTCGGCGCCACCACGGAAAATCCGTCCTTCGAGCTGAATAATGCGTTGCTATCCCGGGCCCGTGTCTATCTGTTACGCAGCCTGGAATTGAGCGATATCGAATCCCTCCTGCAACGGGCACTACATGATCCTGAACGAGGCATTCCTCAGCAGCCACTGGTATTTGCCGAGGATGCACTGGAACAGCTGGCCGCCGCTGCCGATGGTGATGGCCGGCGGGGACTAAACCTGCTCGAGATCGCCGCCGATCTGGCTGATTTCGATGGCAGCGAATACACCATCGGGCCACAGATTATTGAGGAGGTGCTTAAGTCCAGCGCCCGCCGTTATGATAAGCAGGGTGATCTGTTCTACGATATGATCTCAGCATTTCACAAGTCCGTACGTGGCTCATCACCCGATGGTGCGTTGTACTGGTATTGTCGCATGCTGGATGGTGGCTGTGATCCGCTCTATATCGCCCGGCGCCTGGTCGCCATTGCGTCAGAAGATATCGGTAACGCGGATCCCCGGGCGATGCAGGTAGCGCTATCAGCCTGGGATGCGTTTGAACGGGTAGGTCCGGCGGAAGGCGAACGGGCGATCGCACAGGCAGCTATCTATTGTGCCAGTGCACCGAAAAGCAATGCGGTTTACCGGGCATTTAATCAGGCCATGGCGGATGTGCGCAGTGAAGCGGGCTATGATGTTCCTGACCACCTGCGCAATGCACCGACCAGCCTGATGAAGGACCTTGGATACGGGGCTGAATATCGTTATGCTCATGATGAGCCCGACGCCTATGCCGCCGGTGAGTGTTATCTGCCGCAGGAGATAGCGGATCGGCAGTATTATCAACCGGAGCCCCGCGGGCTGGAAATTCGTATCGGCGATAAACTTGAACGCCTTAAAGAGCTGGATCGATCCAGTGATAAGCAACGATACAAGGAATAGTCCATGCTTCACCTTTTTTCAGTCGCCGCAGGCGGCGCTGCAGGAGCCCTTGCCCGTTATTGGGTAAGTGCATTCCTGGTCAATAATGCGCAGTTCCGGCTGCCGTATGGCACAATGCTTTGCAATGTACTGGGCTCCTTTCTGATGGGGATCTTTTTTGTGCTGATCATGGAAAAGGCCCGTATCAGCCCGGAGTTAAGACCGATTCTGATGGTTGGTTTTCTGGGAGCTTTCACGACTTTTTCCACCTTCTCGCTTGAAGCCGTGACCATGCTGCAAGAAGGGCATATAATGTCCGCCGCAATTTACATATTAATGAGCGTGGTGCTCTGCATGGTCGCCCTGTATAGCGGCTTATGGTTTACTCGCCTGTTCTGACTTTAAGGTTGTTTCTGACATTATGCTAGATCCTAAATTTATACGTTCTAACCCGGAAGAGGTAGCGCAGCTACTTATCAAGAAAGGTTATAAGTTTCCGGTTGAAGAGTTTAATGCGCTGGAAAATCAGCGTCGTGACGTGCAGGTTGAATCTGAGCGTCTGCAGAACGAGCGTAATACCCGCTCCAAAAATATTGGCAAAGCGAAAGCGGCTGGTGAAGATATCGCACCACTGCTGGCAGAAGTCAGCACCCTGGGTGAGCAGCTGGATGCCGCTAAAGAGCAGCTGAAAGTGGTACAGGAACAGATGGATGCGCTGTTGATGGGGATGCCAAATATCCCTCATGATTCAGTTCCTGCGGGCCTGAGTGAAGATGATAATATTGAGATTCGTAAATGGGGTGAGCCTACCCAACTGGATTTCGAGCCAAAAGATCATGTTGACCTGGGCGAGTTGAATGGCGGACTGGATTTTGCCACTGCTGCAAAGATAACCGGTGCTCGTTTTGCGGTTCTGCGTGGCGGTATCGCCCGTATGCACCGTGCGCTGATTCAGTTTATGCTGGATACCCATACGGCTGAACATGGTTACCAGGAAACGTATGTTCCCTATCTGGTGAATGCCGACTCCCTGCGTGGCACCGGCCAGCTACCCAAGTTCGAAGAGGACCTGTTTAAGGTTCCTGGTGAGCGTGATTACTATCTGATCCCGACCGCTGAAGTACCGGTTACCAATATTGTCCGTGATGAGATTGTTGACGCTGAGCAGATGCCGCTGAAGTTTGTTGCTCACACGCCTTGTTTCCGCAGTGAAGCGGGCAGTCATGGTCGCGATACCCGCGGTATGATCCGTCAGCATCAGTTTGAAAAAGTTGAGCTGGTTCACATTGTTGAGCCAGCTAAGTCATGGGACGCACTGGAAGAGCTGATTGGTAATGCGGAGAAGATTCTGCAGAAGCTGAATTTGCCATACCGTGTTGTAACCCTGTGTGGAGGCGATCTGGGTTTCAGTGCGGCTAAAACATACGATATTGAAGTATGGCTTCCGGGTCAGCAGAAATACCGTGAGATCTCTTCGTGCAGTAACATGGAAGATTTTCAGGCGCGCCGGATGATGGCGCGCTGGCGTAATCCTGAAACAGGTAAGCCTGAACTGGTGCATACCCTGAACGGCTCCGGACTGGCTGTGGGGCGTACGCTGGTGGCTATTCTGGAGAACTATCAGACCGCCGAGGGTAAAGTAACTGTACCTGAAGCATTGCTACCCTATATGGGCGGTATTACTGAGCTGTGAGTTAAAGCCTATTCGTTGCGGATTTTAAATTCAGCAACCGAAAACTGAAAAAGCGCCACTGGGCGCTTTTTTTGTAACGGCTTTCATTCATGTTGAGGCTGAGCTCTGCTGTCGTTCGGTGGCCACGATAAAGAATGTTCTGTAAAACCGCTTTAGAAGCCGCAGGCTGAAAGGTACAATTCAGAGCTATTTTGTGAACCGGTGATGTACTGTATATCGCTTTCGGAGAAATAATGAAAAACAGGTATGATCTGTTAATTGTCGGCGGTGGTATGGTGGGTGCAACTATCGCCGCAGCGCTGGGTGATACTGACCTCAGAATTGCAGTGGTAGAGCAGCAATACCCGCCATCATTTCAGGCTGAGTCGGAACACGATTTGCGGGTCTCAGCGTTGAGTATTGCGTCGGAACAGATTTTCAGAACCCTCGGTGTCTGGGATGGAATTATCTCCCGCAGAGCCTGTCCTTACCGACGGATGAAGGTATGGGAAAGTGATGAAAATCGTGCCGCGACAGAGTTTGTCAGTGATGATATTGGCGCTGATCACCTTGGTTATATTGTCGAAAACAGAATAATCCAACTGGCATTGCTAGAGCGCCTGAGTCTGTTTGACAATATCGATCTGATCTGTCCCGCTGAAACTGTTGATATTGATTACTCTCCGGGCAGTAGTTTGCTGCGGCTGGCGGATGGCCGTGAGCTGATTGGCAAGCTGATGATTGCCGCCGATGGTGGTGGTTCCCGAGTCAGAATGGCCGCCGGAATCGGCGTACATAGCTGGGACTACGATCAGCATGCACTGGTCGCTTCAGTCATAACAGAGCTGCCGCAGCAGGACATTACCTGGCAACAGTTTACGCCTGATGGTCCTCATGCCTTTCTGCCGCTTACGGGTCACCGGGGATCGCTGGTATGGTATAACCGCCCCTCACAGGTCAGGCGGCTGCTTAGTCTGGACAACTCGACGTTTATTGATGAGCTGACCAGGGTCTTTCCCGAGCGCTTGGGGCGCATCGAGACGGTAATTGAGCGAGGCGCCTTTCCGCTACGCCGTCAGCATGCCCAGCAGTACGTAAAAGAGGGGGTTGCCCTGGCGGGTGATGCTGCTCACATGATAAATCCGCTGGCGGGTCAGGGAGTCAATATCGGCCTGCTGGATGCGGCGACTCTGGCAGAGGTTATTCTCAGAGGCTACCGCGAAGGGGTCGAGATCAGTGATCTGTCGTTGTTACAGCAATATGAACAGCAGAGACGTAATCATAATCTGATGATGATGCAGCTGATGGATGGTTTCTACCGGGTTTTCTCAAATGACTTTTTGCCATTAAGGCTATTGCGTAATTTCGGGTTAGGTGCCGCTGAAAGAATCACGCCAGCGAAACACAAAGTGATGCGGTTTGCGATGGGACTGGAAGGCACATTACCGGCGCTTGCCAGGGGCGAACGACTGACATAGCCCGTTTAACGCTGAGAGTTGTTCAGTACCGCTGAATTGACTTAAACGACTAGAAATAAAAACGGAACCCTAGGGTTCCGTTTTTTTAATCTATGGGTTAAAGCTTATTTTGCTTCATCAGCCTTTGCTGCTGCGGGGGCTGGCGCAGCGGCTTTAGGTGCTGCGGCTTTCTTAGGCGCAGCTGCCTTCTTAGTGGCTGCTTTTGGCGCTGCCGCTTTGGCTGGAGCCGGCTTGGCAGCCGCTTTAGGTGCAGCCGCTTTAGCAGGGGCTGGTTTAGGCTCAGCTTTAGGTGCTGCCGCTTTAGCAGGAGCAGGCTTCGCCGGGGCTGGTTTAGCAGCAGCTTTTGGTGCGGCAGCTGGCTTTGGTTTTGTCTCGGCTTTCGCTGCAGGCGCTGCCGAGGTCATGAACTTGCTCAGGTCTTCGAAGTAGTTCATATCTTTCAGACCAAGACCCGAAAAGCTTTTTTCAATAATTGCGGTCAGCTCAGTTTTCGCATCGTTCAGAGCGGCCATCTCTTCTTCTGCAACATTGCTCAGCTTTGCTTCAAGAGTCTTAACATACTCTACCTGAAGGTCGATCGCTTCTTTCGGATCTTTGATAGAAGACAGGGCCTGCATCTGCGCCATAGTAGCGTTAACAAAGTCAGACACATAACCAGACTGCAGTTCGATCAGTTTCTCTGCAGCTTTTTTGTTGATTTCAGCCATATCAACAACTGGCTTCATATTTTCCTGAACGTCTTTCATCATTTCTTCGTACATGTTTTTTCACCTGTGATCGCAAGAGTTTCAATCTTTGTGCGTTGCAGCAATTTTACTCACTATATTCGGCGCAAACAATAATGTCAATTATGTTGTTGCACTGCAGCAAGGCGTTATTTTACTAAGAACACAACGGTTTGGCAGAAGTTCCCGAGCCTATTAATCTAAAGACCATGTATGAAATAAACATGACATCAGATAAAAAAAACGTCTCCGGGAGATTCCTCTGGATTACTTTAGCTCAGTTATCCGATGGCGTGTCACTAATCCGTGATTTCTTTGATCTGAACGGGTCAAAAGAGGTTGATTTAGTTACAATGACCGTAATATCTACAATTGAGATCACAGACATTGGATAACGCTATGACCTGTCAGCCGGCTTTTCAACTTAAGCGCACCGAAACAATCGAATCACTGGGAATCGATGTTCAGGAATATGTGCATACCATTACCGGTGCGCTTCATTACCATATTGCTGCCGATAACCAGGAAAATGTATTTCTGGTTGCGTTTCGTACTGTGCCGGAAGATAACTGCGGTGTTGCTCATATACTCGAGCATACTGCGCTGTGTGGCAGTTCCCGATATCCGGTTCGGGATCCATTCTTCATGATGAGCCGGCGTTCCCTGAACACTTTTATGAATGCATTCACCAGCAGTGACTGGACCGCGTACCCGTTTGCCAGCCAGAACCGCAAAGATTATTTTAATCTGCTGGATGTCTATCTTGATGCGGCGTTTTTCTCGCGTCTGGACCCGCTGGACTTTGCTCAGGAGGGTCATCGGGTTGAGTTCAGTGAGTCTGGTAATGCGGACAGCTCCCTGGTGTATAAAGGCGTGGTTTACAACGAGATGAAAGGGGCCATGAGTTCCCCGGTATCATATCTGTGGCAGACCCTGACCCGCTACCTGTTTCCATCCACGACCTATCACTACAACTCCGGTGGTGATCCCGAAGCGATCCCCGACCTCAGTTATGAGCAGTTGCTGCATTTTTATAAGACCCACTATCATCCATCCAATGCAGTGTTTATGACCTTTGGTGATATTCCGGTTGAAGAATTACAGCAGCGCTTTGAAACACAGGCACTCTCCAGCTTTGAAAAGCTCAGTGAAGAGATCACCGTCGATGATGAAAAACGGTACTTTTCTCCGGTCAGAATAGAGGAGGCCTATGCTCTGGATGATGAGGATATAAGCGGTAAGACGCATCATGTGCTGGCCTGGTTGTTGGGTCCCAGTATCGATCTTGAACAGCAGCTTAAAGCTCACCTGTTGTCCCGGGTTCTGCTCGACAATAGTTCATCTCCGTTACGTTATGCGCTTGAATCGACTGATCTGGGTATGTCGCCTTCACCACTCTGCGGCCTGGAAGACTCGAATCGCGAGATGGGCTTTATGTGCGGTATCGAAGGCAGTGAACCTGAGAAAGCGGCGGAGTTTGAGCAACTGGTGCTGGATACACTGACAGCGGTTGCTGAGAATGGCGTGCCTCAGGAGCACCTTGAAGCCGCATTGCATCAGCTTGAACTGAGCCAGCGGGAGATCAGCGGTGACGGATATCCTTACGGGATGAGCCTGATTCTGGCATCACTGTCGTCAGCGATTCATCGTGGCGATCCGATTGCCTTGCTTAACCTTGATCCGGTGCTGGCAAAGTTGCATGAAGAGATTACCCACCCGGACTTTATTCCGTCAATGGTACGCGAACTGCTGGCTAATCCACATCGGGTAAGGTTGACGTTAAGGCCTGATTCACAACTGGCTAAAAAACGTGATGCGGCTGAAACAGCAAAACTGGAAAAGATTCGCCAATCCCTTGATGAAGAACAGAAGCAGACCATTATCGAACAGGCGAAGGCGCTGGAGGCACGGCAAAATCAGATCGACGATGAATCACTACTGCCAAAAGTGACTATCGCCGATGTACCTGGAAAGATGCATATTCCGCACGGAACCGAAGAGTCTCTGCAAGGGTTTACCTATAACTTTTACCCTCAGGGTACCAACGGACTGGTCTACGAACAGGTCATTATCGATCTGCCCGCCCTCAGTGAAGCAGAGCTGCAACTGATTCCCCTGTACAGTAACTGTCTGACAGAGCTTGGCTGTGACGGTAAAAGCTATCAGGATACTCAGGCATGGCAGTCGCAGGTCTGCGGCAGTATCAGTGCCTACTCGTCGGTGCGTGGCAGCATTGAGGATGAACAGAAGGTCAGTGGTTATATGACACTCTCTGCCAAGGCCCTGCTGAGCAAACAGGCAGACATGACCGAGCTGGTTTATAAAACCCTGACCAGTGTTCGTTTTGATGAGCTGAGCCGGATACGTGAGCTGGTTTCCCAGCAACGTACCCGTAAAGAGCAGAGCGTTACAGGGCAGGGGCACAGTCTTGCCATCATGGCGGCGGTCAGTCAGTTGTCACCCGGCGGACTGTTGTCCCATAACCTGCGGGGACTGCAGAGTATTCGTGCGGTAAAAGCACTGGATGAAAGTATCCGTGACGAGAATAACCTGAAACAACTGGCCGAATCCCTGCAAGCGCTCCATCAAAAGCTGTTAAATGCTCCCCGGCGCTTCCTGATTGTCACGGAGGCTGAACATCAGCAGCAGGTCGCTGAAACCCTGGCGGCACAATGGCAGATGGCAGAAACGGATGGTGACTTTACGCCGTTTGAGCTACCTGCAACCCGTAACAGTGTAACGCAGGCCTGGACAACCAGTACGCAGGTGAATTTCTGTGCTAAAGCTTATCCGACAGTGCCGGTTGAGCATGCAGATGCAGCGCCACTGACCGTGCTGGGTGATTTTTTGCGTAACGGCTTCCTGCACCGAACTGTACGGGAAAAGGGCGGGGCTTACGGCGGTGGCGCAGGTCAGGATTCCGCTGATGCAGTGTTCCGTTTCTTCTCATATCGCGACCCCCGGTTGAGCGAAACCCTGGCTGACTTTGATGCCTCGCTGAGCTGGTTGCAGGAGAGTGAGCTGGAAGCGCAAAAGCTGGAAGAAGCGATTCTGGGAGTCGTTAGCAGTATCGATAAGCCCGGGTCACCCGCAGGTGAAGCCAAGCAGGCATATCACAGCGCACTGTTTGGTCGCACGCCTGAGCAGCGGGAAAACTTCCGTCAGCGTATTCTCAAGGTTACGCTGGATGATCTGAAGCGGGTAGCGGCCACCTATCTGACACCGGAACGGGCAAGTGTTGCTGTGGTGACCAGCCCGACAGCGGCTGCCAAACTGGGTGAGCAGTTCGACATTATTGCCCTCTAATTTCACCATCCAATATCACTTTTGGAGCCTGTCAGGCCTCTCTGTTTGATACAGAGGGGCTTTGTTATTTATGAAAACCAATAATTTTCTTATCGGTGCGGCACTGATACTGGTATCTGAAATGTTTCTGGTGCTATCTGGTATGGTGATCCGGCAGGTCTCTGCCGAGTTGCCTACTGAGATGATCGTGTTCTTTCGTAACCTGTTGGGGCTGTTGCTATTTCTGCCCTGGTTACTGCGCAAGGGCACTGCTGTGCTGCACACAACCAAGTTACGTTTTCATCTGATGCGCGCCGCTGTCGGTGTGACAGCGATGACTTGTCTGTTCTACACCTGGGGCCACCTGCCGCTGGCTCAGGCTGCATTGTTGAAACAGACCGCACCTTTCTTCATGCCCCTGATCGCCTTTTGGTGGTTAAAGGAGCGCATAAACCTGCAGGTCAAGCTTGCCATTCTGGTTGGTTTTATCGGTGTCGCCTTCATTATCAATCCCCGCGAAACCGCGGTAAATGTCGGTATTCTGATCGCACTGTTTGGCGCCTGCCTCGGGGCGCTTGCAAAGGTAACCGTGCGACGAATGCGTGACACCGAGTCTCCGCAGCTGATTGTGTTCTATTTTGCATTTTTCGCTGCACTGCTGTCTGCCATACCGGCCTGGTTAAGTGGCGCCGGGCTGAACCTGATACAGTTCGGCTGGCTGATTTTGCTGGCGGCCACCTCGACTATTGCACAGCTACTGCTGAGTAAAGCCTATGGTATGGCGCAGGCCGGTCAGCTGGCGCCCTACACCTACGGTTCGGTGGCAATGGCTGCTGTTCTCGGATGGCTTGTATGGGGTGAAGTGCTCGGACTGAATACGCTGCTGGGTATCCTGCTGGTCAGTTGTGCCGGTATCGTTGCGATGATCGGTAAGCGGGAAGTACCGGTTAAGCCGGTGACCGATCCTGCGCTTTAGCGGTTAATCTTCCTCTGCTTCATTCCGTGAGGCGTGAGGCAGTGTCTGGATCAGCGAATCACTTCGATAGGGAACCTGACTGCTGGGCACCTGTTTGGAGGCGGATAGCAGATGTGCAGGCTGATCATCAAAAAAGATATGTGGGCGTAGCGCACTCAGCACCGGCTCTTTACTCATCCCCCCAAGGAAGAATGCCTGATCGACATTGACTCCCCACTGTCGCAAAGTCTTAATCACCCGTAAGTGTGCCGGGCCATTTCGGGCAGTCACTATGGACAGCCTCAAAGGGGAACGATCCGCCCCCAGTTTACTGTTGAGTCTGGACAGCACTCTGACCAGCTTGGCAAAGGGGCCATCAGGCAATAGCACATCCTCATTGTCTGATTCATTTTGCTGAAACCGCTCCAGCCCTTCGGTTTTATAGATATATTCCGACTCATCAGAAAACAGCACAGCATCTGCATCAAAGGCGATCCGGATGGTGTCATGATCCGGCTGAAAACGCTCGGGCGGATCGTAGATCAGCGCCGCAGCACAATCATGGGTATCAATCGCAACCTGAGCATCATCAGAGTGGCGGGTCAACAACAGATCGACACTGTACGCCTGTAGAAAAGGGGCCAGTGATTCACCTCCGGTAAAGGCAGAGCGAGTAATATCAAGACCGTAGTGCTGAATCGACTTGAGCACTCTTAAGCCAGTATCCGGGCTGTTTTTCGACATCACCACCACTTCGACGAGACGTTCATCGGAGAGAGTATTCAGACTAAGCAGGGCTTCTACCAAATGAAAAGCGGTACCTTTATCCAGAATTTTGTTTTCCTGCTCAAACTGGTATCGGCGATAAGCTGCAACATCCTGTTGCTGGTAGATACGGTTCTCATGCTCCAGGTTAAACAACGCCCGGCTGGAAATACCCACTACCAGAACCTCATCAAAGGCAAATGTCATTATGCTGTCCGCTTATTATGATTAATTCATCCATTCTGCTAGTTAAGCATACAACTGACTGTGAATCATCTGCGAGCACTGTTCAAAAAACACACAGCTTTAGGTATGATCACCGTTCTTTCAATCTATTTATAATTCTGCGGTAACCCTACATTGACAGTTTCCCGTTCATTAATTCGCAAGTGGCCAATCCGGGTGCTGCTGGCACTACTCTTGTTTCCTGTACTGTTAGTACTGGCGATACGTTTTATCGACCCTGCAGTATGGATGTGGCAGATACAGCGGAGTCTTAATCCGCCGCAGGGTTACCCGGAAAATAGCCAGCAGATATGGGTACCCCTGGAGCAGATCTCTCCGGCTATGCAACTGGCGGTTATCGCCTCTGAAGATCAGAAGTTTCCGTTACACTGGGGGCTGGATCTGGAATCGATATCGGATGCGCTCAGTGACAATGAGAACGGTGGCCGGGTCAGAGGCGCAAGCACACTCACTCAGCAGACCGCTAAAAACCTGTTTCTCTGGCCGGCAAAGAGCTACCTTCGCAAAGGGCTTGAAGCCGGGCTGACGGTGTTGATGGAGACTTTGTGGAATAAGCCGCGCATTCTTGAGGTTTACCTTAATATTGTTGAGTTTGGCCCTGGAATCTATGGGGTAGAGGCCGCCAGTCAGGCCTATTTCCATAAATCTGCGCATCATCTTTCGGCCACCGAAGCGGCCCGCTTAGCCGCCGTATTGCCCAACCCCTATCGGATGAGTGCCGCACGCCCCAGTCATTATGTCTGGCAACGCACCCACTGGATCACCAATCAGATGCGCATGCTGGGCCCCAGTCACTGGAATCCCGTGCTTTAAATAAACGGTTTTCCCAGTGTGACACCGGGCAGATGAAAGCCGCTTGATCAGTGGCGGCTACTGATAGAAAATAACACTGTACAACAACCGATTATCAGGAAGTTTTTCCTTCCTGCCACCCTCAACCTAAGGATCTACCCTATGGAAATGGATTTCTTCAGTGCCTCACTGATCAATCTTCTATTGAATCTCAGTTACACCATTATCGCTCTGATGGTGGGGGTGTACGCTCTGTTATGGATCGATAAGCGATTACTTAAAAATATCGATATTGAGGAGGAGATGAAGAAGGGCAATCTCGCGGTTTCAATTTTTGCCTCTACGGTACTTATTTTTGTCGCTATCATTGTCGCCTCAGGTCTGAAAGGGTAGCCGGAAATGCTGCAACGGCTGGGGCAGGGCGCGCTGTTTATTCTCATTGTTATACTGGCTTCGGTGCTTAAGAATCATGAAAATTCTCAGGAACTAGCGATTAGTGAGGCGATCCAACACCTGCCTGTGCCGTCTGATCCTGATGCCTCACCGGGGCTCTTGCGCAGTGGAACGCTGCAGTTAATAGCCCCGGGTATCACCCTGACTCAGACGGATATCGATAAAATTCTCAATAAACGCCGGGAAAAACAGAGCGTCTATATTTTCGGTCAGGGCGATACGGGAGGATCTATCATGATCGCTCCGGGTGTCGACCGGCACTATCATCTGGTGAATAGCTATTTCGATGGTTATCTGCCGTTCCAGGTAGCGAACCCGGTACTGGCACTCTACACGGTTGCCCGGCGCAAAAGGTATCAGTATGACCATATAACCTATCCCGGACGTTCTGAAGTGTGGCAAAGCAGTCAGCAGGCGTTTTACTCAGCTGTAGGGGATTGTGAGGATCACGCTATCCTGCTGGCCGACTGGCTTATCGGACTGGGCTACGATGCCCGGGTTGCTGTGGGCGACTATGATGGTGCAGGGCATGCCTGGGTAGTGCTGTTTGCAGAGGGGCAGGAGTACCTGCTTGAGGCAACCCGAAAGCGCGGAGTCAATCGCCTTAAAGCCTTTCCTCTGGCCAGCTTGCAGCCAAAATACCATCCCACCTATATGTTTAATAATACCGCTTTCTGGCAAAACCGGGGCTCCCGGTTTACCACAGATTACGCATCAGTTGACTGGGTTAAGGAAAGCGATTATTCAGCTGATAGATAGAGACCGGAATGGGCAAGAAACCTGCCCTAATTCAAACTGAATATCAGATACTGAAGGCATCACCTATCACCTATCACCTATCACCTATCACCTATCACCTATCACCTATCAATAGACCGACTTTTCATTCCGATTCGAAGAGAGAACAACTTGTTTGAACGGCCATTTCTCTCAGGGGCAAATCCATCAGGAGTTTGGCGCGGATATAGCCCTTATAAATGGGAAATATATCAGAAGCTGTCTGATATATTTGGTGTTTTTTAACTGCACGTCTTATGAAACAACCCAAGACATTCCTGTCATGGGATTGTGGTGCGCCGATGATCAAAAATCATTGCTTTAGCGATCAATACCTACTTTTTACCGAGTTCTATAGTAAAACTGCATAGAAAGGAATGAGAGGGGGATGGATAACAATTAAAGAGGTGGTGAAAATGTTCAATCAAAATCACGTACCAAAATTGGCCGAAGAGAACCAAAGGTTTAGCGGAACGGGTGGAGTAAGCGAAGGTAATAGACATTCTCATTTCATGCCCGCATTTAAGGATGAAAACACCGGCCAGATAGAAATATCTCGTTTCCAAAATGGCCAAATTGCGCCTTGCCATATTCTGGATGGATTACCTGACAACTGGATTCTACAACGAGACCCGGAAGGGCGAGTCGTTAAGATTAAAAATACAGTAATTTCTGGTTTTGTTCAGTTGGGTCGTTTCTTTACCAGACAAGAAGCTGCCGACTTTGTAACTCAATCACTCACTGAACACGCTTAATATTTTTAACTCATGGTGAATACTTGATGAGTCCGGGTAGCTATTCGGTAGCCAATCAAAGGTCGTTGCCGCTGAGTTTATAAAAGCTTAGGAAGCATTATCCTGAATGAAAGTCATTTGAAATAGATCTCCTGAAAGCCAATACTAAAAAGGAATAAGCGTCATATAGAGAAGACAGTGGGGCTTTGAAATGCACAGCTGTTACAGTACACATTTGGTACCCTATCGGGAGCGCAACCGTTACTGGAAAAATGTGATTGATACTGCGTACTTTCCTCTGGAGTTAGATTTCCGTAATCCAGAGCAGCTTCATGGGAATCTCAGCCAGTGGAAGCTGGCTCAGTTGGGCATTTCAAGGCTGGAGAGTTCTGCTACGAACTTTAAGCGAGTGGACCGTCAGATTGATGAATCGGAACCCTATTTTCTTATTACGATGCCAACTCAGGAACAAGTACAGTTTTCCCAGTCAAATCATTCAGTGGTATGTAACCCTGGTGCGTTTATTCTAGAACGCAGTGATCTACCTTACGAGTTTAGCTATCGTAAAGATAATGCCCTGTGGGTCATTCGTGTACCGTTATCTCAATTGCGTACCCGTATTCGTGAGCCTGAGCGTTATTTGTATATGGAGTTCAACAAGCAGAAAGGAATGGGGGCCGTTTTTTTTCAATTTATGCAGAGCATAGTACAGCAGGCTTCCGATACAGACGAGGCTAGCCATAGTGTGTTAAGCAATCAGTTGATCGATCTACTCGCTCATAGCCTGGAAAACGATGATCGAGTGTTGATGAGCAGGGAGTCGGGCTTACGCCGAGTTCACTTACTGAATATTGAGAATTTTGTCCGTGGAAATATTCAGCGCTCGGAACTATCTCCAGAGATGATAGCGTGTGCCTGCCAGATATCTTGTCGTTATTTGCATAAGCTCTTTAAGGATTCCGGACAGACTGTTGGCCAATGGATCAAGGAGCTGCGTCTGCAATCGGCACTGAATGATATTCAATCGGATAGGGGGCATACCACTTTGGCAGAAATCGCATACCGCTGGGGGTTTAATGATCAGGCACATTTTTGCCGCTTATTTAAAGCGCGTTTCGGTCGTACTCCCAGAGAAATGAGACAAGTGAAGTCACCCTTCTAAGTAAGAAATGTAGTCAATAATGTTAGCTCTCACGGACTCCCGAGTGTCCATCAAAAAGAACTAAACCGTCCGCTTTGCCTCAGTAAAAGCCAGGCCAGACGCAACTGCCGATGTCAGTTGCTGGCACAAAACGGATACCGTTTACTAGATATTCGCCTTGTATGAGTACAGACATTTACACCGTATAAGTATGCTAAACCCAGACAATTGGCAGGGGCTCTTCTACCTTCCTTGTACACGGAAGGTAATTGGCTTTGAGCAACTGATCAATTTTTCAAAAATCATGCATCAGAAAAACTGACAGCCGTCAGAGATGACCTTAATCAGAAAGAGCTAATAAAACTGAAGCCCAACAAGTAGCTGAAGGGCTTCAATTTTAATACGCCTTGTTATAGGCAATTATCCGTATCAGGCTTGCCCTGAAGGCGGTTTTTCTTCAGCTCCTGAGGTCAGCTGTCATCCGGCTCGTAACCCAGATTAGGCGATAACCAGCGTTCTGCTTCGGTTTTCTCCATACCGGTTCGTTTAGCATAGGATTCGAGTTGATCTTCACCGATCTTGGCAACACCGAAATACTGTGATTGCGGATGACTGAAATACCAACCGCTGACAGAGGAGGTCGGCAACATCGCATAGCTATCGGTCAGTTGCATACCGATGCGGTTCTCAACATCCAGCAGCGACCATAATAGCCCCTTCTCAGTATGTTCAGGGCAGGCAGGGTAGCCTGGTGCAGGCCGGATACCCTGATATTTCTCCCTGATCAGGGCCTCATTATCAAGTGCCTCATCGGCAGCATAGCCCCAGAACTCACGACGGGTACGGGCGTGCATATACTCAGCCAGCGCTTCGGCTAAACGGTCTGCAAGCGCTTTAACCATGATACTGTGGTAATCATCATGATCGGCTTCATAGGCATCGATCATCGCCTGATCACCAATCCCGGCGGTAACCGCGAAGGCGCCGAAGTAATCCGCTTTGCCGCTGTCTTTAGGCGCAATAAAATCGGAGAGGCACATATTGGCCTTACCATCGACTTTTTCAACCTGCTGACGCAGGTGGTGGAGGTCCATCAACACCTCTGAACGACTGTCATCGGTATACAGCTCAATATCGTCATCATTAACGCTGTTGGCCGGGAACAAACCGATCACCGCCCGTGCTTCCAGCTTTTTATTATCGATGATGTCATTCAGCATCTGCTTTGCATCATTGAACAGACGGGTTGCCTCTTCGCCGATAATCTCGTCAGTGAGAATGCGCGGATAGCGTCCCGCCAGCTCCCATGAGTGGAAGAACGGCGTCCAGTCGATGTAGTCGCGCAGCTCATTCAGATCGATATTTTCAAAGGTCTGAATACCCGGTTGTGCGGGTACCGGCGGGGTGTAACTGTCCCAGTCAATCTTGAACTTATTTGCCCGGGCGTGAATCAGTGAAACACGGCGCGCCTGACTCTGACGTTCGGCATAACGCTGACGTACTGTTTCATAATCATCTTGTATCTCTTTAACGTACGCCGCTTTTCTCTCTTTAGACAGCAGAGTACTGGCAACGTTGACCGCCCTTGATGCGTTGGTCACATGCACCACCTGATCGCGATTATATGCCTGATCAATTTTTACCGCGGTATGCGCTTTAGAGGTGGTTGCACCCCCAATCATCAGCGGGATATCAAAGCCCTGCCGCTCCATCTCTTTGGCCACATGAACCATCTCATCAAGGGACGGGGTGATCAGACCGGAGAGACCGATGATATCAACATTCTCTTCACGGGCGGTGCGTAGAATTTTCTCTGCCGGTACCATTACGCCCAGATCGATAATTTCGTAGTTATTACACTGCAGCACCACGCCAACAATGTTTTTACCGATATCGTGAACATCGCCTTTAACCGTGGCCATCAGAATCTTTCCGGCAGTTTCGCTGGCAGCGCCGGCTTTTTCCTCTTCGATAAAGGGCATCAGATAGGCGACTGCTTTCTTCATTACCCGGGCAGATTTGACCACCTGAGGCAGGAACATCTTACCGGCGCCGAACAGATCACCCACCACGCCCATACCATCCATCAGTGGGCCTTCGATGACCTGAATAGGGCGGTCATACAAATGACGGCACTCTTCAACGTCTTCATCAATATACTCGGCGATTCCTTTTACCAGGGAGTGAGACAGACGCTCCTGTACCGGCAGACTACGCCACTCCTGGGTTTTCTCCTCTACCTGGGCACCGTCACCGCGATATTTTTCGGCGATCGCCAGCAGGTTTTCCGTAGCCTCATCGGAGGTGTTCATAATCACCGCCTCAACCGCAACCCGCAGCTCTTCCGGCAGGTCATCGTAGATCGCCAGTTGGCCGGCATTAACGATGCCCATATCCATCCCTTGCTGAATGGCGTGGTAGAGGAAGACACAGTGGATCGCTTCCCGCACCGGGTTATTTCCACGGAAAGAGAATGATACGTTAGATACGCCGCCGGAAATCATCGCGTAGGGCAGATTCTTTTTGATCCAGCCGGTAGCGCGGATAAAGTCCAGAGCGTAGTTGTTATGCTCATCAATACCGGTGGCCACGGCGAAGATATTCGGGTCGAAGATAATATCTTCCGGTGGGAAACCGACCTTCTCAGTGAGCACTTTATAGGAACGTTCGCAGATCTGGATTTTGCGCTCTTCAGTATCCGCCTGACCGTCTTCATCAAACGCCATTACCACAACGGCGGCGCCATAACGACGTAGCAGGTTGGCCTGATAAATGAATTTCTCTTCACCCTCTTTGAGACTGATAGAGTTCACGATCCCTTTACCCTGAATACATTTCAGGCCCGCTTCGATGACTTCCCATTTAGAGGAGTCGATCATAATGGGGACTCGTGAAATATCGGGCTCTGAGGCGATGAGTGTCAGGAAGCGGACCATCGCGGCTTCCGCATCCAGCATCCCCTCATCCATATTGATATCGATGATCTGAGCACCGTTTTCAACCTGCTGACGGGCAACGTCCAGTGCGGTTTCGTAGTCTCCCTCTTTAATCAGGCGCTTGAACATTGCTGAACCGGTTACGTTGGTCCGTTCGCCGACGTTAACAAACAGCGTATCCTTATTAATATTCTGCGGTTCCAGACCTGACAGACGACACTCAACAGGAATCTCCGGAATCTGGCGGGGAGGGTGCTCATTGGCGGCATTGCCCATCGCTGTTACGTGAGCCGGTGTCGTGCCACAGCAACCACCGATAATATTTAGGAATCCCGCCTGCGACCATTCACGAATCTCGGCGGCCATCTGCTCGGGCGTCTCGTCATAGCCACCAAAGGCGTTCGGCAGGCCGGCATTCGGGTGGGCTGAAACATAGGTATCAGCAATACGGGAAAGTTCTTCTACATACTGACGCAGTTCCTGGGGTCCCAGCGCACAGTTCAGACCGATGGATATCGGTTTGATATGACGCACGGAGTTCCAGAAGGCTTCCGTGGTCTGGCCTGACAGGGTACGTCCGGAGGCATCGGTGATGGTACCGGAGATCATCACCGGCAGGCGCAGATCGTTATCCTGAAAATACTGGTCGACTGCAAAGATTGCCGCTTTGGCATTCAGGGTATCGAAGATGGTTTCGATCAGAATGATATCAGCCCCACCTTTTATCAGGCCGTCAATGGAGCCGGTGTAAGCTTCAACTAACTGATCAAAACTGACATTGCGGAATCCGGGATCGTTGACGTCCGGTGAGATAGAACAGGTACGGTTAGTCGGACCGAGAACACCGGCAACATAACGGGGTCTGTCCGGGGTTTCCGCGGTAACTTCATCGGCCACCTTACGGGCCAGTTGCGCAGCAACCAGGTTGATCTCATAGCTGATCGATTCCATCTCGTAATCAGCCATAGCGATAGTCGTCGCGTTAAACGTATTGGTTTCGAGTATGTCGGCACCGGCATCCAGATAGGCGCGGTGGATAGAGCTGATCACATCGGGCTGTGTCAGCACCAGAAGGTCATTATTACCCTGCAGATCGACATTCCAGTCGGCAAACCGCTCACCGCGAAAATCAGCTTCCTTCAGTTTACGATCCTGAATCATCGTACCCATACCACCATCGAGAACCAGTATGCGTTCTGACAGGGCTTGTTTAAGTTGAGCTGTTTTATCTACAGAAGTATGTGCCGACACGTGTAAACCTACCAATAACCTATTGTAAAGGCGGCTATTTTAACTAATTTATCGGCTTTGTGGGTGAGTTACTCTCACTTGATGATGAATTATATTTGTTTTGTTGTGTGCGGCTCCGCTCATTCCCGGTTGTTTACGTTTAATACCGGTCCGGAAGCTGTTGTAGGTCGCAGCTGCAAGGGAATAAAGGACTGACGGTCAGGGGGGAGACATCAGCATTTAATACCCGCCGATAGTACATAAAAAGAAAACCCGCACGTCGTTATCTTTGCGACTGAGCGGGTTATAGTATGATTTGCTTTTAGTTCTGAGGCTAAGAATTCTCAGGTCAGAGGGGGAGAGGTTAACCTTCTGAGGCCTGTAACCTGAGATTCGAGCGACGACTCACCCAACGCATACCGATCAGAATGGTGCATAGTGTGACCACGTAAAAAGTCAGGTGAATAATGGTTGGCCGTTCCTGATAACCGATCAGAATATGCAATAGCTGACCAAATATCGATTTCTGCGAGAGTATGTTGCCGCTATCCCAGAGCGGTGCCTGATAGGGCAAAATATCTGCCTGAATCAGATACCCGGCGGCAGATGCAGCCAGCCCTGACGCCAGCAACAGAATCATCCAGCCGGTAAACTGGAACAGCCGGCCGGTAGGTATACGGAGTAATCCGCTATAGATCAGGCGTCCCACCAGAATGCCGGTGATAACCCCGATAATACTTCCTGTGATCATGGAGGTGGAAGAGCTGCCGCTGGCTGTTACGCTGTACATGAACAGGACAACCTCAGAACCCTCACGCAATACCGCCATGCCGGAAGCGACTGCAAGGAAATAGAGAGGCAATGAACCATCAGTGATTCTGGCACTGACGTTTTTCATGTGAGCAACCAGTTCCCGGGCGTGATGTGACATCCAGATGTTGTGCCAGGCGAGCATCAGTACGGCGACCAGCAGAATAGTGGCATTCATCAGCTCCTGACCAGTACCTTCAAAAGCACTGGTGATTGAGCTGGCAAATAGCGCTACTACACAGGCGCCTGCCAGTCCCGCCAAAAGGCCTGCGCCAATCCATAAGGTACGCCGGGGAAGACCGCAGGTTGCAGCCAGCAGAATGCTGACAATCAACGCTGCTTCGAGCACTTCACGAAATACAATAATGGCGGAACTCAACATAGGGTTACCTCAGCAGAAATTACTTGACGATCAAAACGCCTTTAGCGGTATCTTCATGAAATTCACCCACAAACTCGTAACGACCGGGCTCAAAGGGTCCAACCATAATGGATGCCTTACTGTTACCCGGAATAACTTTTTCCAGCGTAAAATCTTCACCTTCAAATTCTTCAGGTGTGGCGTCCTCGTTTGACACCAGCAGTTTAACCCGCTGATTAGCCGGTATGGTAATTTCAGCAGGGGAGAACATGTGATCTTTAATCGAAATATCAAAACTGGTTTCTGTCGCCATTGCGGTGGTGGATGTGACAAACAGAGCGGCGATAAGCAATTTCTTCATATAAGAGAACCTCAGCGATTGGTTAGTCCTTAATAGTAATGATTATCATATAGATTCGTAAAAACAAGTGCAATATACCTATGAGAGAAATATCAATCGGCTGAAAAATGAGTATCTACGGGTTAACCGGTTGTTTTATAAGAATTCAGCTATTGGGTAGTATTCCTTAAGCCTGTTATAAAGCATATCTGTTCACGTTACCGTCAGATAAAGCACTTAAAATTTTAAAATATACTGGTACAATTGCCGCCACCCATAGGTAAGCAAAAGCATAACCTTGGTTTCGTTTACGCTTACCTTATTCTGAACAATATATTCAGATATAACGTTTCAGACCTATAACAGGTCTGACAACAGTTCCACAGCTGCGGCTGTGAAGAGGCTGCAGCTTTGCGGCCTGGTGCCAGTAATCTCTATATGACAGTTACTGGCGGGGATATGCTGATTTATTTCAGCAAGGTGATAGTCCGGTTGATCCGGCTAGTTGAGACTCAGGTCATTAAATATGCTGCAAACATTCTTAAAAGCAAAACTGCACCGGGTTACGGTCACCCATGCCGAGCTTCACTATGAAGGCTCCTGCGCCATTGATGGTGTATTACTCGAACGCTCAGGCATTAAAGAGTATGAGCAGATACATATCTACAACATCAATAATGGTGAGCGTTTTACGACCTACGCAATCCGTGGTGAGGACAACAGCGGGATCATTTCGGTGAATGGCGCGGCGGCGCACCTGGCCTCTAAGGGTGATCTGCTGATCATCTGTTCTTATGTACAGCTGAATGAGCAGGAAGCGGATAACTTTCAGCCAACTCTCTGTTACTTCGAGAACGCCAGGAATGAAAATGATGCTCACCGGGTCAGCGATGAAGAGTTGCATCAGCGTAATGTTATGACCGGTATTAAGAACAGTATTGCAGTTCAGGAAAGTGACTGACCTGTATCGCGCTGTCAGGAATGCTTAAAGCTGCCAAATGGCAGCTTTTTTTATGCTTTTCAGAACCTGTTTATGAAAATATAAACACAAGGATTGTCGACAATTGATCTGTGTCATTTTTTTATGATAGCAAAAAAGGTCGAAAACAAGCCTCTTATCCAGTGAATATCCGTATATCGTTGACAATTTAGCCTTTTGTAGTAGTTTATTCTTTTCACATCTCAGTTAGAGTGTGTCACATGAGGCTACACCTGCAGATAACAATGATAGGCCTATAAAAGCAGGTGCTGCCGGTCTGAAACATATAATAACGGTTACAGCGAAGGGCCAGTGCTATGTCATATAAAGAAGAATACAGAAGATCAATAGAAACTCCGGAGGTTTTCTGGGCGGAAAAGGCTGAAGCGATCAAGTGGTTTAAGGCCCCTGAGACGATTCTGAGTAAAGATGAGAATGGTATTGATCGCTGGTTTGCCGATGGTGAACTTAATACCGCGTATCTGGCACTGGATTACCATGTTGAGAGCGGTCGCGGGGATCAGGATGCACTGATCTACGATTCTCCTGTTACCGATACCAAGCAGCGCTACACCTATTCTGAGCTGCGTGATGCCGTGGCCAAATTTGCCGGTGTTCTCAAAGCTCAAGGGGTGGAGAAGGGGGACCGGGTTGTAATCTATATGCCGATGATCGCCGAAGCGGTTATTGCGATGCTGGGTGTAGCCCGACTGGGCGCGATTCACTCGGTTGTTTTCGGTGGTTTCGCACCACATGAACTGGCGGTTCGAATCGACGATGCAGAGCCCAAAGTTGTGGTTACTTCATCCTGCGGTATTGAGATTGCCAAAGTGATTGAATATAAGCCGCTGCTGGATGAAGCGATTGAGAAGTCTGCACATAAGCCTTCAAGTTGTATCGTTTTCCAGCGCCCGCAGGTTAACGCATCCATGATTGAAGGTCGTGATATCGACTGGGCTGAAGCGGTTGCCTCTGCAGAACCGGCTGACTGCACCCCGGTTAAAGCCACCGATCCGCTCTATATTCTCTACACCTCCGGCACCACCGGAAAGCCTAAAGGTGTGGTGCGGGATAACGGTGGTCACGCGGTCGCGCTGAAATACAGTATGAAAGCGATATACAACATGGAGCCGGGTGAAGTGTTCTGGGCGGCCTCCGATGTTGGCTGGGTCGTGGGTCACTCCTACATCGTTTACGGCCCGCTGCTGGCGGGTTGCACCACTATCGTTTACGAAGGCAAGCCGATCAAAACACCGGATGCCGGAGCCTTCTGGCGTGTTTGCGCAGAGTATGGTGCCAAATCATTGTTTGCTGCGCCAACCGCGTTCCGGGCAATCAAGAAGGAAGATCCTGACTCCGAACTTCTGAAGCAGTATGATCTGAGCAAGCTGGAAACAGTCTTTATGGCAGGTGAGCGGCTTGATCCACCGACTTACCACTGGACTAAAGAAACACTGGGTAAGCCGGTTATCGATCACTGGTGGCAAACCGAAACAGGCTGGGCTATCTGCGGCAACCTCACCGGTGTTGAGATGCTTGAACCTAAGCCCGGTTCTTCTACTGTGCCTGTCACCGGCTTTAACGTGCAGGTGCTCGATCACGAGGGTAATGAGCTACCCAATGGCGAGCAGGGCAATATCGCAATTAAGCTGCCGCTGCCTCCAAGCTGTCTGCCAACCGTATGGGGCGATTTCGAGCGCTTCCGCACCGGTTATCTGTCAGAGTTTCCGGGCTATTATTGCTCGGGTGATGGCGGTTATAAAGATGATGATGGCTATGTGTTCATCATGGGCCGCACCGACGATGTGATTAACGTAGCAGGTCACCGCCTCTCTACCGGTGAAATGGAAGAGATCGTTGCTGACCATCCTGCCGTTGCCGAATGTGCGGTTATCGGTGTCAATGACCCGCTGAAAGGGCAGCAGCCGATCGGTTTGGTGTTGCTTAAGAATGGTGTTGAGATTGATGACGCACAGATCGAATCCGAGTTGGTTGCGATGGTGCGTAAAGAGATCGGTGCCGTGGCCTGCTTCCGCCGCGCTATCGTGGTTCAGCGCTTGCCTAAAACCCGCTCCGGTAAGATTCTGCGTAAATTGCTGCGTCAGATAGCCGATGGTCAGGATTACACTGTGCCTTCGACTATCGATGATCCGGCATCTTTACCAGAGATTCAGGAGATTATGGGGCGTAATGGCTTAGTGAGTTAAAAAGAAAACCCGCTAAGCTTATAGCAGTTTTACTACCTTCAGGCAGCCTCAGGGCTGCCTTTTTTGTTGTTTGGCCGCACATAAGCAAACTCTACACCATCCGCTGTTTAAGGATAGTGAGCAAAGTGATATCCGAATAAAATTAAGCTGGCAGCAAGCTTGGCTATGCACAATAATCGAATATCAGTCGTCTCTCTGCAAAAGGTTTCCTATGCCACACATCAGCGCTTTATCTCTGCTTGCATTCGCTATCTCTATCTCAGGTTCTGCTGGGGCCAATGAAGCAAAAGCCTTCGATCAGAAAAACCTTCATGGCAGCTGGAACTGTAAACATACCATGGAAAATACAGCGTCAATGATGAAGGTAGACTATGACATAAATTATTCAGCGGATGGCAAAGCCAGTGCTAATGGAACCGTATGGCTCAGGATGCAAAACTTTCCTGAAATGGAGTACAGCCTTTCAAATCGCTCAACCTGGGAGATCAAAGCGAACTCTCTTATCGTGTCGTCGGCTGAGTTTACACTGGTGAACCGGAGTCATCCGGAGTTGGATCAAATCCTTAATTTAGAAAGTTTATTCCCACAAAACGTTCGCGAGTCGTCAACCATTCTTGAGTTAACTCAATCCAAGCTTGTCGCCCGGTCTGACACATATGGCGGGGTGTATTCCTGCTCAAAACGCGTATCTGAGATCTGATGTGAAGGTCCTTGATAGACAAGAGCCTATTATCTCTCACTGTAGCATCTGGCCTGTTTGATCGTTTTGCCAATATCTCAGATTAAGAGCATACAGAGGCCCGAAAGTAGTACCCATCTGAGCCGTTTCTACGAAAACAGTAGCACCAAAGTTCTGCCGTAGTTTTATCGGGTCAGTGGTAGAGTGTTATACAAGTGGATGTCGATTTTTTCTCCAACGTCCCTGAACGTTTGTAGTGCTATATAACTGAGACAGACCCTATGTATTGTAAATCACCGTATATGAGAACGACTCTGGCCTATACAACTATGCAGAACCTGATCGGCCTGGTGCTGATATTATTTTTATCCGCCGGATTTATATCATCCTGCTATGCACACGGCGTTTCCGACGGTGATGCTCTGTTTATTCAGCAGGCCAGTGGGCTACAGCTGTTTCCCTTTGCCTATCTGGGGGCGAAACATATGCTGACCGGATACGATCATCTGCTATTTCTGACCGGTGTGATTTTCTTTCTCTATAAAATGAAAGAGGTCTGCATCTATGTGACATTGTTTGCCATCAGCCATAGTGCCACGCTTTTATACGGTGTGCTGAGTGAGGTGCAGGTTAATGCTTATATCATCGACGCCATTATCGGCTTCTCTGTTGTTTATAAAGCGTTAGATAATCTGGGTGCCTTCAGGCGCTGGTTTGGCTTTCAGCTTAATAATAAGGTGGCGGTGACGGTTTTTGGTCTTTTTCACGGTTTCGGTCTTGCCACCAAACTGCAGGACTTTGCTTTACCAGAGGAAGGATTGGTGGCTAATATTTTAGCCTTCAATGTTGGCGTCGAACTGGGGCAGCTAGTGGCCCTCACAGCGATTCTTATTCTAATGAATGTCTGGCGGAAAACAGATGATTTTGCCCGACAGGCTTATTCTGCCAATATCCTGCTGATGTCTGCTGGATTTGTTCTGATTGGTTATCAGTTAACGGGCTACTTTACACTTTCCTGAGGTATCTGAGATGCGCGACATAGCTGACCTGAATCACGACCAAATGCCATCGGCAATGAGCCTAATTAAAGCGACGATTACGGCTGTTGCAGGGGCAATTGTGATCCTTGTGCTAATCGTTTTGCCCGCAGAATATGGCATTGACCCAACCGGACTGGGTAATCAAATGGGGCTGACTAGGATGAGTGCTGAGCCTGCTAAGGCCACCATTGATACTCAGCCCTCTGTTGCAGTAAACACTTCACTCAGCACCTATGTTCCACCGGTCTGGATAGGCAGTTCTCCCTATCGTTCTGATCAGATGTCCTTGATTTTACAACCCGGAAAAGGCGCTGAAATTAAAGCCAGAATGACGCCGGGTGAAAACTTTGTTTTTAACTGGAAAACGGAAGGAGGGGATGTTTACTTCGATATGCACGGGGAGCAGATAGATGCTGGTGATGAATTTACCAGCTATTGGCTGGAACGCAGCAGGTCCAGTGCCAGTGGCTCCTTTGAGGCTCCGTTTGAAGGCACGCATGGCTGGTATTGGAAAAACAATGGTACTGAACCGGTCACTGTCTTTTTGGAAATAAGCGGGTTTTATGCAGACCTCTACAAACCCTGAGTCGCAAGCACACAGAGTCTAGCGTCCTCACCGGTCGTATTTCAATGTGCGACTGTTTACTTTATCTCAGGCGACAATAGTCGTAGCGTCAACCAGTCCAGCGCGCGAGGGAAGGTGCTTAATTCCGCTGTTTCACTCAACTACCGTTAAATACAGATCAACTACAGCTCCGCATCGACTTCACAGTGCGACGTTTTTTTTCAGTGTGGATCCTCGTGCCCTTATATGGCAGAAACTCTGAATGAGTATATTTTTACTCTAGGCATAACGTATAACCTATTGAAGTATAAAGATCTTATATCTAAAATCAGGGCTTAATCTGACTTTCCTTAGTGACCTATAAAAATAACTGGAAATTCCACATGTTAAGAAAAATAACCAAAAGCCCCTACCTGATCCTTTTAAGTGCCTTCATTCTTTTTATCACTTCCGGATATGAAACGGTTCACACACTGGATGAATTAACGCTGGGTACCCACCACGGCATATTGGTTTTTAGTATTATCCAGATTATCAAAGTGATTCCTGAAATCATGCATGGCTTGCAAGAGATAGAGGAAGCAGATGAGCTTAGAGAGAAAAGACTATTAAACTAGCATGCGGTCGGGAACACTATGCTAATTCCCACTCAAGCGTGTCTCAAAAAACCTTTTGAGGTAGACGATGCCAGGCAAGCGCTGCGCCAATAAGATATTGCGCCTATTGGGTTAGCAGAGCGTTCTTCATCTGCATCTTAGATATCACAATAAAAAAGAGTAGCACTATGACCCTGTCTCCCCAAAGAAAACCCTCCTATGATTTTTTAATCTGCCGCAACCAACAAGACGACACCTATGCGCTGTACCGGGTAGATCCTCATGCGGCAGAGTTGTTCAGTCCAATCCCGTTGTCTGCGGATGCTTCCTTTGACCACAGCTGGCGCATGGCGCAGGTGGGAGGGTATCTTTTGCAGTGGAGTCCTCTTTGCAAACTGCACGGGGAAGAGGGTTATCGGTTCAATCTGGTAGCGTTCAATCCGGAAGACGTCAACCCGTTGAGTGGCCCTGCAATTGAGAGCGGCTTCTGGAAAAAAACCAAGTTCTGGGGCAACTACCGGCATAGCTATAGCAGTAATCCGGATGAGGGCCAGACTCTGGACCTCACTCCGATGACCAGTTTTATCCTGAGTATGATTCCCGCCAAGGGGCGTGGAACCTTTGAACTATGGAATTTCGATCCCCAGGGAATCGTGGATTTTAAGCCCGACCCACTGCCTGCACCCTATAGCCCCCAGAATGGTTTTCCACGGATTAAGTCTGGGCACACGTTGATTCCCATTGGCAATTATGTATTGGACCGTCTGCCAGATAGAAAGTCTTTTCGTTTGTGGAGTTTCGACCCGCAATTGGAAACACCCCTGTCACTACCCGCGGTGCAAGAAGGCAACTGGGATAAGGTTGATGAGAGCAGCGAACTCACCGCTATCGGCGCTCATGTGCTGGAGTGGAATGCTGCAAAGGGCCACTTCCGTCTGTGGGGGTTCGACCCTCAACAGTCAGACGTGCTTATTGGCCCGGTTCGCGAGGGTAAACTGCCGTCGGGTATTGCTGCTGATGCCATGCTGACCGGCTATCAGCCCCGGATTCCGGTGCAAGCACAACGGGCTGATACGCCAGGAAACATTGATTTTATGCGCTCGAAGATCAAGCATGTGGTCTATTACATGCTGGAGAGCCGCTCTTTTGATAATGTCTGTGGCTGGCTTTACGAGAATGGCAATCAAGATTGTCACTACATCGGTTCGCAGGAACCCTTTGATGGCACCAGCCGCGAATATTTTAATGACGACGGTGACAGCCGGGTTTTCGTCAGCAAGTTTCAGGCAGGTGAACTGAGTACCGAGTATAATCTCGTCGCCCTCGATCAGGACCCGTTTCACGACACCACAGACAACCTGCAGCAAATGTTCTCTGAAGAGCCCGGTTACTGGGGCCGCGCCACGCCGGATATGGGTGGATATATCCTCAATAACGCCAATCCGCAGGTGATGGAAACCTTCAGCCCGGCACAGTTACCGATACTCAATGGTCTGGCACGTCATTTCGGGATTTCTGATCGTTGGTTTTGTTCAATGCCCGGCGGTACAGATGTCAATCGAGCCTTCTCGGTCACCGGTTCGGCCTTCAACATGCTCGGCACCTGGGAGGGGGGCAGCATCTACGCAAACTGGCCGGAATCCTCCCACCGTCAATCCATCTGGAAGACTCTCTGGAGTCAGGGTATAACAGACTGGAAAATATATAACTCGGTGCTGTGGGAAAACGTTGTCTTTACCTACCAGCTGTACCTCCAGGGTCAGGTTCCTTCAGTCGACGCTAACCCAACACAGTTTCTTTCCAGTATTGATCAGTTCAAGCAGGATGCCCGACACGGAAACCTGCCGGCATTCAGTTATCTCGAACCTGCCTGGATTGCGCCTAAAGGGGCCACCTCCTACCATCCGGGTGGTGATCTGGTTCCCGGAGAGAGAGAGCTCAACGAAATCTACGAAGCGATCAAGAGCGGACCTGGCTGGGAAAGCACCCTGCTGGTTGTTACCTTCGATAAGAACGGCGGCATCTATGACCATGTCGCTCCGCCTTACGCCAGGAAGCCCTGGCCCAACGATCTCAACAACGGATTTGCCTACGACCTGATGGGACCGCGAGTCCCGACCATTATGGTCTCCCCCTGGATCAGAGAGCAGACTGTGGTCAGGGCCGAGGGGGATACCCCTTTCGACTCAACCTCTTTTGCCGCCACATTGCTGGACTGGTTTGGTGTTCCCAAACCGTTGTGGGGCCTGGGCGATCGTATTGATACTGCACCGACCTTCGAGACAGTCTTTCAGGCGGATCAGGCGAGAACCGATGCGCCGACGTTAACACCGCCTTATGATAAATCCTTCCCACCGAAAGGTTAGGATAAAGAGGGCGGGTGGCGCTAAAAACAGCGTCATCCGCCTTCAGTTGTATTATTCGCGGCGCTTTACGCTAAGCGGTTGGCGCTAACTGGTGCAGTTTTTCTTCGGCGTTTTTCAGCGCTTGCCACAAGCGACTGTCCTGGAAGCATAGACTGCCACCGCCGCGCTTCTCCTGGGAGACCATGCGATTGAGGTCGGCAATACATACCCAGGGTAACGAGCAGGTATCATTTTTCAGGGCCACAGCCCATTTGGCATGATCCTTGGTGTAGTGCCACTCATAACTCAGGGATGGGGAGATGTTGAAATTCAGGGTAAGTGCGTCTTCATCATACTCGGTGGATAAACTGTCCTGCAGAGGCGTCACTGCACCTCTTCGCCAGGTCTCTACCACCAGATCACATTGCAGCTCCGGTGACACCAGGTCCAGCCAGAAATCCTTACCCCACTTGCGGCTCTTGGCCGTCAACATAAAGTCTTTACCTCCCCGGGACTTAAAGGACAGCGTAGAAGGTGTTTCCGATTCGTTTACGCCGTTTCCGTGAAACAGCCGCGCAAGCGGTTCATCATCCTGCAGAGACGGCGGAATACGCGAACACTCTGTCAGGACCTGCGGGTTCTGCTGGGACAGCATCTGTTGGGCGATGAGGTTGGCGGTGTGGTAATCGGGCAGGGTAATGCAGATAAAGGTCTGGCCATAGATCATCTCGTCCTCTGGCAGGGTCGCATCTTTATTGACGGGAAATCTGGGGGTTGAATGCAGCAGATAGAGTGCTGAATCGGTGGCCTTGTTAAAGGCCAGAATCCCTTTGCAATGACCTTTTTCCGACTTGTTTTTTTCGTGGTCGACATGCTCATCGTTGTAGGCGATATAACCGGCATTCTCAGGGGAGTCAAAGATTTCAGCCAGGGTGTATGCGAGAGCCTGATTATTCTGCTCCAGACCGACGGGTGACAACGCCAGGGCTTCGCTATCCGGATCAAAATAGAGGAAGTCACAGCCCTGGTTTTCAGGGGTTCCTGTATGATCCGGTGTTTTATAGATAAACCACCAGTCCACCGGCATTCCCTGTTGATTCTTTGCACCTAGCATCGGCGGTTATCTCCATGTTATTTCAATTGAAAAAACAATTGTATACGATACAAACCAGATAGCACTACGGCTATTCATTACAGGCAGGTTTCGGTACTGTTAATGCTTTCGTCAATTCCCGGGATACAGTAATTCAGTGGGAATCTGATTCAGGCAATGACCCGCCGGTGAGCGCAGACAGACCAACATTAAAAATAACAACGGGGATACTCAATTGTTTTATGGCCCGAGCAGGTATCCCTCCCTTAACAAAGGAGTAGTCGATGTCACAATCTGAATGGAACACCCAACCGGTTACCGGCGAATGGAATAGCGCCGTCAACTGGAGCCCGGCAGAGCTGCCTGCCAGTAAAGCTGTTTTCAACGGTTCAGCTCAAACAGTAATTACTTTCGCAGCGGACAGCGATGCCGCAGTGGAGAGTATCGAGTTTAGTGAGAGCGCCGCGGGCTACACGTTTACCTTCGGTCCCGGTAAAGTGCCTGGTTTAACCATTAGCGGTCAGGGCGTCAGCAATACTTCGCGCAAGCAGCAGAGTTTTATTGTGGCGGCTACCAGTAGCGGCCATGATAACCCACAACTTGTCTTTACCAATAATGCGACAGCCGGCACTGACGATATCTATTACTGCGCCGGCCCAATCAGTGAACAGGGCTACGGCGGTGGTGTCATCAGTTTTTGTGACAATGCCAGAGCAGGTTCCGCCCGGTTTAAGGTCTGGACTGGCGCCGAGCCGCCACCTCAGTACAGAAAAGAAAACATCCCCAGTACCGTCGGCGGCGAAGTGAGCTTCAGTAACTCATCTTCGGCTGACAGCGCCAACTTTACCATCTACGGCAGCCTTGGTATTGACGGCGATACCTTCGCCAATGTGGTGTTCCATGATACTGCCACTGCGGGTAAGGCTACCTTTACCAATGTGGGCGGCACGGTCGCCGGTGGTGATGGCGGTAATACTCAGTTCTACGGCAGTTCCAGCGCTGACCGTGGTGTTTACAACAACTGGGGGGCAACCCACGAGAAAGCCAATGGTGGCGATGTGGCGTTTGACAGTACCGCCAGTGGTGGTGACGGGCATTTCTACAACCATGCAGCAGTCGTGGCCGGAGCCTACGGCGGGGTGACCAGTTTTAATAACAACCCTCCCTATATGGATGCCGCTCAGGGTGCATCAGCCGGTAATGGTTCCTACTTTAACTACGGTGCACGTCAGGGGGAACAGGGCGGTGGCGGCCACCTTGAATTCAGTGCAAAGTACGGCTCTCCGACCGGAGCGGACGCCACAATCGTCAACTATGGTAGCGCTATTGAAAACAAGTCCAGTGCCGGTCACACAATTTTCTCCATCAACCTGCCAAGCAAATACTTTCCGACGGCGGGCAATGCAAAGATCTGGAATCACCCCGGCTCAGGTGAGCAGGGCGCTGCCGGTTATACTGAGTTTTCGGTTTACAGCAGTCAGAATGGCAGTGGCAGTGGCAGTGGCAGTGAGAGTTTTCCCACCGCAGGAAACGCAACAATATTCAATCTGGGTGGCTGTACAGCCAGAGCGGCTGGCGGCTACACGGTTTTTTCAGGACAATCCAGCGCAGGCGGTGCCACCCTGATCGCATATGGCGGCACCAATGGTGGCTATGGCGGCCGCATTGCTTTCTATGGTGAATCTGCGGGTGATAGTGCTAAGGTTTGCCTGTTTGACGATGGCGAGCTGGATATCGGCTACCACACCGCCGGAGTCACTATCGGAAATCTGGAGATGACTGGCGGAGTGATTGCAACTGAGCTTGGCTCTGAGGTGTCGGGTCTAACGGTAACGGGGGAGTTGTCGATCAAATCGTCCCATGTGACTTTTCGTCTCGGCAAGCAGAAAGAGGGTGGATTTGCCTTCAATAAGCCTTACACACTGCTGATATGCTCAGCGCTTTCCGGGCTGACTCCGGAACTGTTTCAGGCCAACAGCATCGATGGCGTTGAACCCAGTTTTGCCATTGTTGGCAAGGAGCTGCAGGTTACCTTCACGCAGCAGTAAGCCGGTATACAAGCGAGAATAATGCAGGGTCAGCCTTTATCCAGGCTTGTCCCTGCTGGTTTGTCGCTCGTCCCCGTGATTAAAGCCCGCCTTGTATATGCACGCCGCCTACATAAGAGTTGGGGGGCCGATCGCTACGCAAGTTCGAGCATTTCATTTCTCCGAGAGCTGCGCTTGTCGGCTTTTTCTGACTTCGGACAAGGTAGCGTTCAGACCCCGGACCTCGGCTCTACTATTTATTCTCCGATGCCGATGCTCTCAACAATATCCAGTCAAGTGCCCGGGTCGACAGAATGCGGCGCAGAATACCAAACAGGTGAGTAGGGAAAGTGACATAGTAACGCGCTCTGGGGCGCTTGCTTTCCAGGGCGTGAATGACCTTATCCAGTACTGCTTCCGGTCCCAGGGTAAACGGGTCGTCACCCGCATCCTGTTTACTTAAGCGTTTCAGTACTCTTTTGTAAGTGTCACAAAAATGGCTGGACTCTATATTGATATTGTCACGGAAGGCTTTAAATGCATTTTCTCTGAACTTACTCCTGACCGGCCCTGGCTCTATCAGCGAGACATAAATATCACTGCCTGAAAGCTCCTGCCGCAACGTATCGGTATAACCTTCCAGCGCGAATTTACTGGTGTTGTAAGCCCCGCGAAAGCGCATCGTGATCAGACCCAGAACCGAACTGTTCTGAATGATCCGGCCAAAGCCCTGTTGTCGCATCAGCGGCAGTACCCGGCAGGTGAGTTCATGCCAACCCAGTAGATTGATTTCCAGCTGGCGACGGAGCAGATCCCGGCTGAGGTCTTCAATCGCCCCGGGCTGGCCATAGGCGCCATTATTGAACAGGGCGAATATTTCCCCTCCGGTTTCGGCTTCAACCCAGTCCATCGCCTGCTGCACTGACTCAGATCGCTCCAGATCAAGTTGAGTCGATTGCAGTCCAAGTTGCTTCAGTCGTTCAACATCTTTCAACTGCCGCGCCGTGGCTATAACCCGATAGCCCCGCTGTTGCAGGCCAAGTGCGACATGATAGCCAATGCCACTGGAACAACCGGTAATCAACACTGTTTTCATCTGCATCCCTCAATCATATTCAGGAGCCGATACTAAGGGGGATCCATTGATTTCACTAGTGTTTATTTAACATTGACAGGAATCTGTGTTCCGGAACCCCTTTGCTGAACAGAAATCCCTGGGCCTGAAAGCACTCCTCGGAGATAAGGAATTGTCGTTGTTCTTCGGTTTCCATGCCCTCGGCAATCACTTCCAGTCCCAGGCTGGCGGCCAGCACGATAATGGCTCTGGATATCGCCTGATCATTTTTATCCCCGGGAATATCACTGATAAACGACTGGTCGATCTTTAAGCGGTCCAGTGGCAGGGTTTTCAGATAGCTCAGAGAGGAGTAGCCAGTGCCAAAATCATCGATCGCCAGACGGATTCCCATCGCGCGTAGCTGCGCAAGTTCGCTGCCTGAACGGGTGGGATTATTCATAATAACCCCTTCGGTAATCTCGAGCTCAATCATGTTGCCGGGACATTTATGCCGCTCAAGAATAGCTTCGACCTCACGGGCCAGTGAGTTAGAGCCAAAGTGTCTTGCTGAAATATTCACCGAGATACAGGGGACCTGATATCCATTCCGTTGCCATTCAACAATATTGCGACATACGCTATCCAGTACCCAGAGGTCAATTGCCCGGATCATACCGGTCTTCTCCGCGAGAGGAATAAACCGTCCCGGGGCAATGGTTCCCCGTTGCGGATCTTTCCAGCGAATCAGCGCCTCGGCACCGATAATCAGGTTATCCCTGATATCGATTTGCGGCTGATAATGCAGTATAAACTGCTGTTGCTCTATCGCTTTGCGGATCGCACTTATCATCAGAATCCGCTCAAGCGCCTGATCGGTCATCTCCTGAGTATAAAAATCATAGCGATTTTTACCGGAGGCCTTTGCCAGGTACATTGCCGAATCGACATTGCGGATCAGCGCCTCTGGCTGATCGGCGTCCTCCGGATAGAGGCTGATACCAATACTGAGCGTAATATGCAGGTAATGCTCTTCCAGCTGAATAGGATCATTAAAGGCATTCAGCAGGTTCTGCGCAATCACTGCAGCATCTTCCGGGTGGAGCAGATCTTCAACAATAATCGTAAACTCATCGCCGCCAAAACGGGCTAAAGTATCGTTCTCCCGGATATGCTCCTGCAGTCGTATTGCCACTTTTTTCAGCAGCTGATCACCCAGGTTGTGGCCAAAACTGTCATTGATCTCCTTGAACTCATCGAGATCAATAAACAGCAGCCCCAGACCGGTTTTCATTCGCCGGGCACGGCGTAGCGCCTGCTTAAGCCGGTCGGAAAAAAGCAGCCGGTTGGGAAGCTTTGTCAGTGGGTCATGGTGGGCCAGAAAATCAAGGCTTTTCTCTTTATCCTGCAGTCTTTCACGGGTCTTAATATGCTCCGTTATATCCCGGCTTGATTCAACCAGACCGGTTACCTGACCGTCGGCGTTATACAACGGACTGGTCATCAGTTCATAGATCCGTTTCTCGCCCGTGTTGAGTATCTGTTCATGTAACCGTGTCGTCGGCTGCATATTTTCCATGGCGCTTTTAAGCGGGCATGCCTGGCAGGGGTCGCAGGAATTATTGACCGAACGATAACAGGGCTTGTCCGGCTGTGACTGACAGTTGAAATAGTAATCGCTGGCCGCGTTATTCGATTTAATGACCTGATAATCACTATTGATGACTATAACCGGATCGCCAATACAATCGAGCACCGCCTGCAGAAAGTCACTCTCCTCTCTGGACTTCTGCTCGGCTTTTTTCCGATCAGTGATATCCCTGACGGTTGAGAGTAGAATCTGTCTGTTGTTTGCGATCTGCAGGGTGGTACTAATCTCAACCGGGATTCGCTGGCCATTGGCGGTGCGGTGAATCGCCTCAAAAACACCGCCGTTATTCTCGCTGAGCACTTCACTTACCCGTGTGTGCCACTGTTCCTGATTGTCGGCCTGGTCGCTGAAATCGGTGACATGCATTTGTAACAGCTGCTTTCGGCTGTAACCCAGGTAATCGCAGCTGGCCTGATTTGTATCGATAATCCGGGATGTTTCCACATCGATAACGAACAGCGCATCCTTACTACGATCAATTAACTGACGAAACAGACGTAGCTGGGAGTCGATACGGTGTTTCTCAGTCAGATTGGTCAACAGACAGTGGGTCTGTGAAAGTCTGCCTGACGGATCACGCAGGAACTGTCCGTCAATCTGAGTTTCAATCATCTCACCCGATTTAGTCAGTACCCGGTAGTGCGCCTCAGTGATCATTCCTTTTTTCTTAAACTCGGTAAAACCCTGCGAATATTGTTCATCCTGCCCTTTGGCCAGCAGGTTGCTGAATGGCGTGCCGATGATTTCATTATTGTCATAGCCCATCATCTTGCGCCAACTGGCATTGACTTCAAGAATATTGCCATTGGTATCAAGTGACTGATAGGCGAGGGGGGTATTTTCGAAAAATCCCTGATAGTGGATAGTCTTGTTACGACTGCTGTGTAACTGCTGGTTAAGGTTGTCCAGTGCATCCCGCATCATCTGAATAAAATGGGTCTGCAAACTATCGATCAGATGTTGCCGGGTCAGCAGGCCGGCTATCTTTCCGTCAGAATCACACACCAGCAGACGACGAATTGTCTTGTCCTGCATAATTTGCCGGGCTTGCAGTAATGATGTCTCTGTATCGATGATCTCGACCGGGCTACTCATGTATTGGCTTACCAGCGCCTGGTTCAGGTCTATCTGATCATCAAGCAAGCGTACGACATCTCTCTCGGTCAGAATGCCATCGGCCTGATAGCCGTTACCCACCACCACACTGCTGATTTTTTTTTCATTCATGGTTGTGAATGCCTGGCGCAGGGTGCTGTCTGGCGCAACAAACAGAATAACCCGCTCCATCACTGCTTCTACATGTTTTATTTCAGCCAGATATTCAAATCCAAGGTGCTGCACAAAGTCTGTTTCTGTGACAATACCTTGAAGTGTATGGTGGCGGTCAACAACGACGATGTGACGCAGCTTTTCTTGCTGCATCTTTTCATAAGCCTGTTGAAAATCGCAGTCGCCGTACATGGTCCTGACCGGAGAGACCATTATATCGGCAGCCGTTAACTGGCTTAGATCAAGCTCCGTGGTGCTGGCCAGTCGTAGAATATCCTTTTCGGTAATGATACCCAGAGGCTTCTGCTGCTCAAGAATGACAATTGAGCTGACATTCGATCTGCGCATCCGGTGCAGGACAGTCAACACAGTGTCCCTTTGATGAGCACACAGCACATTCATGCTGCAGATGGTATCAAGTGTTATTTCTGGCTCCGACATCCTTTCTGATTCCTTTACATAAGCCACACAGGTGCGTCCCTTCGTTTTTAGGGACAGGCAATCAAGTTAACACAGTGTTTATAGAATAGTATTGATCAGGATTCGAAATGTCACTATTAAGAGACAGATTGCACCGCCTATGGTCATTGTTTCCTTGATGGAATTACTCAATTTATCACAGACTAATTGATGCGGACTCTACTTCTGCTAATGTACCAGCGAAGCGTTATGTTTTGAGCCAGGCTTCTCGCGCACATCCTTATCTGACAGCGGATGCTGCCAGTGAGCCTGCGTTGCTATTAAGAATAACTGAGACCTGACTATGCCTGTACTGAATGAAACCCATAATCCCGACTTGCGAAGCTGGGTGAGCTCCGCAAACAGCCCTGATACAGATTTTCCTATCCAGAATCTGCCGTTTGCTGAGTTCCGTCGTAAGCACTCAGTAGAATCCTTCAGGGGGGGCGTGGCTATCGGTGATCAGGTGCTGGATCTGGCAGCCGCTAAGGGGGTGTTCAGTGAAACTGCTGCGATTGGTGCCCAGGCGTGTACGGCATCGACGTTGAATGAATTTATGTCGCTGGGGGCTCCTGTGTGGTCGGCACTGCGACTGGCGCTGTCCCGCGTGTTGCGGCAAGGCGCGGCTGAGCAAAGTATTCTGGAAACCTGCCTGATACCTCAGGATGAGGTGGAATACAGCCTGCCATGTACGATTGGTGACTATACCGATTTTTATACCTCTGTATTTCATGCCACCCGGGTTGGCAGTCTGTTTCGTCCCGATAATCCGCTGCTACCTAACTATAAATGGGTGCCCATCGGCTACCATGGCCGCAGCTCATCGATCGATGTTTCCGGACAGACATTCAAACGACCACAGGGTCAAATCAAGGCCGCTGATGCAGCCGAACCCAGTGTCGGCCCTTGCAAACGGCTGGATTATGAGCTGGAGATCGGTATTTATATTGGCGTGGGTAATGCGCCCGGTGAGCCGATAGTGCTGGATGATAGTGATCAGCACGTGTTTGGTTACTGCCTCTTTAATGACTGGTCCGCCCGGGATATTCAGGCCTGGGAATATCAGCCACTGGGACCGTTTCTGGCAAAAAACTTTGCCTCTACCGTGTCGCCCTGGATCGTTACCAACGAAGCGCTGTTACCGTACCGGGCTGAATTTAAGCGTGATGCTGCCGATCCGCAACCGCTGCCCTATCTGTCATCAGACAGTAACAGCGGGGAGGGAGCTCTGGATATTAAGCTGGAGGTGCTGTTACAGACGCAGCAGATGCGTAACCGCCATGAGTCGCCAGCTAAACTCTCTGAGTCTAATTTTGTGTACTCCTACTGGACTGTTGCACAGATGGTGGCTCATCATACCGTTAACGGGTGCAATCTGCGTCCCGGCGATTTTTTTGGCTCAGGTACGCAATCCGGGCCAGAGCATGAACAGGGTGGTTCGCTGCTGGAGCTCAGCCGGGGCGGTAAAGAGTCGATTACGCTGCCAAATGGCGAACAGCGCACCTTCCTTGAGGATGGCGATACCGTGGTGATGCGGGGGTATTGTGAAACTGAGGGTGCGGCCCGTATCGGCTTTGGTGAGGTTGCCAGCACTGTGCTGCCGGCGAACAGCTGAGGACTCTGCTGCATCAACATACAGTTTCGTCCACACAAAGCTTCATTAATAGAAAGTTTCATTAATAGAAAGCTTCGTTAACAAAAAAGGCAGCCCATGGGCTGCCTTGCTTATTGCAATGTCTGTATTGCGATCTATTTTTTCGGTTTCTTTTTAAACAGCTTCAGCAGTTTCTTTTTCGGATCGTGCTCTTCAGTAGGCAACGCCTTCTCAAACTTGTTCTTCAGATCGTTTAACTGCTTCTCTTTGCGTTTATGACGAACATCGTCCCGTTTACTGCTGATATCGACAATTTTATCGCTCATAGTTACGCTACTCTTATGTCTGCTTCTGACACCCTTAATAGCAGTTTAGCTCTGTAGCACCTTAAGCGGAAGCCCCAGTAACGCATCGCCCATGCCGTGGAAATACCAGATAATTGCGATCAGTCCTACGACGGTAAAAATATACCAGAGCGCAGAAACGATCTGACCATAACGATCCAGCGGCAATAGCAAGCTATGATGACGGCTTCGCCATTCAAAAAACACCTCGGCACTGCCGATAATCAGCAGAAACCCGAGCAGCGCCAGACCAAAGGTGTAACTCAGCCAGATCCCCCCGGCTGCGGCCGCACCGCAGAGCAGTATGCCGGCCAGAGAGTTCATCGAGAAGGCAATACTTTTGAGCACATGCCCGCCATCCAGCGGCAGAATGGGCAGTAGATTAAACAGGTTCAGGAGAGCATTGAATGCGCTTAGTCCGGCAAAAAATATCGACCCGGTCACCCAGTATGCGATAAGGCTCAGCACGGATAAGCCGAAGCCGAAAAACGGTCCCATCAGTGAAATACAGACATCCTGCCAGCGGGTATTGATGCGGGCATCGCTCAGGGCCAGACCACCGACAAAGGGGATCAGATAGATCCCTTTTGTTTTCATACCGAAGTGTTTCATCGCCCGGATGTGACCATACTCATGCACTACCAGACAGAAGAGCAACGCCAGCGCAAACGGCAAAGAGAAAAACCAGGAGTAGGCCGCCAGACTAGCTCCGGCCATCACCACCTTAATGACTTTAGCGCTTTTCAGCAGTTTCAGGCCCAGAGCACCCAGCCCGATAATACTGAATGAGCGTTTTTCCTGCAGGATCGGCGCCTGAGGCACCTGCTTCTCCATCGCCTCGCGGCCATGCTCTCCACTGGTAATTAACTGATCGCCCATAAAGAAACGGTAGCTGACCTTGACCGGATCCCACTTAACCTCCGTCTCCAGCCGGCAGGTCAGCGTTTCTCCCTGCTTATTTTGCAACTCAAACTGGTGCTCACTGAGACCTTCAAAGTCGCTGTCTGCATCACGCCGGGAGACCGGGGTGTTATTCCAGTACAGCAGCTGCCAGCCCGCCATTGAGCCTTCCAGGCGCAGACTATGCCCCTGACAATCCAGATTAAGTAGTTCCACTTCCGTTTCCTGCAAAAAAGATATCGGCGGGAATGGTTGCATAACTTGATGGCAGTTTAAAGTGACTTCTTGCTGCAAACAGTCATATAACGGTATTAAGTGTTTATTGCCCTGCGACGTTAGCGTGTCTTCTGGCCTTAAGACATGTTTCTCAATGTTTTATGTCATGAATGTCCGGGCAATGGGGCTGTGTCGATGCATGAAGAAACAGTGTTAGCGGTGGATAATTAGATTAAATCTGATTTATTCGATCCAGCTTACATCGACGGCAAAAATATACCCGGCACCGTAGACGGTTTTAATAATCTGAGGTTCTTTCGGGTTGTCTTCGATTTTTTTGCGCAGCCGGGACATCCGTGAATCAATACTCCGGTCATAGGGTATTGCCTGCTCTCCCAGCAGGCGATCTCTGGATAAGATCTGTTTGTTCGAACCTAACAGGGTATTGAGAAGGTCGCCTTCTGCGGTGCTAAGCGTATAATTTTTTCCTGAGCTATGGCTGAGCGTCAACGTCGTTGGAATATACAGCCATTGAGCAAATTGCGCTTTTCTGACACCTCTGCCGGGAGTGCGGTTTTCCTGTGACAGGCCTAAACGGCGCATCAGACTGTGAACCCTGGCAACCAGATCCCGGGGCTCGAAGGGTTTGGTTATATAATCGTCACCACCCAGTTCCAGTCCAAGCACCCGGTCTGGAAGACTACCTCTGCCGGACAGAATCAGGACGCCAACGTCCGGTTTATCACTAAGCGCTTTGACCAGCGCCATTCCATCCATATCCGGCAGGCCCAGATCAATGATACAAAGCGCAGGAGTCATGCCTCTGAGGGCTTGTAAGGCCAGCGTTCCGGTGTTGAATACGCGGATGTCATAGCCATAGTATTCAAGCTCTGAACAGGCCAGATCACAGATGTCTCTATCGTCATCAATAATATAAATAAGATCTTTCTTATGCATGTTTCTGATACTCATAACCTGCCTGATCAGTCAACGGAACAACCGGATTAGCGTGCTTTATCGGCGCTGTTAATCGCTTTCTTCAATGCTTCCTTGCTGAAAGGTTTTTTTAAAATAGTGTGGCAGGGCAAATCACTTCTGTCTGATAGCTGATCGTATGCATAACCACTGATTAATACAATACTCGCGGCTGGGTGGTGCTCTGCCATCAGATCCGCAAGCTCAAGGCCGTTCAGCGGCCCCGGCATACTAATGTCTGAAACCAGATTGTCGATATGATCCAGTGCTTCGATCAGGTTTCTGGCCTCGTCGGAATCGGCAGCTTCAATGACGGCATAGCCAAGGCTGATCAGTTGCTTGCGAATAATCGTCCTGACATCCCGATCGTCTTCCACCAAAAGTGTCAGGTTGCTGTTAGCATTTGATAACAGCTTAGCCGTTGGCGGGGTGTTGTCGCCAGGCTGCTCAGCCTGAGTATTAACGGGCAGAAGCAGAGTGACCGCAGAGCCCTTTCCGGGTGTGCTGGCGATTGAAATAAAGCCCCTGGATTGTTTGATAAACCCATAAACCATACTCAGGCCCAGCCCTGATCCATTGCTGTAACTTTTGGTGGTGTAAAAAGGTTCATAGGCTTGTGTCATGGCTTGTGCAGTGAAACCATGCCCTGAGTCGCTAACCTGAAGCCGGACATATTCACCCGCAGGAACCGTCTCGTCATAGCCTGATTCAGCTGAATCAGTGGCTAATTTGCAGGCGCTTATGCTGACCCCTATTTCACCGCCTTCCGGCATCGCATCCCGTGCGTTAAGTGCCAGATTGATGATAGCGTTTTCTAACTGATTCGGGTCCACGGTGACTATCGCCGGGGTAGAAACCGTGGAGATGATTTTGATGTTCTCAGGCAGTGACCCCTGCAGTAACTCTATCGTATCCGGTAATAATATGGCGAGATCAACGCGACGGGAGGTTAACGCCTGACGCCTTGCAAAGGAGAGTAAGCGGCCGGTGATATCTGCGCCTCTACGAGATGCGCGAATGGCCGGAGCGAGGTATCTGTCGAGCCCGGTTGCATCTTTATAATGATCAGTCGCGGCCAGTAAATTACCCAGAATAACCGATAAAAGGTTATTGAAATCATGCGCCAGACCGCCTGCCAACTGTCCGGTCGCACTCATACGCTGAGCTTCCATTAATTTACGTTCTGCATCTTTTTCAGCGGTTATATCCAGTGAAAGGTTAACTAATCCGCAGATGTTGTGATTATTATCAATATCCGGAATCAGCATCCGTTTGGTGATCACCGGCCTGTCTTTGAACTGATACTCAAACACTATCTTCTCGCCCGTCAGGCAGCGGCGAACTTTATCCTGAATATCCGCCATCATCCCGGACGCAAGTATTGAACCGATAGGATGATTAATAATTTCCTCTTTACTCTTATTAAAAAAATCTGCGTATCCCTGATTAACAAAGAGGTAATTTAAGTCTGCATCAAGATAGGCAATCTGTGCGGGCAGGGCGTCCAGAATCAGTCGCTGTCTTTCTTCAAGCTGCGCTAACTCAAGGGTTCGGCTTTTAACCTTACTATCGAGGGTCTGAATATTACTTTTTAAACGCGTCACCATCCGGTCAAAGGTTTGGGCCAGCAAACCTATTTCATCATCACGAATGATGCCGCTTTTGGCGCTCAGGTCTCCATCACGAACCCGTTCTGCTGTATCAGCCAGCTGCTTAATGGGGTGTGTAATACGGCTGATAAAAAACACGGCCAGACAGATTGCAAGCAGCGTTGATATCAGCGCAATCGTGAGAATACGCTGACTCAGTAGCTGAGAGCTGTGCTTAAGTTCATCAACATATACTGACGAACAGATATACCAGCCAAAACCATCCAGCGTCCGAACCAGCGAAATTTTGTCATAGATATAGTTTCCCGGATCGTCCGGCTTATCCCATTTGTAACGCAGTTCCTGCCCGGTATCCGCGACCGAAATCAGCTCGCTTACGATGGGTTGACCGGTTATCGGGTTGCGCAGACTGAGAGCGTTGGTCTGATCAATGTTGCTATTAGGGTGGGTTAGAAGCAGTCCCTCTTTGTTAAAGATGAACAGATAACCGGTTTTAGCGACACGGACCTGGCTCAGCGCTTCCCGGACTTCGGTAATGGCGTTTTGTTTGCGTTGCTCCACTTCGGTTTCAATATCATCCAGATACAGTCCTGAGCCGATCACCAGATCCCACTCGGGGAAATACTTTATGTAGGTGAGCTTTTCCGCAGCAGGACCGTCTTTAAGACGTTGCCATTTATAATGGTAAAAACCTTCACCTTCATAAATGACGGAGCGGATCTTGCTCATAAGAATGTCTTTTTCTGCTGCGGTATCGAAAGTGGATGGGGTGTTGTCGCGAAATTTTGGCAATGGATGTGTTATGAACTCTCCCTGGCTATCAGCGATCCAGATATAACCGTCATTGTCATAGGAGAAATGATTCAGGACCTTGAAAGCATCCAGATTCCGGTTGTTTTTAAATGAGCCGGACTGGGGTAATGCTTTATAAGCCTGCCGAAGATTGGCTTCGGTTAGCTGAACCAGCGCTTTGAGTCGTTGTTTGTGCGCATTGAGTGCCTGCTCCCGATAGTTTTCAAGATTTACATGCATCTTATTGGCTAGCTGAAATGCATTATCCAGCGCCAGCCGGGCAGAGTTTCTCTCTATTTCGAATACCTGTTCCTGAATCAGCGGGACAGAGTAGAGATAGATGGCTGAAAACATCATGGTAATAATCATCAGCACAATAAAAAAGAAACGTCTGAACAGCTTTGACATCGTGAACATGAAAGTTTTCCGCAGTAGAGGGTCATACCAGTCTAAATCGAAATCGCAACAAATTCTTCAGCTGCGCACATTTCGGTGGGATTGTGGCAAATACTGGCAAAGATCTTAGTGTTTAATACGGCCATAACCCGGAATGTTCTATAGTCAGAAAGAACGATTCTGGTGAAGTATAAAAATAATTAACTAACCGTCTGGTTATACACTGGCAGGATCAGGAATCTTCATATGACCCAAAACTACATCTGTATATCACTCTCACTGATTAAGAGATTAAAGGGGGTAGGCGCTATTAAGGTAAGCCTGTTTAATCTGTTGAAAACGTTTCTTATCCGACTCCGGCCCTGGTTTTCTTAACAGAATCCGCAACTTCACACTAGACAATGCTATCAGCATTACCCCATCAGGATATCAGCGGCTTTTCTATGCCCTGATGCTATCCAGATGTAAAGCGGAACGAGCAGAACTCTCATCGATTTAATCTTATCGGCGGTTTGATGGGTTAATGCCATTGTAACCAACAAGCATCCGCAGAATTATCATGACCTGAAGGTAAACGACATGAAAACAAAAATTATTAAACCTGCAGAAAATGCGCATCAGTTTCAATTGTTAATCAAGAGTCTTTTGTTATCGGGTAAGCGTTGCCAGCCTGATAATGAGATCGTCTTTAGTGATGTGATTCGCTATGACTACCGCACCCTCTATAAACGAATTTGTAAACTGGCTAATGTACTCACCAGCGCTGGTGTTAAAGCAGGGGATACTGTCGCTGTGATGGATTGGGACAGTCACCGCTATCTGGAATGTTATTTTGCGGTACCGATGACCGGTGCCGTACTGCACCATGTGAATATTCGTCTAAGCCCTGATCAGATCGGGTATACCATGAATCATGCCGAAGATAGTCTGGTATTACTGCACGACGACTTCGCTGTCATTGCTGAGCAACTCGACGAGCAGCTGCCTGGTGTGCGTGGCTATATCCAAATGACGGATGATCAGCCTGTTTCAACGTCTTTGCATACATTTGGAGAGTATGAAGCTTTGCTGGATGATGCAGCGGCAGATTACGACTTCCCTGACTTCGATGAAAACTCTGTGGCGACACTGTTTTATACCACTGGCACGACTGGTAATCCGAAAGGTGTATATTTCAGCCATCGGCAATTGGTACTGCATACCCTCAACGGTGCAAGTACTTTCGGATCTCATGAGGGGCAGCCACTGCTGCGCTCCGATGATGTGTACATGCCGATGACACCCATGTTTCACGTACATGCCTGGGGCGTGCCGTATATCGCAACCATGCTGGGAGTAAAACAGGTATATCCGGGACGTTATGATCCTAACAAGCTGCTTCGTTTACGTCGGGAGGAAGGGGTAACGTTCTCTCATGGCGTGCCGACCGTGTTGCAAATGATACTTGACTGCGATGAAGCCGAGAATACCGATATGTCGGGTTGGAAACTGCTGAGTGGTGGCAGTGCCGCAACGCAGGCGCTGGCGCAGCAGATGGTTAAAAAAGGTATTTTACTATTCTCTGCCTATGGCATGTCAGAAACCTGTCCGATATTAACGTGTACATTTCTTAAACACCCGGAGCGGGATCTGGCGTTAAGTGAACAGATGCCTCAGCGAATCAAAGCCGGAGTGCCTATCGGTCTGGTCGATATCAGAATCGTTAATCCTGATGGTACTGAGGTGTTGCATGATGGCGAAGCGACCGGTGAAGTTGTGGTTCGTTCTCCCTGGCTAACTCAGGGTTACTATAAGGAAGAGGCCAAAGGAGAGGAACTATGGGAAAACGGCTGGCTGCATACCGGTGATGTGGCGTCAATGGATCAGAATAGTGTGCTGGAGATTAAGGATCGTATCAAGGATGTGATTAAAACCGGGGGCGAGTGGGTATCGTCACTGGAGCTGGAAAACCTCATCAGCCAGCACGATCTGGTCGCCGAAGTTGCGGTTGTGGGTGTTCCGGACGATAAATGGGGCGAGCGTCCCTGTGCGATGATTGTTGCAGCCCGGGGCGAAGAGATTGATGCCGCTTCCATACAAAACTACCTGCAACAGTTTGTCGATAGCGGTCAGATCAATAAGTGGGCCATACCGCAACAGATCAGGGTGGTTATGGAAATACCAAAAACCAGTGTCGGTAAGATTAACAAGAAACTGATCCGCACTCAGGTCGCCTAGAGCAGGGCTGTTGTGTCGTAAAAAGGGGAGCGGTTCGCTCCCTCTTTTACCATCGTGAATGTCGTTTTTTTTGAGACGGATTGCCAGGCATGACTCCCTGATCATATTGAGCGTATTACTGTTTTTAATCCTGATTTTTTGTGCTTCTGAAATATTAAATTATATGTCCGATTATGGTCTTATTTTGTTTCTTCTTGATAGACAAGAGGCTCTTGTAAGGATAGGTTTTGGTTCGTTAAAGATCTCAGAATTAAGTAAAAGCAGTATCATAATATACTTGATTTATATGTAGTAAATATTCATTTAAGTGATGGTTTTAATTGTATTAAGCGAAAGTCTTAAATGATGAATATCAATTTATGATCTATGAATGCATGTCCTATTATATCAATTTATGATCTATGAATGCATGTCCTATTATATCAATTAATGAGCTTTTTTAGTTATTGTCCTGCTTGTCTTTTAGATGGAAAATTAGTGCAGTCAGGTGTGTTTGTCAGACAAAAGCGCCCTTGAGAAAAATGCCTCGCTGGCCGGTTGTGGCCGCTAAATAAGAGAGAATCCTATGCAAAAGCGTGAAGTGGTTGTGGTTAGCGGTGTACGTACCGCAATCGGTGGTTATGGTGGTAGTTTGAAGGGGCACAAGCCCAGTGAGTTAGCCGGAGCGCTGGTGGCGGAGGCGGTTAAGCGTGCTGGGATTTCCCCTGAGTCGGTAGGTCAGAGTGTGTTTGGCAATGTGATTCACTCAGAACCTGCTGATATGTACTTGGGGCGTGTTGCTGCGATTAAAGGAGGTCTGGCAGAATCCACTCCGTCACTGACTCTGAACCGCCTGTGCGGTAGCGGCCTGCAAGCGATTCTGAGCGCGGCCCAGCAGATCGAATTGGGCATCTGCGATACTGTTGTTGCCGGCGGCGCGGAATCGATGAGCCGGGCACCCTATCATCTGCCAACCGCACGCTTTGGTCAGCGTATGGGCGATGGGCAGATGGTGGATCCGATGGTCGCTGCTCTGCATTGTCCCTTCAATCATATCCATATGGGAATTACAGCGGAGAACGTGGCAGAAAAATACGGTATCAGTCGTGAGCAGCAGGATGAATTGGCTGTTCTGAGCCACATTCGTGCCCAGCATGCAATCGAACAGGGATATTTTAAACAGCAGATTATGCCTGTCGAACTGAAAAGTCGAAAAGGAGTTCTGCTGTTTGATACTGATGAACATGTGCGTATGAACTGCACAGTTGAAGAGATGGAAGCGCTTCGCCCGGTGTTCAAAAAAGATGGGACGGTGACCGCCGGTAATGCCTCAGGTCTTAATGATGCAGCTGCAGCCGTGGTGATGATGGACCGTGAAAAGGCTGAGACCGAAGGACGCCAAATAATGGGTCGGCTGGTCGATTACACTGTAGTAGGCGTTGATCCGAAAATTATGGGTATCGGTCCGGTACCTGCAATTCGGCAAATTCTGGAACGCAATAACCTGACGCCAAATGATATTGATGTGTACGAAGTGAATGAAGCCTTTGCATCTCAGGCCTTAGCGGTTGCGCAGCAATTAGAACTGCCGCGTGATCGGCTGAATCCCAATGGCAGTGGAATCTCTCTGGGTCATCCGATTGGCGCCACGGGTGCAGTTATCACTGTGAAAGCGCTATATGAGCTGAGTCGGACCAAAGGTCGCTATGCGGTTGTCAGCCTTTGTATCGGCGGCGGGCAGGGCATTGCCGCTCTGTTTGAGCGTACCTGATCAGCGACTACCTGCATGCACAACAGCCGTTTTTGACGAAGGTTTCTTTCTCAAATTCTTTGATTTGTGCGAGTTGCAGGTGGTTCTCATTATTTTCTGTTGTCGTTCCTCTGTTGTTACTGATATCTGGCCTGCGCTTCTGCTGGAGGTATAAGCCTGTGAATGGTGGTGCAGCAGTTTAAAAAGTTGGGGTATTTTATGTATCAAGGCAAGGCTTTATGCCTGAAGAAACTGGATTCAGGGCTGATTGAACTGGAGCTGGATCTTAAAGAATCATCCGTCAATATACTGAATCAACAAGCGCTGAGTGAACTGGCTGAAGCGATGGCTGTGCTCAAAAGCACGCCCGATGTTAAGGGGTTGCTGATTTGTAGCGCTAAGCCTGCATTTGTTGTGGGTGCGGACATCAGTGAATTTGCAAGCAACTTCAGCATGCCGGATAAGCAATTAACAGCCTGGATCGGCAAGACAAATAGTTTGTTCTGCGAGCTGGAGAGCCTGCCATACCCCACGGTTGTGGCAATTAACGGAATGGCGCTGGGGGGGGGGGGTGAACTTGCCCTCGCCGCCGATTTTCGGATAATTGCTGATAACGCGAAACTTGGGTTTCCTGAGGTCAGTCTGGGGCTGTGTCCGGGCTGGGGCGGCACCGTGCGGCTAAGTCGTCTGATTGGTGCTTCTGGCGCGCTGGACTGGTCCGTTCGCGGACAGCCCCAGAGCGCAGCAGAATCAAAGTCAGCAGGAGCGGTGGATCTGATTGTCAGCTCCGATCACTTACGTGAGGAGGCGCTGGTGTTTTTAAATCGAGCCATCAGCGGTGAAGTTTGTTACGCCACAAACAGAGCACGTAAATCAAAAGCACGTGGTGATGCGGAAGATGTTGAACAGCTTAAGCAGCACTACTGTCGACAGCTGAGCCCTTTTTATCCCGCTGCAGAGAATATTATTGAAACCGTCAGCCTGCATTCTTATCTGCCATTTGAGAGCGCATTAAGGGTAGAGACCGCCTGTTTTGTAAAACTGGCTAAAAGCGATACTGCCAGTAGTCTGGTGGGGTTATTCCTGAATAATGGTCTGCTGAAAAAGCAGGCCGGCTTATGGTTAAAGCAAGCCCGCCCTGTGGCGCAAAGTGCAGTGCTGGGGGCCGGTATTATGGGCGGCGGTGTTGCCTATCAGTCTGCCTCCAGAGGAACGCCTATCATCATGAAAGATATCAATGATGAGGCGCTGGCACTGGGCATTAAAACAGCGACAAAGCTGCTGGATAAGCAGGTTGAAAAAAGCCGTCTGGATGAGGCCGGTAAAACCAAGGTGCTGAATGCCATAAATCCTGTGTTGGATTATGACAGTTTTAACACTGCCGATCTGGTGGTTGAAGCGGTTGTTGAAAACCCTGCAGTTAAAGCCTCGGTTCTGGCTGATGTCGAGCATCAGGTCCCAGAGCATGCGGTACTGGCGTCGAATACGTCGACTATCTCTATCAATCTGCTGGCCGGGAATCTGCAGCGCCCTGAACAGTTCTGCGGTATGCATTTCTTTAATCCTGTGCATCTGATGCCGCTGGTCGAAGTCATCAGAGGGAGCAAGACCAGTGATGAGACCATTGCGACCACCGTTGCCTATGCTGTGGCGATGGGTAAAACCCCGATTGTGGTCAATGATTGTCCTGGATTCCTGGTGAACCGAATTCTGTTTCCTTATTTCAATGGCTTTAACCGGTTGTTGAAAGACGGGATTGATTTTAAGCGCATTGACCGGGTAATGGAGCAGTTTGGCTGGCCTATGGGGCCCGCCTATCTGGCCGACGTGGTAGGCATCGATACTATGGTGCATGCGGATACCGTTATGCAACAGGGTTTTCCAGAGCGTATGCAGCATGATGGCGAGTCGATTATTGAGCTGTTGCTGGCTGACGGCTGCCTGGGGCAGAAAAATGGTCAGGGCTTTTATCAGTACGGGGTTGATGAAAAGGGTCAGCGCTATAAAGAGGTTTCCGGACACGCGGTTGAGCTGATTGCTGCGCAAGTGAACGATGCCGTAACGCTGACAGATCAGGAGATCATTGATCGAATGATGATTCCGCTGTGTACTGAAGCTGTACGCTGCCTGGAAGACGGTATTGTTGAAACTCCGGCAGAAGTTGATATGGGGCTGATTCTCGGGCTTGGTTTCCCCCGCTTCAGAGGGGGTCCGCTACGCTATATCGATACTGTTGGGCTTGATCACTTTGCCGCAATAGCCGGGCAGCACAGCGACCAGGGAGGCTTGTACCAGTTAACAGAAGGTTTCATCGCCCGACAGCAGGCTGGTGAGAAATATTTCGCCTGATCGACGTTATCTCCCATATCTGATGAGATGAGCAAAAAGGCAGCCCAGGCTGCCTTTTTTGTTCTGGCCGGAGGCGGATTAAAGCGAGCGTAAACACTGCCTCTGGCTATATTACTCTCGTGCCAGTATAAACCGGGGCCACAATCACACGTTTTTAGCTGAGTTAAATGCACGAAAAACGTAACATTTTCGTCATCTGCGGTACACTACCGCCATGACATCTGACCATCCTATTCTTTACTCTTTCCGACGCTGCCCCTATGCGATTCGTGCCCGGCTGGCCATCGCCCGTAGCGGGCTGTCAGTCGAGCTGCGGGTGGTGGTGTTAAAAGATAAGCCTGCAGAAATGCTCAAGGCTTCGCCAAAAGGTACTGTTCCGGTTTTAGTGCTGCCTGCTTCGACTGAAAAAGAGGGACGGGTGATCGATGAGAGCCGGGATATTATGCGCTGGGCATTGCGGCAAAATGATCCGGACAACTGGCTTTGCAGTGATGATCCCGGTCTGTTGTGGCAGGCGGAGGCCTTAATCCAGGAGAATGACTTTGTCTTTAAGCAGCATCTGGATCGCTACAAGTACTTTGAGCGATACCCTGATCGGCCGCAAAGCAATTACCGGGAACAATGTGAAGTGACGCTGATAAAACTTGAGCGCCTGCTGGAACAGCACCGTTACCTTGTGGGTGAGTCGTGCAGTATTGCAGACATTGCTATCTTTCCCTTTATCCGACAGTTCGCCCATGTGGATCGGGAGTGGTTCTATAGGGCGCCTTATCCTGCTTTACAACGCTGGCTGGATCAGCATCTGAACGCTGAGTTGTTCCTGAACGTAATGAAGAAGTATCCCCCGTGGCAACCGGGTAGTCAGGTTATAATGTTCCCTTCAGATTAAATACGCCACTTCTTGTTGTGTTCGCATGCTGGCTCCGGGTTGACCCATATTAGTCATAGCGAGCACACATGCGCCTGATCTGCGAAGGGAAGGTGTCTTATCACCACACCCGATTCTGCTAATCATCTGTGAAGAGGCACGTCCCTGCTTCTATAACGAAGATATTTACCAGGCTGTGACAGCCTCTAAAGCACTCTATATCTTTCCGAAGCCAATCATGTCGATCGGTATGACCGAACCTAAGTAATCGCCTTCGACACGCGGAAGAGTCTCTCTTCACCTGTTTGTTTCTGCAGCTGGGGGCCTCAGCGGTGCTCTCCATGGCGCTATGATTTGTCTACCTGTCGATCATCTTTGTCCGGGACTTATAACGTAAGGTTATGTGAAGTCAGGCAAAAGCGGCGTTTGACGGAGTGGGGGATGCCAACTAGGGTAATACTCACGGGGTATTTTAATCTTTACCTACTTTTTATTGTTTAAAACGGCGTAGGTTCACATTCAATATAACAGCAGCGGTTATCTTCCTTACCCCGAAGATTATTGCTGAGCAAACCCCAGAAAGAAAGGAAGGAAAGATCAAACACAATTAAAGGATATAAGGGTGTAGCCAGTGGACACTAAAGCCCAATGAGGTATCCATAAATTGCGTCTCCTATTTGTTGACGCGCTATAGCAATAATAAAACGGATACAACATCACCCATATAATTAAACTAAACAGGGGAAATTCAATGTATTCAGATATTATGGTCCCGGTCAGCCTGGCCCATATCGATCAGATAGATAAGGCGTTAAAGGTTGCTGCGGATCTCGCCAGGCACTATGGAGCCAAGGTGCACTACGTTGGTGTAACCACCACTCTGCCGAGCGAAATAGCCCACAACGCGGACCAGTTTGCCGAGAAACTCAAGGCGTTCGCCGACGGACAGGCATCCGCCAACAGCATCAGTGTCGAACCTCACACGCTCATTTCTCACGACCCAACAGCCGATCTCGATTCCGTACTGGAACACGCCGAAAAAACCATCGGTGCTGATCTGGTCGTGGTGGCGTCACACTTGCCGGGTTTTACCGACCACCTGACGGGATCACACGGCAGCCATCTGGCGTCTCACTCGAATATTTCTGTTCTGGTTGTCAGGTAATGCGAGCTAAGCACTATGAATTCGGGAGAATAAACGACTATGTCATCTGAACCGCACACTCCTTCAGCATCATCCTCTGAAATAAATACCGATTACCAAATCGGTCAGGACAACATCCAACCCAGCATCGGCCCCCTCAAGGTCGATATTCACGACCCCGTATTTGGTATGACGGCCGGCTCGGTTATCGCTCTGGTACTGTTCTGTCTCATATTCGACGAAATAGCGGCCGATGCTTTCGGTGCACTACGTCCCTGGCTAACGACTCAGTTTGACTGGGTATTCGCCATCAGCATGAATATCTTCGTGATCTTCTGCCTGTATCTTGTAGTATCGCCGTTGGGCAAGATAAAGATCGGTGGCAAGAACGCCACCCCTGAATACTCCTATCCCGCCTGGTTTTCCATGCTGTTTGCCGCTGGTATGGGTATCGGTCTGGTGTTCTACGGTGTATTAGAGCCGCTGAACCACTCGCTGACCCCCTCTTTTAATCAACCCGGCATTCTGGATGCCAGCGGTAACCTCGCAGACGCGGCAACGGTCGATGCCGCGATCAAGCTGGGTATGGCTTCAACCATCTTCCACTGGGGCCTGCACCCCTGGGCATGCTACAGCGTTGTCGCCCTCGCTCTGGGTATTTTCGCCTACAACAAGGGACTACCGCTGACAATCCGCTCCGCTTTCTACCCGATTCTGGGAGAGCGCGTCTGGGGCTGGCCGGGCCACCTGCTGGATTCTCTGGCGGCGCTGGCGACACTGGCGGGCCTGGCGACATCGCTCGGCTATGGTTCGTCGCAGGCGGCAGCGGGTTTGAACTACGTGTTCGGCATTGAAGCAACCATTGAACTTCAGGTCACGATCATTATTGTGGTCACCGGGTTAGCGGTCATTTCCGTCGTTCGCGGCCTGGATGGTGGTGTAAAACTGCTGTCCGAGGCTAATATGCTGTTGGCGCTCGCGCTGTTCCTGTTTGTGCTGATCTTCGGTGCCACCTCCGGTATCCTGGAGGCCTTTGCCGAAGGCCTGATCGCCTACGGTGTCAACCTGCCTGCGCTGTCCAACTGGGTCGGTCGTGAAGATGGCTACTACTTCCACGGCTGGACCACCTTTTATTGGGCTTGGTGGATCGCCTGGTCACCATTCGTGGGTATGTTTATCGCACGTGTATCCCTCGGTCGCTCCGTACGTGAGTTCATTCTCTGCGTGCTGATAATACCGACGCTTGCCTGTGTTATGTGGATGGCCGTCTTCGGCGGCACCGCGATAAGCCAGTTGGTCAACGACAACTACACCGGTGTGCAACAGACCATCGCCAACTGGACTCCTGAACTGTCATTGTTCACCATGCTGGAACTGTTACCGATCCCTCAAATCACTTCAGTCCTTGGTGTCGTGCTGGTGCTGGTGTTCTTCATTACGTCCTCCGACTCCGGTTCACTGGTTGTCGATACCATTTGTGCCGGTGGTAAGATCGATGCACCGATGCCTCAGCGTGTTTTCTGGGCCTGTTTCGAGGGCCTGATTGCTATCGCACTGCTGCTGGGTGGTGGTCTGGGATCACTGCAGGCGCTGGCGATCGCTACCGGTTTCCCATTCGCAATTGTGACCGTTGCGATGTGCTACTGCATCTGGAAGGGGCTGCGTACCGAACCCGCCTGATGATCGTTTGACAGGATCGATGGAATCGCCCCGGCTGACTCTCCGTCAGCCGGGAACCGGGGGTGATTCCCGATCCTATGGTGTTAATGTTAACGGACCATAGCAGCATAGATAAGCTTTAAATCCTGTTCGCTGATCTGTAACAGACCAAACCGAAACCGGTAGCCCCAGTGCTTTTTACCTGCCGATAATTCCAACTGATCCAGCAGCGGCACAATGGCAACCTCGCGGGTATCAAACCAGCAGACATTCCGTCGGAAGGGCTGAAATCCATCGTCTAAATCAACCTGATAAGGCTCTCCCGGCTTAACACATCCAAGGCCGGTAAATGCCTGCAGTCGGACTTTATCGCCCTGAGTCTCCACAGGAGAGTAATAAACCACAGAATCCCCCGGGCTGATCCGTTTCAGCGGAGCTGCCTTGCCATGGCAAACCTGCATAAAACCTGCAGACTTGCCTATTCTGACATGGTCTGCTGAAGCAACAGCAATCCAGTGACGTTTCATGATGCGGCAGGGGAAAAGACCCTGAGTCGATTGCCATCAGGGTCCAGTGCGACGAAGGTATAGCCGAACTCCATTGCCGTTGGTTCCTGTATCATCGTTAATCCTCGATCTTTCCAGTCACTGTAGGTGTTACCAACGTCTGTCATGTCAGGCAGTGGAAAGGCGATCTCTCCGCTGACGCCGAGTGATTCTATGGCGGGTTGTACGTCCTGTTGCTGCCACAGGCCGAACTTCATGCCACTATCCAGAACAAACAAGGCAAAATGAGGTGAGTTTTCTACCGGAGATTTTTCCAGCAGAGCGCTATAAAACTCAACACTGCGGGATGGGTTTTCTACATATAAGATAATAAAGTTGCTATCTGGCATGACGATATCCTTGTGTAATTAAGCAGAGAGAGTGTCTTTTGACTCCCGACATCTGCAGAATACCGAAGGCTACTGTCAGTTTTTGTCAGCAGCGTTCTGGTGCAGATACTTTTTTCTAACGAGTTTTTATGATGAGCTTAATGTGGCGGAGCTCTTTATACAGAGCTTACTGTGAAGGGATGTTTTCTGCTTTACGCCACTCACTGAGTAACTGCCGGCGACGCCGGGGATAGTGTTCTTCACTCAGCTCCAGCTGTAAAATTCTATCGGTACGGAAATGACGAAAGCCCTGACGCAACTCGCACCATCCGGCTAACACGCGAAGGTTATCGAAATAACCCAGAGCAAATGGCCAGATCGTCCGGGTTGATTCCTGCTCTTTAAGATCCAGGTAGCGAATAGTGATCTTGTGCTCCCCGCGGATCGCCTGGCGAATCTGCGGAAATTCAGCAGATTCTGTAGTCTGTTCTTTTGACGGACCAATAAACAGCGTATTTTCATCCAGCGCGTTTTTCAGATCCTTTGGCAGTACCGAGGCGATCTTCACAAGAGCACTCTGGGCACTTTCACTCAGCTCTGAATCAGTGCGACTTGCCACCCAGCGGGAGCCTAATACCAACGCCTCTAACTCCTCCTCTGTGAACATCAGGGGAGGGAGCATAAAGCCAGGCTTGAGCACATAACCCAGCCCCGGTTCACCCTCTATGCTGGCACCCTGTTCCTGTAAGCTGGCGATATCGCGATAGAGTGTCCGCAGGCTGATTCCCAGCGTTTCAGCCAGCCGATAACCGGGTGCCGGATAGCGATAACTACGCAACAGATGGATCAGTTTTAGTAAGCGTTGAGAGCGTGACAACGGTTTAATTCCATGCAAAAACAGAGGTTCTCAGTATAGCGATATACTGACAAAAAATGACAGTGTAGGTTTTATTACGTGCTTTAGTATGGTTTAAGAAATGCTGAAAGAGAGGCAGATGCACACCCGTTATCGTGACACATAAATCTCTAAAAAACATCAAATAACATAATTAATCTATTGTTTTTAAACAGTTATACTTTGTTTATTTATTGTATCCAACTGTTCAGATCATACGCTAAGCCCTGACGACTGGCAGCTGATCCCAGCGTGTTGTGTAGGCAGGTGACAGCCGGTTGCGCTGCATCTGCCAGCCACTGCTGAGCATCTCGCTGGCAAAACGAACCTGACCACGGCCACTCCGGTTAATATTGTCGACAGCCTGCATTAGCCGCATCGCCGCAGGTGATTCCGGCGCATCAAACAGCGTCGGCTGAAAGCTGCCTGACGGGTACAGATCCGATAGCATAATACCCGCTTTCATATAGCGGAAACCCGGTTTCCAGATCGACTGCAGCAGGGCGTGTGCGGTTGCACTCAGGAGACGCGAATCCGCACTGGGGATACTCAGCATCCGACTGGCGCTGTGACTGTAAAACGTTTCCAACTGACTGTGAGGATTGGTGCGGATAAACACCGTAACGACTCTGGCCAGACCGCCCTGTTGCCGCAGTTTTTCCGCGGCCCGGCTGCAGTATTGAGCGATCGCTGAACGCATATCCCTGTATTCGGTAATGCGGCGGGCAAATGAGCGGCTACAAAGGATCTGTTGACGGGGGGGCGGACACTCTTCCAGTGCCATACAGGGCTGACCATTCAGCTCTCGCACAGTACGCTCCAGCGTGACAGAGTAGTGACTGCGTATCCAGGCAGCATCACAATCCGCCAGCGCCAGTGCGCTGCTGACCCCTTGCTGATTTAATCGCCGCGACAGGCGACGCCCAACCCCCCAGACCTCCTGCACCGGCAACAGGCCAAGTAAGCGGCGCTGACGTAGCGGATCGCTCAGGTCGACCACTCCCCGAGTGGCCGGATACTGCTTGGCCGCATGATTGGCCAGTTTCGCCAGGGTTTTGGTCGGGGCAATACCCACCGAAACATGGATGCCGGTATATTGATAGACCCGCTGCTTCAATTGCAGCCCATACTCCACCAGCGGAAAATTAGTTTCAAGCCCGTTCAGGTCCAGAAACGCTTCATCAATAGAATAGACCTCAATGGCAGGAGCCTGTTGCTCCAGAACGGTCATTACCCGGGCGGATATATCACCATAGAGGGCATAGTTGGAGGAAAATACCGCAATATTTTCCCGATCGATCTGCTCCTGAACCTGAAACAGCGGTACCGCCATTTTAATGCCCAGTCGTTTGGCTTCGGCGCTACGGGCCACCACACAACCATCGTTGTTGGACAGTACCACAATAGGGCGCCCCTGCAGATCAGGCCGGAACAGCCGCTCACAGCTGGCGTAAAAATTATTGCAATCCACCAGGGCGTACACCGGGCGACTCAGCCGCGCTGCCGTACGGAGTGGATAACGGTAGTGACAACGCCAAACAATTCAAGAGTGCTGTCCGGGCCAAACAGGATCGGGGCATAGGCAGGATTATGCGCCAGTAACTGCAGTGCAGGGCGGGTGCGCAGCTCTTTGACAGTAAACTCTCCGTTTACGCAGGCGATCACTACGTCGCCATCCACCGCCTTCAGCGAGCGATCAACCACCAGAATGTCACCGGAAAAGATACCGACCCCCAGCATCGAATCGCCCTCGGCGCGGACAAAATAGGTTGCGGCTGGGTGTTGAATGCATAACTCATTCAGATCCAGAGTCCGTTCAATATAGTCCTGTGCCGGTGAGGGAAAGCCAGCGGGGACAGCGTTCATAAACAACGGTAGCGCAACCGATGCAGAGGGAGGCAGATAACGCCCCAGTAATGTAATAGGCATAGTAACAAAAAACACTCTACTGTATATATAAACAGTATAGTAGTGATGGAACGTCACTGAGTAAAGTGAATCATGCCCTCTGAGCTAAAGATACATAATATGTATTATGTATCTTTTGTATCAACCTCAGTCAAACTTTGTTGGTGAAACAGAATCGACAGTTTTATGCGGTAGCAGTGCCTTTTAAGAACTATGATAGACTGCTGCTATTTTTGCCGGGCTAAATAAAGAGGGATGTATGCCGAAAGAAAAAATTCTGGTTACCGGAGGAGCTGGCTTTATAGGAAGCAACCTTGTTCGCAATCTAATCTATAACTTTGATTGTGAAATAACCGTGATCGATAATTTATCGTCAGGACGAATGGCGAATATCAGTGATTTTCCAGATATCAACTTTATTGAAGCCGATATCTGTGATTTTGACTTTTCATTGATTAAAAGCCAGGACAAGATCTATCATCTTGCCTGTCTTGCATCCCCGCCCCAGTACCAGAAAAAATCGATACAAACGCTTGATACCTGTTATATAGGTACAAAAAACGTTTTGAATTTTGCCAGAAAGTGTGGCGCATCCCTGTTATTCAGCTCAACATCTGAAATCTATGGTGATCCCTTAGTGCACCCTCAGACTGAGAGTTATTTTGGTAATGTATCCACACTCACCCCCCGCGCTTGCTACGATGAAGGGAAAAGGGTCGCCGAAACCCTATGCTATGAATACAGCGATAGTGTGGAGATTAAAATAGCTCGAATATTTAACACTTATGGCCCAGGCATGTGTCCAGAAGATGGACGAATCATTTCTAATTTCATCAACCAGTCATTAAATGGAGAGCCGTTGACTATTTATGGAGATGGTTCACAAACGCGCTCTCTCTGTTATGTATCAGACACTGTTGATGGCCTGATAAAGTATATGGAGAATGATTGCGGCCCTATTAGTGTAATTAACATCGGTCATGATAATGAACTTACGGTATCCGAAATAGCCCAGGTCATTCAGAGACTGCGCGGACAGCCGAAAGCGATTGAGTACTACCCATTACCTGAAGCCGACCCTAAGCAGCGAAAAGCTGATATCAGTAAAGCTAAAGAATTGCTCGACTGGATGCCATACACCGACCTGGAAAGTGGCTTGCTCAAAACCATTGATTACTTCATGACGCATAAAACCCAAGCGACAGTACCTGTAACATTTACCGGGCATGAAGCGCTATGTTGATATCAGTCCTTATAAATAATTATAACTACGGCCACTTTTTGCCTGAAGCAGTAAATTCGGTGCTATCTCAGACATACACAAACTGGGAACTGATTATTGTCGATGATGGTTCAACCGATGACTCCCATTCAATTATTACAGCGCTTTCAAAACAAGACCGGAGAATAAGCGCAATCATTCAGGAAAACGGAGGGCAGGCTGCAGCCTTTAATGCCGGAGTAAAAAATGCTACGGGAGAGGTTATTGCTTTTCTTGATTCTGATGACTTGTACAAGCCAGATTTTTTACTAAAAATTAGTGAGGTTTACAGCGCCAAACCTGAATGCGATTTCCTTTATACCGGGCTGGAAAAGTTTGGTTTGGAGAAGGAGGCTGTATACCCATTTAGCATGACTGAACTAACTGATTTAGGGTTTAGCAATATGCTGGTATTAGCGAGAGACATTAGTCTTGGTGAGCCGACATCAGCCATGTCCATTAGAGCAAAGGCAGCCCACCAGATCTTTCCTTTGCCGTTTATCAGCGACTGGAAAATTTGCGCCGATAACGCACTATGCCTTGCCAGTTCACTTGCACTGCATCGTAAGTTTTGTCTTCCTGAGCCATTAATGAAATACCGAATTCATGGAAAAAATCATTATGCAGGAGTGCATCAGAGTAGTGATCGGATCTATAAAGACAGAATGATAAGGGAGCGTTTAAAAGCGGAGTATTACCAGCGATTTAAATATGGCAGCAAGCCTCCCATTGGACGAACCTGGGCCGACCAGTTTATAAACGAAGCCGCTACCGGCAATAAGCCATCAATTCTGTTAACGCGCTATGCAGGCGTCTTTAATGATCCTAAGGTTCGCCTGAAACAATCCAATTTAAGCCTGTTTAAGCGCTGGCAGTACAAAAACAAAATTAAGGCTATGATAGTAAAATAGCCTGAGGAAGATGAAATCAAGTCACACGCTTTTAGCGTAACCAGTCCCGGCAGACTGTATCAGCTTTGAAACTGTGACTTTTGATATTCTCTTCCGCCTGAATACTCATTTCAGACTGTTCAGGCGGATTTTCTCCACATACCAAACGGTGTGACTGCCATATTGATGACCTGTCGACCAGCCTTTGCGCTTACAGATATGCATTATTACTACATACGCTTTCTGTCTGTTCGACTACACTCTATAACCCGTATTCATTAGCTGTACTGAAGCCAGCAATAGGCGCTTTAAGCCTGCTGTTCAGTATTGTTTCTGCTGACAGGCCTGATATGGCTGAAGTCAGTGTTTTCCGCAAGCTTCATGTAGATATGGTGAGTTGTGCGCCTTCCCCAAAACCAGGGCTAAACCGATAGTTAAATAAAATGAGATGTTTTCGAAGAACTTGCTCTAGTCTATACACAATCGGCTGACGTCTATTTAGACGCACCGTTGTACAGTCGCTTGGGAAACAAATGCAGGAGATAACGCAGTGATCCAAACCCGGTTTATGGTATGTGTGCGATTATGTCTGATTCTTTTTGCCTGGCTTCTAATTATGGCTGTGGCCCATCACGCATTACACGCTCATTCTCAATTCGTATTGAAGCTCCTTGCTCATCCCATCCTTAAACTATTGGCCGCAGTTGGAGGATTAGCCTTCTTGATTTACTTTATCATTTGGAGCCTGCCGAAGGTTGGGCGACCAGGTTGGAAGGGTTGTTTAACGATTGTGGTCTGGTCGACCTTGATAGTTATAGGGCATGGTGTGACCCATATAGGCGAAAGTAATGCAGAAGCGGTTCTTCATCAACTGCAGCATATGATGGGGACGATTGGATTTATCCTTTTAGCCTGCATATATGCACTGTTTTTAGCCATGCCCTTTGTTGCTGGAGTAGAAATTGGATTATTGATCATGGCCATATTCGGTGAAACAGGGGTATTAGTCGCCTATGTAGGCACTCTGATTGGACTTAGTCTCGCCTATGGTGCGGGAAGACTATTACCTACTTCGCTGCTACAAAAATGGTTACAAAAACTTGGATTGCAGCATAAGATTGAAGACGTCGATGATCTCTTAGAACAGATGGTAAGAGGGGAAACATGGTTATGTCGCTTTGGGGAAGCTCTCCTTCGAAACCGTTATGTAACTCTTGCTGTGTGTTTGAACTTTCCGGGTAATAGCGTGATTGGCGGTGGTGGGGGGCTATCTTTACTTTCGGGAATGAGTAAACGATTAATTTCCTGGCCTTACTTTCTGTTGATGACTGCGATTGCGACTCTCCCTATTCCTCTATTGGTATTATTTGGTTTCCTGAATATTGATAGAGTGGTGGAGCATAGTGGTTGGCTTCATGATTTACTCGATTTTCTTTATAACGGGCTGCCATTAACTTGATCCATGCAACTATGGTGTGCCTTCTAACTGGAGCAATGCACGGAACAGACCTGAGAGAGTATTAAGAGCGGCTCCAGGTCGTCTTTCGACACATTGCTGAAAACCGGCAAGGCACGCTCACACACCACGCCAGTCGCAATGTAACCAATAAAGAAGCGTGCCATGCATGCAACGCTAAGTGCCTAGAACATCGAACTGTGGGCTTCCCAGGCTTTGTTAGTCCCTAAAAAAGTTACATCTTGGTCAGCACTTGGGGGGGGGTATAGCTCTGTAACTGAGCCTCACCGCAGTGGAAAGAATTATCCGAAGAGCTCATCTTCCGACACAGAGCAGCCACCCAGAATACCACTTATCGATGACTTTGGCGCTCGATTGTCCCCTGAAGCACGATGATTCCATACCGACTTCGAGAGGCTTAGCTGTTCATACTTTATAAATTCCAACCCCATCATGATGATTAATTTTATGCTCAATAAAACAGAACAACTGATATATGCCCTGATCAAACACAGTAATTAAGCGTAAATATGGATGTTGAACAAAATCATCAACTATATTTTAAAAGCTGGATAGAGTTTGGGCGTTCGGTAACTTTCAAGCAGTTTTGATTTTGGAGCTTTGCCCGCTACCTAAGTTATAAGCACCATAGAGGGCGTTAAGTTAACGATTTTGGATGCCACTTCACCTGGAAATATGAGCAGTGATAACTCTATTCATGATGCTTTTTAAGTTAGGTGAATGATCATGAAGAAGATATTTAAGCTCGTTTCTATAAGTATGATCTCGACGTCTATGCTACTCACCGGATGCGGAGGAGGTAGCGCATCGGTTAGATCCACGTCTTTCTCATCATTCTCAGCAATTAATCCGCCCGAAGCGATCGCTTTTGCAGGTATGACCAGAGAGGCTGACTATAGTGCACCCGCACCGGCATTTCTTGTAACAAGTGTTAATGATTTAGGGGTGAGTCAGACATCCTCGGCCACTCTTACCTATGGCTCCAGTGGAAGTTTGGACAAAATAACTATCAACACTCCTAATTCAACGGTTACCTGGAACACCGCTGATGGCGATACTATTGATACTTTCTCCGGTGTAATCATAGGTGCTGAAAATTCGGCGGGAACTAATGTCGGTATCGCGATTGATCCCACAGGAATACCAGGCTGGGACTACCAGACTTTTGGTGTTTGGATTACGGGGCTTGATACGGGTTCTGGCAGAGTTGGCACTATGAGTATAGGCTCCCCAACGGCCGGGAGTGCAATCCCCGAAACTGGCACTCCAACTTTTACTGGCTTATCCACGGGAGTTTATGTTGATTCTTCAGGTGAAGGCTACATGGCAATAGGAGAACTGACGGTATTGGCTGATTTCTCTAATCGTAGTTTAGCCTTTGCTACCAGGAACACGGAAAAGATCAGTCTGAACAGTGATATCTCATCAGCTGCCGACAATCTGGATATGATAGGAACGTTGAGATATAGCGCTGGTGTGAACTCGTTCTCAGGTCCCGTAAGTGCCACGGGTCTTACCGGTACTGCTGAAGGTCGTTTCTATGGCCCAAGTGCACAAGAGCTGGGTGGTGTGTTCAGCCTGAGTGCCGACTCAGGTATTGAAAGCTATATTGGAGGATATGGAGCAACACAGTAAAGTCATATGAGCCAAAAACGTAGCATTTGTTTAACCCTCTCGCTATGTCTCACTGCGGGAGGGTCTCTTCATGCTATGGAGAATGACGAATCATCTCAACTAATCGTTAATAACCAAAAATTTGTTGTTCAAGATTCATTGCAAGCTCAATTTATACTAGGGGGCATTGCGCTCAACAACAGGGACTATGAAGCGGCTGTTGCCATTTTCAGTGATCTGCTGCGTAAAACAAACAGCCCGCGCGTGAAGTTGGAGTTAGCCAGAGCCCTTTTTTTGGCTCGCCGCTTCAAACACGCTAAACAAGTATTCCAGGAGGTGCTTTCAGAGCGGAGCATACCCTGGGCTGTAAAGCAGAATGTCAGACTTTACCTCGATGAGATAGATAGCACTTTAGGTTTTGTAAAGTTTGGGTTGTCATTCGTCAGCGATTCAAATCCGCGCAATTTTACTTCTAGCAAAGAGGTAATGATCGCGGGTCAAATATTAAACGTGGTGCCTTTGGAAGATAACCGTGAAATAAGAGGGATTCGCTATAAGATGACCTCCGGCAAGTCTTTCTCTGATGATGGCAGGATGCTGGGGTTCTTTAATCTATCGTTTACTGATTTTGAGCAAAGTCAGTTTGATCTATGGACTGGTGATACTGGTTTTATTTACGCATTCGAGTCATTACCACAGCTGAGAAGCCGCACAGGTTTCGAGTACTCCGAGCAAGGCGGCACTAAGCAATATGATTTCCCATATACCAGCCTACTGTACACCCCAGATCCGGTACAGCAATTCAGATTAAATCATGAGTTCAAAATAGGCAGGTTGGATGTACCCAGCGCCCCCCACCTTAATGCCAATAACTACACACTAACAACAAATTTTACTAGAGCACTTAAAAATGGGGTCTTGGTTAAAGGTGATCTCAGCATTGAAAAATCCCGCGCCAGAGAGGAGCCGTATTCCTATTATGGAGGATCAGTTGGATTTGGGGCTGACCTTCCACTAAATTCGTGGGGCGTTGAACTCTTTGGTTCAGTAGGTAAGCGCTTATACGAGGGGATAGATCCTTTTTTTGGTGCTAAGCGAGATGATACGCGTAAGCGTTATGGCTTGATGGTAAGTAACAAAAATATTCAGTTCTTCAACTTCATGCCTGAAATAGGTGTGATATATGAGCAGAATGATTCTTCTTTAGGTTTCTTCTCTTACGATAAAATTAGCTTTGTTTTTAGCCTTTAAGAATGATGTCCTTTTGGCCGCATTGCTGCACTCCATCTTTGAAATAAAGATAGCGTGTTGCATTGACTCATTGAACCCACAACCATAAGCGGACAATGTTCCCAGCTAGAAGGCACACCATAGCTGCATGGATCAAGTTAATGGCAGCCCGTTATAAAGAAAATCGAATAGGCCAGGAAAGCCAAGGCGATGCTATCACCATTGCCAGTATATTTATTGAGCCATTCCGGAGCACGTGGAGCTGCCGGTTCAGCTATCAAATACATCTCACAAAGTTACAGTGACTATGTTATGTGGCCATTTTTGATGGCGATGATTCATGGCTACTCAATCATTTACAGCTCTGTTTTCGCAGTTCAAATCAAAGCTCATCTGATCTGGTTCTATCACAAGAGCAGGCCTGAAACCCCAATAAATAAAAGCTATTAAGAGTTAAATATTTTTATAGGATACTGATATAAGTATTTGTTTAATGTGCAAAAAACTTAATCATTAGCTCTAAGAAAACAAAAGACCTCAGTGCTTTTTACTATATTAAGATGTACTGGTCAACTCCAACCGGACACCTTTTTTTGTAAATTTTCAAAGTTGACCGGAGATAAACTTCCGTTCGCCGTATGAAGCCTTTCCAGATTGTAATATCTCATGTACTTAACCACATCCTGCCTCATATGCTCTCGCGTTGGCTGGTTAACCTTCAGTATCCAGTCATGCTTTAAGCTACCAAAGAAGCGCTCAACGACTGCATTATCCCAGCAGGCTCCAACGTCACCCATAGATGAACGGAGGCCGTAGCTTTTCAGCAAGCGCCGGTGCTGTTTGCTGGTATATTGTGAACCTCGGTCACTGTGAAAGACCAAGCCCTGTTTCGGCTGACGCAGATTAACTGCTTTCATCAACGCTCTGCAAACCAGGTCAGCACTCATGCGCTTATCAATATGCCAGCCCACAATACGACGTGAGTACAAGTCCATCACGATCGCAAGATACATCCACCCCTCCGCAGTTCTGAGATACGTGATATCGCCAGCCCAAACCTCATTCGGAGCAACCGGGTTAAAATTCTGGTTCAGCAGGTTGTCAGCCACCTGATCGCTATGTCTGCGTTTAGTCGTTACCTTGTAAGCGGTACGCTGCTTAACCTGTAATTTCAGTTTACGCATGAGTGTGCGGGTGCGATAACGTCCAATTCTAAAGCCTTCTTCACGTAGCTTTTTCGCCAGCTCTCGACTGCCCAGGCTCTCTCGGCTAGCCCTAAACAACTCTTTGGCTCTGCGATACAAGTGCAGAGTATCAGCGCTGATGACCTTCGCTGGCCGTTTACACCAGCTGTAATATGCGGAGCTGCTCACTCTCATTACACGGCACAGAACACGTACTGGATAGATCGCGGCTTGGCGCTGAACGAAGCGATACTTTACTTCATTTCTTTTGCGAAGAAGGCTGAAGCCTTTTTTAAAATCTCTTTCTCCATACGCAGCTCTTTATTTTCTTTGCGCAGGCGTTTTAGCTCTTCTCGTTCATCCTCGGCCAGCGTCTGTCCTTGTTGCTGCTCTTCAAACTGCTGTTTCCAGCGATAGAGCATATTGGCCGCAATACCCAGTGATTTAGCAGCTTCAGGCACTGAGTAACCTTGGCCAATGACCAGCGCAACAGCTTCTTCTTTGAACTCTTTCGGGTATTGCTTGTAACTACGTTTCTGTCCCATTCCTACACCTCAATGTTTGACGTTTATAGTCTCTCATTAAAGTGTCCGGTGTCATTAGACCATTACAAGAAGATCTTCTGACGCTATGCAACATTGATAGCAGACACCCGGACAATCAATCATTGTTAACACTTTTTCTGCAGCAGAACTCTCGTTTGTCTGGAGAGGTTTATCTGAAGAGGCCTGTCTGGAGAGTTCGGATGAGAACAATAGTGCGGCGATATCATCGGCGGCCTGATTGCTCTGATCCACACGATCAGGCTATAACTCAGATGCATAAGGGAGGTATTATCAAATCAGTGATAAGCCCATAAACAGACTAAACAGGGTGGAAGAGCTTAATCATTTTTCGTATACATTCTGCGATAGACAATTCGCTGTCTCTATTGAACTTTATTAAGTTACCCCTGTTTTGTAATGGGCCGTTAATTTAGGCTATCACGATATAACTCCCGTAAGACTGGCCTCATCCACTCGATACTCTCATGGCTACACTCATAAACAGCAAGTTAAAATAAGGCGATCCAATTCGGTGATAAACACTCAGGAACATTCTTCAAACTATACCGGGTGCATATTCATGCTCCTGGCAATGGCGGCTTTCTCTCTGGAAGATATGTTCATTAAAAGCGCGGTTGAGGTTGTGCCCCTCGGATATGCAATCCTTGCCTTCGGCCTTGGCGGCGCACTGGTATTCCTCGGCCTGATGCAACTCAAAGGGGAAGCCACCGTGCCGGCGGATGTGCGCAGCAAGGCGATGCTGGTTCGGGTGATCTGTGAAATTATCGGGCGTTCATGTTTTGCGCTTGCCATCATCTTGATGCCGCTCTCCAGCGCATCCGCCATACTCCAGGCGACACCGCTGGTGGTGGTGCTGGGTGCGGCTGTGTATATGAATGAAAAGATCTCTGTATCGCACTGGCTAGCAATCCTGGCGGGCTTTATTGGTGTCTTGATGATTGTGCGCCCGGGCCCGGGCGACTTTAACCCAGCCTCTCTTTTTGCGGTTGCCAGCACTCTGGGCTTTGCCGGCCGCGACCTTGCCACCCGGGCAGCGTCACCCAAACTGTCCAATTATCAATTGGGGTTTTACGGCTTTCTGGTGCTGATCGCCTCAGGCGCTTGCCTGTCACTCACCGAAGACAAAGCGTTTGCAATCGATACTTCTTCCGCTTTGCAGATTGCCGCGGCGATCCTGTTTGGTGTCATTGCATATAACGCGCTGACCATTGCGATGCGCTCCGGCTCGGTCTCGGTGGTTGCCCCATTTCGTTATTCCCGGGTGATCTTCGCACTGATTCTGGGGATCGTTATTTTTGATGAGCAGCCTGACCTGATGACCTTGTCAGGCACCTGCGTGATTGTCAGCAGCGGCATATATATCCTCTATAGCCGTCGCCTGAAACGTGTCATTGCTGACCGCAGCTGACAGGAGGAAGATAAAATTCCTGACAATCGCTCCCAAGGTTTTGTTTTTTCCTGCATAGTCTATATTGCCTAAGCGGCCCTGTGATCTGCGAAAGATGACCGGGAGCCAGAAATACAGGTCATACCATCAGGAGGCAGTATGAATAACCGCAGCGATAAAGACTCTCTTGCTAATATTGATATTCCTCAGGAAGCATTCGACTGGTATGACGAGTATGCCCATGGGGACATTGATCGGCGCACCTTCATCAAGCGACTTGCAACACTGGGCATTGCCGGACTAACCCTGAGCACACTCTCTGGCGTGTTACTGCCTGACTATGCCCTGGCTGAACAGGTGTCGTTCAATGACCCGGATATCAAAGCCCGCTATCTGGAGTTTGACGCACCGACAGGTCATGAAAAAGGGCGGGGGTACCTGGTTGTGCCACAGGGTGTCAGTGCCGAAAAACAGGCACCGGCGGTGCTGGTGGCCCATGAAAATCGCGGTCTGAACCCTTATATCGAAGATGTTGCCCGACGTCTGGCAAAATCCGGCTTTGTTGCGTTTGCCCCTGATGCATTATTCCCACTGGGGGGCTATCCCGGTAATGATGATGACGGTCGGGCGATGCAGAAAACCCTGGAGCGCAGCAAAATAGAGGGTGATTTCGCCGACGCCGCGCGAATGCTGGCGGCATATGAGCTGACAACCGATAAGCTTGGGATGGTTGGCTTCTGCTTTGGCGGCTACCTGACCAACCAGCTGGCCGCCTTGCTGCCGGATATTATTGACGCTGCCGTACCGTTTTACGGCACTCCGCCACATAGTCCTGTTACGAATATTAAAGCCGCGATGCAACTGCATTTTGCCGGTCTGGATAACCGGGTTAATGGTTTCTGGCCAAAATATGAGACGGCGCTAAAAGCGGCACAGATTGATTACACCGCATTCATCTATCCGGATGTAAATCATGGATTTCATAATGATTCTACAGCCCGCTACGATGAAAAAAGCGCCGAACTGGCCTGGAGCCGGACGCTGGCGTTTTTTCATCAACACCTGGGTTAACTGAATTTAAAAAGAATACTAAGCCCTTGCGGGAGGGGCTTTTCAGACCATAACCCATTATTATGTTGTAATAGATGTCGATCTTATAAAGAAACAGTTCAGCTAGTAGAGTTAAGTGTTTCCACAACCGCAGTACTTCACTCACACCGTCGATGATGAACTTTATCATCGCGATTTAGGATTCGATGATGGTCATTGCTAAGTCTCCATCTAAACTGACTCTGCCACAAATCAATCCCGGGGCTGAAACTGTCCTGGACTATCTGATTGGCAAGTTTCCACAAATCGACGCTCAGGTGTGGCGGCAGCGGTCATACGATGGAAAGCTGCATTGGCATGATGGAACCCTCATTACTTCAGAATCTCCTTATCGACCAAAGCAGCGTGTCTATTATTATCGCGAAGTTGAATGTGAACCCGTTATTCCGTTCGACGAAACGATCTTATTTGAAGATGCAGATATTCTGGTGGCCTATAAACCGGCCTTTCTTCCCGTCACGCCCGGAGGGAATTATGTGAATGAGTGTCTGCAAAACCGATTGCGGATAAAAACGGGATTACAAACCCTGCAAGCCGTGCACCGTATCGACCGGGCCACAGCCGGGCTGGTGATGTTTTCGGTTAATCCGGAAACCTGCCATCTTTACCACCAGTTGTTTGCGAGTCGAAACGTCAGCAAAACTTACCAGGCGATCGGCAAGATTGATGCTGACCACAGCGAACCGCTGATCAATCAGCAATGGGAGGTCATTAACCGGCTGCAAACGGCTGACCCCCGTTTTCGGATGCGGGTCTATGATGGGGCTCCCAACAGTCATTCCCGGATACGTTGTCTGGATCGATTGCAGGGCTCAGCGCTGTTTGAATTAGAACCGGTGACAGGTAAAACACATCAACTGCGGGTTCATATGCAGACCCTTGGATGGCCAATCCTACACGACCGCTATTACCCCACATTACAGCCCGAGGCTGCCGATGACTTTACTCAGCCTTTGCAGCTGTTGGCACAGCAGTTACGCTTTATCGATCCGGTGACACAGCAGCCCAGAGCATTCCATTGTGGCTATACACTGAATCTGGCAGCCGGCTTATCTGAGAGGGTGTAATGGCAGTCTGAGTGTACTATCCGGCTTAACCCTGTCGGAAGTGCGCAGATTTACGCTGTTTCCAGCAGTATCTGTATCTGTCTGAGACGATATCATGTTTGTATAATGACGCCTGCCCACCTTACTAATTCTACTCATTTACCCTAAAACCCAAGCCGAAATAGATCTTATGCCTACTGCAATAAACGCTGGCCACGTAAAGCTTCTCAGTCTGTTTGTGGTTGCGTCCTGCCTGGTCCTGGCGCTTAATTTTGGCCTGCGCTCGTCGATGGGCTTCTTTATGGCACCGATCTCCAGCGAGTTTGGTTATGGCCGGGAGGTATTTGCCTTCTCGCTGGCACTGCAAAATCTTTGCTGGGGCCTGTTTCAGCCGTTTACCGGTGCATTTGCAGACCGTTTTGGAACCTTCAGGACACTGGTTATCGGGGCGTTGCTCTATGCCCTGGGTATCTATATCACCGCGACCACTGACAGCGTCTGGAGTCTGCACAGCGGTGCCGGTATTTTGATTGGAATGGGCATTGCCGGAACCGGATTCGGCGTTATTCTGCCTGCGCTGGCAAGGATGGTCGCGCCGGAAAAATGTGCTTTCGCTCTGGGGTTAGGAACAGCAGCAGGTTCCGCAGGACAGTTGATGGTGATTCCGGTGGCTCAGGCGTTTATTAGCATCTATGGCTGGCAGACTGCACTTTTACTGATGTGTGGCGGAGCGCTGATGATGATCATCATGGCGACCACCTTTCGTAACGTTGACGAACCCAAAACGATAATAGAGGACGTATCTCCGCAACCTTTAAAAGGAGCGCTGCAGGAAGCTGGTGGTCATCTGCACTACTGGCTGCTGATCGCAGGTTTTTTTGTCTGCGGCTTTCAGCTGGCCTTTATTACGGTACATATGCCCTCATTTCTTTCCGATCAGGGGTTTGATTCTACGGTCGCCGTAACCAGTCTTTCGCTGATCGGTCTGTTTAATATATTCGGCTGCCTGCTATTTGGCTCCTGGTCCGGGCGTTATTCAAAGAAAAACCTGCTGGGAATCATCTATGCGTTACGCGCTGTGGTGATCGCCCTGTTTATGTTGCTGCCGATCACTACGACAACCGTTTACCTGTTTTCAATTGCCACGGGGTTTCTATGGCTGGCGACAGTTCCGGCAACCTCAGGTCTGGTGGCGCAGATGTTTGGTCTGCGTCATATGGGCACCCTGTATGGCATCGTCTTTCTCAATCACCAGCTAGGTTCATTCGTTGGGGTCTGGGTCGGTGGCTATATGTTTGACCAGACCGGTAGTTATAACAGCGTCTGGTGGGCCGCTGCAGCGATCGCCTTACTGACAGCTGTGATCCATATATTTATTGATGAACGTCCGGTGAAGCGCCTGAGAGAAGGGAGGTTAAGCGCCTCTGCCTAATCAGAAAAAGGCGGGGCGATTCAGAGTGCACGTTTGCCCAGACAAACGTGCAGCCCATGAGATACAGCGACTAATTCAGGCCTCAATCTGCTCAATCAGCTCAGCATAGTGGTCATCAAAGTTTCTGAACACTATGTCATTATGACTGCAGCAGCGAATCGAACCGGTCTTGATGTTGTAAACCCAGCCGTGAACTGCCACTTTACCGGTCGCCAGCTTTGCTGCTACCACAGGGTGGGTACGGATATGCTGCACCTGCTGGAGGACGTTTTCTTCGATCGCTTCATTCAGGTGTTCAGAACCGACCGGCTGATCATGGGGGATATCATGGCGTTCGCGCACAATCTCCATCGCAGAGCGACAGTGTCCCAGCCATTCCTTTACGTGGGGCAGGCCATTAAGCGCATTCAGATCCAGCGCGCCCTTGATTGCACCACAGTCAGTATGACCGCAGATAATAATATGACGCACTCCCAGCACCGCCACAGCATACTCAATTGAGGCGGTCATCCCCCCGGTCTCGTTGCTATGAGGTGGGATAATATTGCCAGCATTACGGCAGATAAAAAGATCCCCGGGGGCGGTTCCAGTCAACAGATTGGGATCGATACGGGAGTCGGAACAGGTTGCAAACAAGACATCAGGGCTCTGGCCATCTGCCAGGCTGCCGAACAGATCTTTGTGTTCCGGGTATACGTTTTGGCGAAAGTTAATCACGCCTTTTATGATTTTGTCCACGCACAGATTCTCTTAGCTATTATAGTGGTTAAAATAAACGGTTATGGATGGTTTTGACACCCATAACCGCTGAATAACGCAGACTTAAAAATATTTTTAAGCGATCGCGTTATTCAATTTCAGCAAGCACTTCACCGGGCGTGACGCGGTCGCCTTTAGCAACATAGATCGCTTTAACGGTGCCCGCTATATTGGCATGGATCTCCATCTCCATCTTCATCGCTTCCGCCACCAGAATTGCCTGACCCGCTTCTACCACATCACCTTCTTTCACCAAAACGTCAAAGATATTACCCGGCATAGCGGTGGTAACATGGCCCGGCTCGCTGGCGTGTTTGCGACCGCTGCTGCCTTCGGAGACAAATTCATTCTGCGGCTCGAAGATCACCTCTTCAGGCATACCATCCATCGACAGGTAGATCTTACGTTTGCCGCTGCCAACCCCACCCACACCGGTGACCGCGATATCGTAGATCTCACCATGAACCTCAATCTTAAACTCAGAGGCTCCGGCCGGTCCCAGTTTTGCCCCTTTGGCGGCATCAACCGCTAACAACTCCTCAGGCTTCAGCGTGCCTTCAGCCCGTTGCTGCAGGAACTCACGCCCCAGATCGGGAAACATTGCGAAGGTCAGGACATCCTCTTCTGTCTGCGCCAGCTTACCGATCTCTTCACGCAGCTTGTTTAGCTCGGGTTTCAACAGATCGGCAGGACGGCCGGTTTCAACGCTTTCATTGCCGATCGCTTTTTTCTGCAGCTGCGCATCCACGGCTGCCGGTGCTGCACCATAACCGCCCTGAAGGTAACGCTTAACCTCGTTGGTGATGGTTTTATAGCGTTCCCCGGCCAGCACGTTATAAACCGCCTGAGTACCAACGATCTGTGAGGTTGGGGTTACCAGAGGAGGGTAGCCAAGATCCTTACGCACCCGTGGAATCTCTGCAAATACGTCACGGATCTTATCCAGTGCGTTCTGCTCTTTTAACTGATTAGCCAGGTTGGACATCATACCGCCCGGTACCTGGTTAATCTGAACAGAGACATCTTCACGGGTGAATTCACTTTCAAACTGGTGGTATTTCTTCCGTACTTCACGGAAGTAGTCGGCGATTTCTGCCAGCAGTTCCAGATCCAGTCCGGTGTCATAGGGAGTATCTTTTAACGCAGCCACCTGTCCTTCGGTTGCCGGATGGCTGGTGCCGTTGGCGAATGATGAGATAGCCGTATCAATTCGGTCGGCACCCGCTTCAATCGCTTTAAGCTGGCATAGTGGAGCCAGGCCTGCAGTGGAGTGACTGTGAACCACAACCGGCAGGTCCAGCTCTGCTTTCAGCGCAGCAACCAGATCATAGGTCGCATAAGGGGTGAGCAAACCGGCCATATCTTTAATCGCGATGGAGTCAGCGCCCATATCCCGCATAGCGATCGCCTGTTTTACAAACAGCTCTGGCGTGTGCACCGGGCTGGTGGTGTAACAGATCGTCCCCTGAGCGTGTTTGCCTGCTTTTTTAACCGCTTTCATGGCGGTTTCCAGATTGCGGATATCATTCAGCGCATCGAAGACACGGAACACATCGATACCGTTCTGCGCCGCTTTGGCAACAAAAGCTTCGACCACATCATCGGCATAATGGCGATAGCCCAGCAGATTCTGCCCCCGCAGCAGCATCTGCAGGCGGGTGTTTGGCAGGGCGGCACGCAGCTGGCGCAGACGTTCCCATGGATCTTCCTTAAGAAAACGCACGCAGGCATCAAAGGTGGCACCCCCCCAGACTTCTAAAGACCAGTAGCCTACCTGATCCAGCTTTACACAGATCGGCAGCATATCTTCGGTGCGCATGCGGGTAGCGATCAGTGACTGATGCGCATCACGCAGTATCACATCGGTGACTTCAATTTTCTTTGTTTGGTTCATGTTTACAGTACTCACTGTCGTTTCTCCTGCAACCGCTCTGGCGGTCAGCTGAAATTGGTTTCTTTGCTATAAGACAAACGGTTCGACACACTTACATATCAGCTTACCAACCCGCATGGGCGGCAATCGCGGCGGCAACCGCCAGCGCTATTTCACTGGGATGGCGTTTGTCGGAATAGCTCAGCAGTTCCGGATGGTTCGGTACAAAGCTGGTGTTAAAGTTGGCCTCCTGAAATTCAGGATGGTCGACAATCTGTTGGTAATAGTTCGCGGTGGTTTTAATTCCGTGCAGGCGCATATCATCCAGTGCGCGTTGTCCACGGGCGATCACTTCTTCCCAGGTCAGCGCCCAGACCACCAGCTTGAGACACATAGAGTCGTAGTAAGGGGGGATCTCATAACCGGTATAGATCGCGGTATCCACCCGAACCCCCGGACCACCCGGTGCATAGTAGTGAGAGATACGCCCAAAGCTTGGCAAAAAGTCGTTTTTCGGATCTTCAGCGTTGATCCGGAACTGCAGGGCATAGCCCCGATAGGAGATGTCTTCCTGGCGATAACTCAGCGGCAGGCCGGAGGCGATGCGTAGCTGTTCACGTACGATATCAACCCCGGTAATCTGTTCGGTGATGGTATGTTCCACCTGTACCCGGGTGTTCATCTCCATAAAGTAGACCTGATTACCGGTCAGCAGAAACTCGACCGTACCCGCGTTCTCATAACCAACGGCCGCTGCCGCTTTGACTGCCAGATTACCGATATACAGGCGCTGCTCCGGGGTTAGCTGAGGGCTGGGGGCGATCTCGATCAGCTTCTGGTTACGTCGCTGAATCGAACAGTCCCGCTCATACAGGTGCACCACATTACCCTGGCTATCGGCCAGCACCTGCACCTCGATATGCCGGGGATCAACGATGCACTTCTCCATAAAGACTTCGGCAGAGCCAAACGCTTTAGTTGCTTCGGAGATGACCCGGGGATACTGCAGCTTCAGCTCCTGCGGCGTATCACAGCGACGGATACCGCGGCCACCACCACCGGACGTCGCTTTGATCATGATCGGGTAGCCAATATCATCCGCCAGCTTTAATGCCTCATTAACATCGGCAAGGTTTCCTTCTGAACCCGGCGTAATGGGTACGCCGGCGGCGCGCATCGAATCACGGGCCTGGGTTTTGTCGCCCATCTTATGGATGACATCGGATTTGGGGCCGATGAAGGCGATTCCCTGTTGTTCGCAGAGACGGGCAAACTCCGCATTTTCTGAAAGGAAGCCATAGCCTGGGTGAATCGCATCACAGCCGGTTTCCAGCGCCATGTTGACGATCCGGCGCGGGTCAAGATACCCCGCCAGTGGATCATCACCCAGAGAATAAGCCTCGTCAGCGCGTTTAACATGCAGTGCATAGCGGTCAGGTTCGGTATAAATCGCCACAGAGCGGATGCCCATCTCGGCACAAGCGCGGACGATACGTACCGCAATCTCACCGCGGTTGGCGATCAGTACTTTTTTGATCATGTAACTCTCCTCAGCTTCCGGCTCGCTGCCGTAGTGTATAAATAAATCCTAGCCGCTCTGTCGGATCAGGAGAAATTGATATTTTTTAGTTTATCTATAAGGTATTGCTTATAGATAAATGCAATTGAGACAGAGTTCGTGCCACTTACAATCAAAAAAATGACCAGTCGCCTCAGTTTTCGCCAGCTTCAGGTGTTCAAGGCGGTCTATGAACTGCAAAGTTACAGCAAGGCAGGTGACCTGTTGGGGCTGACACAACCGGCGGTCAGTAGCCAGATTCGTCAGTTGGAGCAGGGTGTAGAACAGCCATTATTTGAGTATGTCGGCAGGCGGCTTTTCTATACCGCAGCTGGAGAAAGACTGTATGAGAGTATCAATACGATCTTTATTGAGCTGGCAGATCTGCAAACTGATCTGGGGGCACTGAAAGGCAGCGTCGCCGGTGAGTTAAAGCTGGTGGCGGTGAATACCGCCCAGTATATGGTGCCTTACCTGTTACGGGCATTTCTCGATCTGCACCCGCTGGTCAGTGTGCGGATCAAGGTGGTGAATCGGGCGACTGCACTGCAGGGCCTGAATGAGAACAATGATGACCTGGTTATTATGGGCATGGTACCGACCGACAAGCCGTTGGCATCATTACCGTTTCTGGATAATGAGCTGATTCCGGTTGTGCCACAGGGGCACCCGCTGCTGAAACAATCAAAGATCAGCCCCCAGCTGTTTCTTAACAGTAAACTGCTGGTCCGGGAGCAGGGATCAGGCAGCCGGCTGGCGCTCGAGCAGCACTGCCAGCAACACCGATTGCAATTCGCTCCGGACATGGAGATAGGTTCCAATGATGCGCTAAAGCATTCCGTTATTGCAGGACTGGGGGTCGCCGTACTGCCTAAGCTCAGCATTCTCTCTGAGCTCGAGCTGGGGCGGTTAAAAATCGCCAGCATTGAGGGCTTTCCATTGCGGCGAAGCTTTTGCGTCGTCCATCCCCAGGCCAAGCACCCGACTCCGGCAATGCAGGCCTTTCTCGATTATGTGCAGCAAAATATCAAACAGTTTGAGCGGATGTTTTTCAGCAGTTAAATGCGATTATTAAGAGATTAAGACGCTTTTTCGTAAAATCAGCGAATGTTAATAACGAAATTTACAGCAAATCCTATAGAATAGGGCGTAATTAAAGTCAGGTTACAGCGGTAAATATAAAGCTTACGCCGATCGCCTCTGCTCTGGCAGAGACAAGCCTGACTGTATGGTTGTTCAGCTTTTTGTTATTTCATCAGGATTAGTTAATTACACATATGATTAAACACGCATTCTTTGTACTTGCTCTGTGCCTGCAGAGCTCATGGGCTGTTGCTGCCGTCGATTGGTTTAAAGATGAGAACGGCAAAACCAAATGGCAACACCTGGCCAATTTCAGTAGCGCAACGCTGATCATAATCCTGTCGATTACCGCTATCTATCTGCTGATATACAGCCGCCGCGCTCACAGAGCGAATCGTGAACTGACCACCATCAAAAATGAACTGGAACAGCGTGTCCGGGAGCGTACTGCGGCGCTTAAGGAATCGAACAGCAAACTCATCGAGAGTAACCATCTGCTGGAGTCTGAAGTCGCACAACACGTTATCACCGCCAACCAGCTGCGTTCATCCGAGTCCTATATCAAGGATATCCTGACATCGATGCCACTGATGCTGGTCGGTCTGGATAAAGAGGGACGGGTGACCCAGTGGAACCGGCGGGTTGAGGAGCTGTCAGGCGTCCCTGCTGAGAAAGCGCTGGGCAAAACCCTGTGGGAAGCCTATCCCACCATGACCGTGGTGCCAGAACATATTCAGCAGGCGATTGAGCAGAATAAAACCATCCATCTGAAACAGAGTCTGCGCAGCCTCTCTCACTTTGATATTACCATCTACCCCCTGAACGGCCCTGAATCGGGCGTCGTTATTCTGGTAGACGATGTATCCAAGGAAACCACCGCGGAGAACCTGCTGATCCATAATGATAAAATGTCATTTATGGGAGAGCTGGCATCCTCAATGGCGCATGATATCAATATCCCGCTGCAGGCCATTCTGATGGACCTGAAACGGTTTAAAAGCATTATGGCTGATAACCACCTGGCACTGGAGCAGGGCGGTAACGATAAAACAGCTCTGTTGGAATCGATCTACAATGACATGTCGGATAAAGGCGATCAGGTCTCCAAAATAATTCACAACCTGCTGACCTTTGCCCGCAATCGCCATTCTGAGAAGCAAATGGCTGATATCGTTGATGTAATGGAACATACCGTCAACCTGGGTAAAGAGGTTATTTCAGTCTCAGAAGGCTTTATGTTCAAACAGGTAAAGCTGGAATGGCATGTTGAGAACGGCCTGCCTCAGGTTCCCTGCTATATCACCGAGCTACAACAGGTGTTCCTCAGTCTGTTTCGTCATGCCTGTATTGCACTACAGAAGAAGACCGGAACCGAGAATTTCGAACCCACAATAAAAATAATTCTTTCCGAGAGTTACGATAATATGTGGATTAAGATTCAGCATAACGGACTGGGCCTGACGAGTGAAGAGCAGATGGGACTGTTTGAACCGTATTTCAGCAGCAGCCGTCAAGCTGACAGCTTTGATACCGGAGAGCATCTGTCTTTTTCATACTACATCATCACCGAACAGCATCAGGGGCATATGGCGGTCACCTCAGATCCTGCGGTTGGATCTACCTTTCATATGCAGCTGCCAATCGTACATTGATTGGAATCGCCGTTTTTTTGTATCTGTAGCACATAACGCAGCGTCCTCCCGGCCTTTACCTTTCCGGTCGATCAGTACAACAATACTGTATCGTCCGGATTGTTTAGCTATCCGTCCTTCCGTGACCGTCAAACATTAACGGCTTTTCCATGCCGGACGCTTTTGCCAGGTATCCGTGCCTGATAATTGAGTTAACCAGACCAGAATAAATACCAGAATTCATCACTAAAGCCCCGGTTAGCGTCTATTCTTCATTAAGCATTAATCGGGAGGTGCCCGTCTGTAAGGAAAGGGTGACAGAGTAACGACACCTTATTCAGGTTGATGTGGCTATAAAACAACCGGAGTATAGAGATGGACAGAAGGAATTTTATTCGATTCGGAATCGCCGCCACTGCCGGTGGATTGATAGTACCCAGTGTGTCACTTGCAGAAGGCTCCATGAGCGGGGCGGGGGGAATCTATTTTACCAAAGATCAACCCGGGCGCTGGGCTGCAAAAGCGGGCGGTCATGCACCGATGATTACATTACAAAAAGGAGACGGGCAAACAGCAGTGGAAGTCGTCACCCCCCATGAAATGAAACAATATGAGCATTACATCATCAAACATATCCTGCTGGATAAAGATTATAACTTTATCGCTGAGTATATGTTCGATCCTGACAAAGATTTACAACCGCGTTCAGAGTTTAAGCTCGATGGTTACAGCGGCGCTTTATTTGCCATAAGCACCTGCAATAAGCACGATACCTGGCTGACGATGGCCGAAGTCTGAGTTATCCTTGCCAGCAGACATCCTGTCGCTGGCAATTTCTCCTTTTTCATTACACGATCAAAACCATGACAGTGAACACCATCAGCCACAACCCCTCCTGAAAGAGATAGCGCATGCAACACCACACAGGCATATTGAAAACCTGGAAAGACGATAAAGGGTTTGGCTTTATCAAACCCGCTGAGGGTGGCAACGATCTGTTTGTGCATATACGGGATTTCGGCAATATCCCGCGGAAACCCAGGGTGGGCGATCGCATCAGTTACCAGCCATTAAAGGATCGAGACGGACGTTTACGTGCCGCTGATGTACAGATTGCGGGTGTGACCCGAAATGCCCGCCAGAATACCCGTCAGGCACAGCCCGGCTCATCCCCCAAAACCGCTCGCCAACAGAGATCACAACAGCGTCGCAGGCCCAGACTTGCGTCAGTGGCTTTAGCTGGAATCATCGTCGTAGTGATGGGTATCATGAGCTATACCTCACTACCGGGCGCTTCAGCCCCGGCACCGGCGCAAAACAGTCACAACAGCACTGCCAATGCGTCAGCCTCACAGAGCGATAACCAGCGTATCCTGCAGGCCTATCGTAACCATCAGAGCAATCTGCAGGTCAGCGGCTCAGGTGTGGTCGTGAAACTGCTTCGGGACGATCTGGATGGCAGCCGTCATCAGCGATTTATTCTGCGACTATCGTCTGGAATAACGATTCTTATCGCTCATAATATCGATCTGGCGCCGCGTATCCCGTCTTTAAGAAAGGGCGACAGTGTGCGCTTTTATGGTGAATATGAGTGGAATGATAAGGGAGGCGTAGTGCACTGGACCCATGATGATCCGCAAGGGCGTCATGTTGCCGGCTGGCTGGAACATAACAACAAACGATATCAATAAACCACACACTGAAAAGAAAATAAGTAAGGGGCAGAGGAGTAAATAAAGAGAAGGGCAGATGCTATCTGATGAAAAGGCAAGGGAGTTGTAGTATCCGTACTACGCCCCCTTAATTCAGCGATCCATTTCCATGTAGCCGATGCATCCTGCAATCCTTCTGGCTACGTTGCTGAGTTCCGCAATCAAATCCCTGACTGCACTGAACATGGGTTGCATAATAGGACCTATGCCGAAACTTGTAACTAGGACTAATTCCTATTTATACAAATATTTTCAATTAGTTAAGCTGTCCCGGTGCAAATATAAATACGTCACCGTTAGTGCTGAGACCGTAGCCAGCTGTGCTCTGACGTTCCCATCTTGAATATCATAATTAATGCAGATGACAGAGATGTGACAGATATCTGAAACATGAAGACATTTGGTGATACGGATGTTTGTCACAAAATTTACAGAAACCGACAGATTGATGACTATACTCTATCTTCAAAACGGCTCCGAAAAAGGCTATAAGGGTCTATCTATCAGAATCTTATGAAACATGGTCAGGTTATATTACTGAGCGATAGGTTTCTGGATTTTACATAACGTTTGCAACAGCCGTAATGAGGTAACGGTCAGAGGGAAATATAAATTTAACCGAGGGAATCATATGAAAACAAAAATAATAGAATCGGCTGATAATGCCTACCAATACCCACTGTTGATCAAAAACCTGCTGTTATCGGGTAAGCGCTATCAGCCCACGCAGGAGATTGTGTACAGTGACCTGTTCCGCTATGACTATCGCACTCTCTATCAGCGCATCTGCAAGCTGGCGCATGTATTAACCGATGCGGGTGTCGGGGCGGGGGATACTGTTGCGGTGATGGACTGGGACAGCCACCGCTATCTGGAAGCGTACTTCGCAGTACCAATGATCGGGGCCATTCTGCACCATGTAAATATCCGTCTCAGCCCTGATCAGATCAGCTATACCATGAATCACGCCGAAGATAGTCTGGTGCTGGTTCACGATGACTTTGTTGCTATTGCTGAACAGTTAACCGAACAACTGCCCTGCGTCCGAGGCTATATTCAACTGACCGATGAAGCCAAGCCCGTAGCGACATCATTGAACACTTTTGGTGACTATGAAGCGCTGCTGGAAAAGGCCAGTGATCACTATAAATTTCCTGATTTTGATGAGAATTCTGTGGCGACACTGTTTTATACCACAGGAACAACCGGCAACCCCAAAGGGGTGTATTTCTCACATCGCCAACTGGTATTGCATACCATCAATGGGGCGGCGACTCTCGGACTCTATGATGGTCAGCCGTTGCTCCGTTCGGAAGATGTCTATATGCCGATGACGCCGATGTTTCATGTGCACGCCTGGGGCGTTCCCTATATCGCAACCATGCTGGGTGTTAAACAGGTGTACCCCGGCCGCTATGAACCCAATAAATTAGTTAAGTTATACCGCGATGAGAAGGTAACATTCTCCCATGGTGTGCCGACGGTACTGCAGATGATTCTGAACTGTGCTGAGGCTGAAACGACCGATATGACCGGCTGGAAAATGGTCACCGGTGGCAGCGCCCCGACACTTGCGCTGGCTCAGCAGATGGCTGACAAAGGCATTCTCTTCCATACCGCCTATGGGATGTCAGAAACCTGTCCATTGCTGACACTGACATATCTGAATCCGTCCGAACAAGCGCTTGATATGAACGATCAGTTAGCGCTGAGAATTAAAACCGGTATCCCCAACGCCATGGTGGATCTGAGGGTTGCAGACCCGTCCGGCAATGATGTTCCTCATGATGGCGAATCCGTGGGCGAGGTTGTGGTACGTGCCCCCTGGCTGACTCAGGGCTACTACAAGGAGCCTGAAAAAGGTGCAGAGTTGTGGCAAAACGGCTGGTTACATACCGGTGATGTGGCGTCCATAGACGAAGCGGGTGTACTGCAGATTAAAGACCGGATTAAGGATGTAATCAAAACCGGGGGGGAATGGATCTCATCCATTGAACTGGAAAGCCTGATCAGTCAGCATCCTCAGGTCGCAGAAGTGGCGGTTATCGGCATTCCCGATGAAAAGTGGGGTGAACGGGCCTACGCCCTGATTGTGCCCGTGTCGGGTCAAACGGTCGATGCCGGGGCTTTACAAGCACATCTGATGCAGTTTGTTGAAAGTGGCCGGATAAACAAATGGGCCATACCTGAAAAGATCAGCGTAGTGTCCGAAATACCCAAAACCAGCGTTGGCAAACTTAACAAAAAACTGATCCGTATGCAGGTCAGTTAATCGAGACAGCAACTCTGTCGCTGGCTTTGACGGAGCCAGCGCGATCTTCTTTATTCAGCCTGAATTATACAATTACGGACTTCTTTACTAAGCTATATTAGCTATCTTGAATATTGCAAATGAGAGGCTCTTCAAGAAAATAAGTAACGGAGCAGGCAATCATGAACGACAAGAGTAAAGAAACCGCTGGCTTACACGCATTATATGAAGACGATCCTGTCACCGCAGATCTGAAGGTTTTCGGCCGTGTCGCCAATCAGGACAGACGGGGCTTTCTGCGCGGTGCAGGCCTGACCAGTATGGCGGCGCTACTGGGTGTGTCATTTATCCCCTACCACCGCAACATGCCTCAGGGCCTTATTCCCGCAGCAATGGCTGATGATACAACGCCATTTTCCATTGAAGGGAAAGAGGGACTGACCATTCTCAACGACCGGCCGGTCAATGCAGAAACCCCGGCACACCTGCTCGACGATGCGGTCACACCGACCAGTCGCCACTTCATTCGTAACAATGGTATTCCTCCGGTCGTCGTTGACGCCGATAGCTGGCAACTGAGCATCGATGGTCTGGTTGAAAAGCCGTTAACGCTGTCGATCAAAGATCTGCGGGATAAGTTTGAAGTCGTTACCCGCCCGGTCGTGGTTGAGTGCGGAGGTAATGGTCGTGCAGCCTTCGATCCGCCTGCCAGTGGTAATCAGTGGACTTATGGCGCCGTCGCCTGTGCCGAATGGACCGGGGTGCGCTTAGCCGATGTGTTACAGGCTGCCGGAGTTCAATCCGGTGCTGTCTATACCGCCCACCACAGTGCAGATAAGCACCTTTCCGGCCAGGCCGGTAAAGAAGCGATCTCTCGCGGCGTTCCAATCGCTAAAGCCATGGACCCTAACAATCTGCTTGCCTTTGCCATGAACGGGCAGCCGATTCATCCGATGAACGGTGCGCCGCTGCGGCTGATCATTCCCGGCTGGCCCGGATCCTGTTCGCAGAAGTGGTTGCAGCGGATCAATATCCGCGATCAGGTTCACGATGGTGCCAAAATGACCGGTACCGCATATCGTGTGCCGAGGCACCCGGTTGCGGCGGGTGAAAAGGTCGCTAAAGAGGATTTTTTGATTATTGAACGGATGCCGGTCAAATCCCTGATCACTCATCCAGCCACCGGCACCGCGCTCAGCGACAGGTCACTGGAAGTACGTGGCAACGCCTGGTCCGGTGAACGCAAAATTACCCGCGTGGATATCTCCATTGATTTTGGTGCAACCTGGATCACCGCTGAGTTGGGAGATCAGCCTAACTTTGGCGCCTGGCAGCGTTTCAAAGCACAGGTGATGTTCCCTGAGCCCGGTTATTATGAGGTGTGGGCCAAAGCCACCGATGATATGGGTGTCAGCCAGCCATTCGGAATCGCCTGGAACCCCAAAGGCTATCTGAATAACAGTATGCACCGGGTTGCAGTCAGGGTTAGCTGACAGGGAGCTTTATATGGTCAGGCAACTCACGGCAGCACTGATACTCAGCCTGCTAAGCGGGCTTATTGGGTATCAATCAGCCTTTGCAGATCAGGCCAACCTTGCAGCCAGGGGCAAACAGCTTGTCCTGGTCTGCAAGGGGTGTCACACCTTAGCAGAGGGGGAACCGCACAGTATCGGGCCAAACCTCTGGAATGTTGTCGGCAGAAAAGTGGCCTCAGCCGCCGGCTTTGAATACTCCGATGCGTTCAAACAGTTCGAAGGCAGCTGGACAGTAGCAAACCTGAAACACTACCTGGCCTCTCCGGCAACCTTCATCCCCAATAACAACATGGCGTTTTCCGGAATCAGTTCAGAGGCCGATCGTGATGCAGTGGTTGCCTATCTGCAGACTCTGACATCGGATGGCCCAATGGTCGGCGCGTCAAGCAGCTTTGATTATGGCGGGCTGAAGCAAGGAACAGGACGGGAAGATGTATACGCCGTCTGTTCACGCTGTCATTCCATTATGCTGGTTAAGCAGCAAGGCATGAGCCGCTCCCGCTGGACCGACACGCTCGTATGGATGGTCGAAGAGCAGGGCATGGATGAACTGTCCGGGGATCAGCATGAACGTATTCTCGACTATCTGGCGAAATACTATGGTCAATAGCTCTGTTACCGTTACCAGGCGGGTATTTATATAAACAGCAGCCCATAAAACAGCGCGCCATTGAGAATCAACGCACCCCAGGTTTTGCGCCTGAAGCCTTGCTTAGCGGTCTTATGATGAAAACGTTTTTGCGCGATCAGTGCACTGCCAGCTCCGCCCATAAATGACAAGCCGTGAAGCACCGTCTCAGGAATCCGGATGACGGACTGAAGGCGTGCTTTGCGTTTATCGAGCCAGTAAAAGAGCGGCACAACGACCAGATTGAGTGCCATTATCCCGGTGATCAGTACACCGCGTGAGTCCAGCCTGTCATACAGATTCAGCTCAAACCCCAGATGCGTTATCAGTGCTGCGATAATACCTGTGAGAATCAATCCATTGGTTAACCAGATTGCAACCAGTCCGGAGCATAGGACACGCAGCGTCAGCCACAAGATTCCCCAGAGGATGAGTACTTGACTGAGGCCAGCAACTATTTGCATGAGCAGGGCTGATTGTTCACTGTTCATTAAACTCTGTGTCACCTGAGCAATGTTTTCTCAGCAACCAATGAGCGGTTCTCACTGACAGCTGGATGGGCTGCTGCGGCATCATCGGGTCACTCCCTTATTGATCACGCCATCGCGACTTATTTCGGGCTTTGCTGCTTTTCCAGCAGCGCCTGGATCTGCACCAGTTGCCGCTGAAGATCGGCAATCGTGGGCTCATGGGCGTCTATCGCAGCCTGTTTTCTGACCTTGGCATGCTCCTCATCTAAAACGTTCACCACGATGCCGATCACCATATTCAGAAACGCAAATGCAGTGAAGAAGATAAAGGTCAGATAGTAGACCCAGCTAAGAGGATAAACCCCCATAGTTTCGTACATAACATCGGTCCAGTCCTCAAACGTCATCACCCTGAACAGGGTCAGCAACGAGATCGTAATATCGCCCCACAGTTCCGGGTTGATGTTTTCAAACAGCGTGCTGCCGATCGCTGCATAGATATAAAAGATTATAAACATCAACAAGATAACGTAACCTAGTTGAGGCATCGCTTTAACAAGAGAATTAAGCAAAAGCCTCAGTTCAGGGATCACCGAAACCATCCGCAGCACCCGGAATACCCGCACCAGACGGGCAACCAGTGCCATATCGGTATTATCGATAGGAATCAGACTGATCGTCACAATCAGCGTGTCAAAGACATTCCAGGGGTTCTTGAAAAAATCCTTTTTATTTTCTTCACCCAGAAAGCGGATAGTGATCTCAGTCAGAAAGAAAAACGTGACAAACCGGTCCAGCCATACCACCAGCGACATGGCTAAAGGGGATAGCTCATAGGTTTTGGCACCGACCAGCAACGCCGAGCTGATAATGACGATCACAACAAACAGCTCAAAGGCTTTGTTGCTGCGAAGTACAGTGAAGTTAGTCTGAAGTCTGGCAAAATCTATCATGCGAAAACGATTCCATAATCACTCAATGCGTATCAATGAGTGCAACTGGGAGAAAGGTAACTGAAGGTTTTTGTGAATGCGACATTCTAAATAAAGTAGCTGAATAAGAGAAACTGTTTTGCATCATTAAGAGCGCAAAACCCGATAAACGAGGGGGCGTAACGACACGATTGAAACCGCCGTTGAGCAGATCTGGAGCACAAACTGAAGAATATATGATACACCTCAAACCGTACTGTGAAAGACAGTGGAGACGACAGGTTATAGACACCGTTGGTGTTAAGATGTAAATAGCGAAGACTATGAAAAAGGTCGTATTTGAGACATATAGGACAAAAGAATCCGCGCTGTCCGTTGACCTCTTTGACATAGACAAATTAATGTTACACGCAGTACTACAAGAAGAAGGCTATGGATAGGCGGTCGTCTGTTGACGCTTGCACACAATAATTAATGCCTGGATGGCTCTTTGAGATGTAACCAATGAAACATATCCCGGTTATCAGTTCCAGTGACTATTACCGTATCGAAGAGCTGATCGATATAACCAGTTTTGCAGAAATTCTCGAAGGCTATTATCAGGCAACCGGCATCCCTAATGGCCTCGTCGGCCCTGAGGGAGAGCTGATTACTCAGGCTGGCTGGATTGATGCCTGCACCCATTTCCACCGGGGTAACGAAGAAACCAACCGGCGCTGCATCGAAAGTAACTGCAGCCTGCTCGAACAAGCCCGTCCTACAACAATCAGCTACTCCCTCTGTAAGAACGGACTCTATGACTACGCCACCCCCATCATGATTGAGGGCCACCATATTGCCACCCTGTTTATGGGACAGCTGCTGCATGAGTCGCCTGATCTTGAGGACTTTGAACAACAGGCAGAGAGGTTCAATTACGATAAGGCGGCCTATATAGCAGCCATTAAACAGGTAGCGGTTATTCCGAAAGAACAGATTGAAAAGCAACTGGGCCATATGGTTCATGTGACGACTGTGATGGCCACGAGTGCGCTGAGTGCCATCAGAGAGCAGCATCTTCAGCAGGCCCTGATACATAGCAAAAAACAACGTATAGAGATGCAAGACCTGCTTGATAACTCCCCCGCAGGCATAAGCTGGTGTGATGAGGCGGGCAAGATTGAGTATATAAATCACACTTTCACCCGGATGCTCGGCTACACGCTTGAGGATCTTCCCAGCATAGATATCTGGTTTGAAAAGGCCTATCCCGACCCGGACGTCCAGCGTGAAATCTATTTACGCTGGAAAGATTGGACGGAGAAACAGGCCAACAGCGATAGCCTGTTCCCAGACACCTTAACCACTGAAACTACGATTCACTGTAAGGATGGAACAACCCGGCGCATGGTTAACCGGATATCTTCGATTAACCATAAACAGCTCTATATCTGTTCTGATGTCACAGAAAAATGGCGCAGTGAACAAAAAAACCTGACCCGCAACAGAATGATGGAGCGGGTGGCGAAGGGGGAGCAACTCAACAGTATAATGCATCAGCTGATAACCGATATTGAGTCAGATGATCCCTCAATGCGTTGCAGTATTCTGTTGCTGGATGCAGAGGGAAAACACCTTTTAAACTGTGCAGCACCGAGCCTGCCTGATTTTTACAATGAAGCGATCAATGGGGTTGAGATAGGCGAGGGGGTAGGCTCCTGCGGTACTGCGGCCTATCTCGGAAAACGGATTGTCGTTGACGATATTGCAACGCATCCATACTGGAAACCCTATCGTGAACTGGCAGCCCGCGCGGGCCTCCTGTCATGCTGGTCAGAGCCCATACGTTCTTCGACCAATAAGGTTCTGGGCACCTTTGCGATCTATCATGAAACCCCAGGCACGCCGAATGCAGATGATATCGAGCAGATTTCCTTTGCGGCAAACCTGGCATCGATCGCAATAGAAAGCCTTAAAAACCGTGAAGAGCTCATCAGGAGCGAACTCGCCTACCGCAGCCTGGCAGAAAATGCTCCGGATGCGATCGCACGCTATGACGGGAAGGGTGAACTGATCTATACCAACCCTAATTTCACAGCACTGTTTATGCATAATACGCTCGAGAACGAGCGTTGCCTTAAACACTACCATTCAGTCATCAATCAAGTGATCAGCACAGGCAAACCCCAACAGGTAGAGATACAGGTACCGATAGCCTCGGGATATTGTTATCTGATGTTCAATATCGTCAGTGAAGAGAATGAAGGCGGGAGCGGGGCGCTGGCAATCGGGCGGGATATAACACTGCACCGGGAGATGGAACAAAAACTCGAGAAACAGGCCCGTTCCGACTTCCTTACCCAGCTTATCAACCGCCGCCATTTCTTCGAACTGGCGAACCGGGAGGTGCTGGTTGCCAGCCGCTATAACAACCCTCTGTCCCTTATTATGTTCGATCTGGATCATTTTAAGCAGGTCAACGATACCTACGGCCACGGGATCGGAGATATGGTGCTGCAGAAAATAGCAGATGTCAGTCTCGCGACTATTCGTGCCACCGATATTGTTGCCCGACTGGGTGGTGAAGAATTTGTTGTTCTGATGGTGCAGACCAGCCATGACGAAGCTTGGCAAAGCGCCGAAAGACTACGTCAGGTAATCGCCGCTGCAACAATTTCTCTGGGCCGCGATGAAGAGATTACGGTCACTGCCTCTTTTGGCGTTACAACCTTATATTTTGATAGCGGCAGCAACCACACCATCAACCAGATGATCTCAGACGCCGATAACGCCATGTATCGGGCCAAGCAGGAAGGACGTAACCGGGTCGCATCCTCCTGGTAGAAAAATCAAATCTATGCCAAAACAGCGGTTGATATTTTTTCAAACAGTTTCTTTTAAAGTTGAATCTCATAGCCTTAATTTCATCAGAAACGCTGAATAATGAACGACATACCTATTCAGTGGTTTTAATAAACGAAAAGCTCGCTTTTTCACAGCTACCTTAACTTCACATTTACGACTAGGTTTAGAGTGTCATAACAGGATGATTTCTGTTTGCCAGTAACTCAGGACTTAAATCAGAAAGCAGTCATTCTCGTAACCTGCAAACAAAGAAGGGAGGGCTAGAACAGCTCGGAGGAAAATGTCATGAAATTCAGCAAAGTATTAATCACAGCATGTGCCATCGGTACGCTTAGCATTACAGCAATATCTCAGGGCGCAGATGATGCGGCATTTGACAGCATGGTAAACCAGATGCACGGCCGGGATACCGGATCGCTTTGGTTTGACTATTATATTGCTCAACTGAACCAGGATATTGCCAGCAGTAACAACTATGAGGCCTATGGTGCCGCAGGTGTTAACGGTCCTTTATCAGGCTTTGACGGCTATATTAGTGGCTTCATTGCGCCGGATACCGGATCTTCCTGGATGAATGAATATGTTGATGCCATCAACCACATTATCTGGGAAAAACAGAACCATTAGAGCGACTCTGAATCTTACCGTTAAAGCCAGTATTTACTGGCTTTTTCTTTAACGATTCAGAGCATAGCAGCAAGCGAAGAGAAGGGGACTTGGCTTTCACGACGCTCCTTTCCAGTAATACCCGCTCCTGGTCCGAGTAACTCAATGGTTCGCTCCACTAATGCTTGCTCAGTGCCTGGGCAGGCTTCCAGCCAGGCCTGCAAATACTGTTCAAAACTTTCACTGGCGACCGTTTTTTTCTGGTTGAGATAAACAATGGCATGCCAGAGCTCTGGGTTACTCTCAAACAGCTGTAATAAATGCGTTGCGACAACCTCATTCCTGTCACGCAGATAGGGTGAGTCTGTCAGCGCCTGTCTGTTTTCGCTAAACCATTCATGCATATTGGCATCACTGATGGCATGACGATGTGGCTGCTGCAGGATATGCTCAGCATAGGCTTCCAGCATCCGCCCATAACCGGCCCAGTTGCGCGATGGCGGCTGTTGCTGCCATTGTGCCCCCAGATGTCTCAGCGTGTACAGGGAGGCCGTTTCACACAGCGCTTCCTCAAACCACTGATTACCGTCGGCGGCGCGGATATTATAGGCATTATTGGTGAGTTCACGATGATCATAGTTAGACAGGACATGACACAGCTCATGCGAAAACTGATACACATACTGATACCACCGATCTCCTCTGGCCGTCAGATGCACCAGATACTGGCCATTCACCCCGCGTTCATACAACACCCGGGGAACATTGTTACGGGGCAGAATAGTTAACTGCAGTGTCTCTGTCTCTTGCAAGCCGACGGTGGCAATCAGATCCGCAGCCACCCAATCCAGCACCTGCTTAACCTGAAGCGGACTAACACCTCCCCAGTCTCCGGGCGCAACCTCAAGATGAAAGCGGGGATGGCTACTCTGTTGTGGCGCAACATTCGCCCCCGCATGAACCGGCAACAGCAACAAGACAGCAATGATAATCAGAGCAGCAAAATGATTGAAGGTCGCGCAACAGCGTAATGAAATCATGCAACCTCCGAAGGTTATGGGAACGATCAAACAGAAAGCGTCGTTCCCTGAAGCAGCACAGAGTTTCTTAACTAAGACAGAAACTAAAAAACAATTTAGCTGATCAATTCTTGTACAGCAATCGATCAAATCAAAAAATAGACCGAAGTATAAGCGTTCTCAGACTTTCGAAGTACTCAGTGAGGTTGCCATGATACTCAGAGAGAGATAGTGGTGAGTTGCTAGCCTGGTTTTATAAAGAGAGCATAACAAGCTCTCTTTCCCTCCCCCCATTATGTCAGTCAGCAGTACCCTGGCCATCGTCCCTGTAGTACACTGATTTCCAATCAAAACTGAGGCAGCGGACGCTTCATTTCTTTCCCCGCTGGCTCTGCTAATACGTTGTAATAAGGCAAAGCGATTTCATGACTAACTTCTCTCAAACGGCTGCATTTATCTGGTCAGTGGCCGATCTTCTGCGTGGTGATTTCAAACAAAGTCAGTATGGGCGGGTGATTCTGCCGTTTACGCTGCTGCGGCGTCTGGAATGTGTGTTGGAGGTTGATAAACAGGCTGAGCTTAACAAGTTCGAAATTCTTCAAAAACAGCGTGGCAAAGCCTCCCTAAGCTTGTAGACGCCCAAAGTGTTATTGTTGAGTTAACGTTTGAGAATGATCATCTTCGTTCATAGCTTCCTAAAAATAATGTCTCGAAGCTATAAGTATATAGTCTGAAACTGCATGGCAATTTTAGAGTAAAAATCATATTTATAAAGGTTTTTAAAATGGCTGAACTAGAAGAAATGCGTCAAATTATGCGTGATTTCTCATACTCTCGAGATTGGGATAAGTTTCACTCACCTAAGAATTTATCGATGGCCTTAAGTGTTGAGGTAAGTGAATTAATGGAGTGCTTTCAATGGATGACGGAAGAACAGTCGAGTTCATTAAGTCCTGAACAACTCGAAAACATAAGCGATGAAATTGCAGATGTTCAATTGTATTTAGTCAGACTTGCAGACAAAGTCGGTATTGATATAGGTAGCGCAGTCGACAAAAAAATAGAGAAAAATGAATTGAAATATCCAGTGGATAAGGTCAAAGGTAGCTCAAAGAAGTATTCCGAATATAAATAAGGCAAATTAAATGATTGTATATTCTGCAACTAAGCGTGAATTTGTAGAGGATGTTCGATCCAATCGAATTGCTGAAATTATAGAAAATGAAGTATTACGCAAATTAAATCGTAATTCTCCTCGGAATGAAAGGTTGTCTTGGGAAAACTCCTTACAATACATGTCTCAGGTTCTTTGGGATGAAGGTATTCCTTCAGCAGCAGGTGTTGCTATCGAGTACAATCTTCCGATGACGAATCGTCGAGTGGATTTCATCTTGACAGGAAAAGATGCTGATCGTAACGATACATCGGTGATTATTGAATTAAAACAATGGCAAGAAGTTAAAAAAACCAATAAGGACGCCATTGTCAAAACACGCTTCCAGCATGGAGAGCAAGAGACAAATCATCCTTCATATCAAGCGTGGTCTTATTCAGCTTTGATTGAGGATTATAACGATACAGTTCGAAAAGAATCTATCCGGCTTCTTCCTTGCGCCTACCTCCATAATATGAAGTCACGGGATGTTATTAATGACCCTTTTTATGGGGAACACACATCTAGAGCACCTGTCTTCATTTCACCCGACGCGATAAAACTATCAGAATTTTTAAAGCATCATGTCAAATATGGTGATAGCGATAACATTATGTATCGGATTGAACATGGGGTTATCAAGCCATCAAAAAATTTGGCGGACGCTTTAGTATCCATGCTTAATGGTAACCCTGAGTTCTTGATGATTGATGAGCAAAAATTAGTATATGAGACTGCTCTTGATCTTGCACATACAGCTCAAAAAGGCAGGAAACAAACTTTCATCGTTAAGGGTGGACCAGGAACCGGAAAGTCAGTTGTAGCTATCAACTTACTTGCTGAGTTAACCAAACGAGAACTCTTGGTACAGTATGTTTCCAAGAATGCGGCACCACGAGAAGTTTTTAAAAAGAAGCTGACAGGCAGCAGGAAGAAAACTCATATTGATCAGATGTTCAAGGGCTCTGGAGCCTATACCGAAATTGAAGCTAACAAATTTGGGGCTTTAATAGTCGATGAAGCCCATCGTCTAAATGAGAAGTCTGGTCTATATGCAAATCTGGGAGAGAATCAAATCAAGGAACTGATTGTCAGTTCACGCTTTAATATATTTTTCATTGATGAGGCTCAACGAGTTACTTTACAAGATATTGGGACTGTCGAGAGTATTAAGCGATGGGCAAATGAGCTGGAATCTGAGGTTACTGAACTAGAGCTTGCATCTCAGTTTAGATGCAATGGTTCAGATGGATATTTAGCATGGGTTGATAACAGTTTGCAGATTAGGGAAACCGCTAATTCGACCCTAGAGGATATTGATTATGACGTTAAGGTTTTTGATGATCCTAACCAACTTCGTGCTGAAATATTTGAGAAGAACCGTTTAACTAATAAGGCTCGCCTAGTTGCTGGCTACTGCTGGGACTGGGCTAGTAAAAAAGATAAAGAACAATTTGACATTGTACTTCCTAAGTACGAGTTTAACGCTCAATGGAATCTGACTGAAGACGGCAGTTTATGGATGATTGCAGAAGATTCAGTCAATCAAATTGGTTGCATTCACACTTGTCAGGGGTTGGAGCTAGATTATATCGGAGTGATCATTGGGGAAGATTTTGTTATCCGGGATGGTGTTGCTATTACAGATGCAAGTAAGCGTTCATCTAATGATAAGTCCATACGGGGCTTTAAAACTATGCTGAAGAAAGATCCTGAAAAGGCGGCTCAGTTGACAGCAGAGATAATTAAAAATACCTATCGTACATTGATGACTCGTGGCCAAAAAGGATGCTACATCTATTGCATAGATGCCGAGACTGGGGATTATTTTAAGAATATAACTCAATCTGTTATAGAGAATACGTCCACTTCACTTAGTCCCTATCAGGGGTTAAATCTACCTATAGTATCTATTGAAGATGCTTGTCCATATGTGACTCATGTTCCTATTTATGACTTACATGCTGCCGCAGGTTCCTTTAGTGAGACGCAAGTGGTTGAAGGAGTTCAATGGGTAGAGTTACCCGAGCACATAAATGTAAGTGGAGGAATGTTTGTAATGCGCGTAGTGGGTGAGTCGATGAATCGGCGAATCCCTAATGGATCTTGGTGCTTGTTTAAGTCAAATCCCGGAGGGACGCGAAACGGTAAGGTAGTCTTAGTTCAGCATAGGCACATAGATGATCCCGATCACGGCGGGAGCTATACCGTTAAAGTTTATCACAGTGATAAAACTATTGAGGGAGATATGATCATTAATACAAGAATAGTGTTAAAGCCAGATACGAATGCGTTTGGTTATTCATCCATTGAGTTGGAAGATGATGGAGAGGAGTTGACAGTAATAGGTGAGTATTTAACAGTGATTAGTGACTAAGCCTAAGCATTACAAAACGGACGATGACATGCTCAACTACGCCCGTACGGTGGCTAACAAAGTGGGGGAGAACGAGAAGGTGATGCACCAGATCAGAAACAACTCCTCAGAACAGGCGTTTCTGGGTGATTTTCCAATGGCGTTGGATGAAGCAGTGATGGATAGCTCAGATGCTCATCAGAACCAGATGATGCAGATACTCAGTAACCCGCAGGTGGCACAAGGGCTTGCACGAGTGGTATTTGATATACTGATTAACCGCAAGCTATAACAATCAATTTCTTAGAAAAAATAACACATAGAAACAGTAGCTTATAGAAACAACATGACAATTCACGTTACTAAAAAACTGGCTGGAAAATTAAACAAAGCGGGCTTTGACGTGCCTGCTAAATCAGACAATAAGCCATCACCACTGGGCGACTGGCATGCCAATATCACCACCATACAGCGCCGCCAGTGCATAGTGTTTACCCATGATCAAACCCGTTTTACCGTCGCATTAACAGGTGTAACCCTGAAAGAGATCAAGCAGCTGGATTTCTGGTTAACTGATATGCTGACCAGCACTATGCTGAAAATGGATTATCCGGAAGCGCTCATTCAAAAGGCACTTGATGCGATGGGTGAGCTGTCTTTTGATACCGATTGCAGCCGCTCAGTTCAGGGCACGCTTCGATTGATGATTGATGGACTGGAGTCATACACCTGGGATGGCACTGACATTCTGGATCTTGGCACATATTCCTTGTCCAGAAGCCTCTGTGATCGTCCATGCACGGTTAAAGGTCAGAAAGAATGCCTGTGGCCAGCAAGAGAGATGAGAACCCTGCTTGAAGCCCTTCCTGATTCAGATATAAACATTCACTAGCTCGTCAAAGATAATCTTATTTTTTATTGATGGCTGGCGTAAGGCAGATGTCCCAAATAAAGGTAAAGAGATCCCCGATAAGCTACTGGAAACAGACAGGCTATTGAGTGATAGCTTCCTTAACTTTACAGATAAACAGATCGGGCAAAACATAACAGCGGGTTTGCTGAGAGAGGTTAAAAATGGTTGATACACGTTTAGACAAAATGCACGCAATGGCAAAGCGTTTTAATGACAACGGTACTATCGATCAATTAACGATGCGTAAAATTGATGCATTAGCCATGAGCGCTAAAAATGAAGAGATGACAGCCACTCGAATTAAATCGATAAGACAGCGAGAGCACATAAGCCAGGGTGTATTAGCGACCGTTCTTAACATGAGCAGTGAAAGTGTTAAAAAGTAGGAGCAAGGCAAAACCCAGCCCCAAGGAGCCGCTTTGCGTTTGCTCAATGTCATTGATAAAAAAGGGATTGAAGCAGTTATATAACGGCTCTCACAAAGATCAAATCAAGTCTTAGTTAGTACGTCTGAATGAGTACGTCTTAACAGTTACGTTAAACCTCTTGCCCCTTAGCGCTCGAAGCCCGCTCCATATTATCGGAATCCACATAAAGCTCATCGGTGGTTCTGATGCTACCGTGTCCCAGGTCGGCCTGAACGTGAGCGAGATTACGACCTGCCGCGACCTCCATTGACGCGCCAGTATGCCTTAACCAGTGTGTGGTGGCGGCTCGAAGTTCTGAGGCTTCGACATCAAAGCCATCGGTTATCAGGGAGTGACAACCTTCATTCAACGCGACTTCGACAATATTACGTAACTGGCGACTGCCAATGCCTCGATTTTTAACCCGGGATTCGATGACCGGCTCAGCGGAGTCTTTTGAGGGAAGGGGAGTCAGGCCTCTGTGGATGCGGTAGCGCTGAAGAAATTCGATATATTCATTGGAGATTGATACATCGCGTTCTTTAGAGCCTTTGCCATAGGCCCGGAACCACCAGTTGCCTTCGTGATCCCGATGGAAGTGCGACATAACCGGTAACCAGTTGGGCCGTTCAGAGAGCTCTGAGATACGTAATTTAAGCGACTTTAGCGTCGCGACCACAAACAGCGTTCGTTCATGCTGCGAATCAGCGTCAGCCAGGGATTTAGCAGAACTGAGCAAATATTCCCATTGCAATTCGGACAACCGGCGGGCGGTATTGATACCGGTTTCCTGTCTCAGATAGGGGCAGTTTTTCTTAACAATCGGAATCTGATTACCCGGCGCATAATCTTCTGCCATCAGGTAGTTAAAAAACACACTGAGATTAGAGAACAATCCCTGCCAGGACTTGGTGTTAAGTCGCCCTTTGCCAGCCCCCGCAGCGCGAAAAGGGCGCCAGTTTCGGTTCGGCTCACGCACACCGTTTACCGTGGTAAAACGCCTTTCTATGGTTTCAGTCTGCCAGTGCACATCGGGGCTGGCGACGAAGTCCGTATATTCCTCGAGATCACGTCTGCGCAGATCAACAATGGATTTCTTTTTGATTAACCAGGTCCAGAGTAAGAGTCGTTCAGCATCACCTCTGAACTTCTCATAGGTGTCCTGGCTCTTCTTGCTGTAGCTGGAAAGAAAGTCTTTGGTGTAGCGGTAATCATCAAGCGCACCCTCAACAGCAACACCGAGCACAAACGTTTCAACGGCTGGCGCCTGATCGGGAAACACCACATTTCGGGGGATCTGATTAAAGTGCTTAGCGGAATCAAACAGCGGGAGGCCAGAGAAGTCTGTAGTCGACACGGGCGTTGAACCTTAAGTAGTTGTCAGAGATAAGAACGTTATTGTATGAACTAGTGACTTCAATTACCAGTAGTGTCTACTACTGGTAACACAAGAAGCAGACATAAAGGCGCCTATCGTGGATAAACGGTACCGGATTCGCTCATAGGCTATTCAGACGCACACAGGTCTTAAATAAGTTCCCACTGAATCCAGCTAACTCAAGATAGAAACATCGTTATGTCCTGCCTGTCGAACCGCTAGTAAGGCTATCCGGCACTAATCGATAGCATCGACTCCAGAATCAAATTGAACACTGTCAGACAGCAACCAGTAATTGAGATTAACGCTAATACTTTTAACTGCCCGATGAAAAATAGAACGACGCTTCCGGCATGTTTATCTGGTCATGTTTATTTAAGCCATATTTATCAGAACAGCATACCGGTCAGATTACACGGATCGACGGATTACCTTCGAAACTAAATTCTCAGGCGCTGTCCGCACGAAATTACCCAGATGCTAAATACAAACTGAGCATTCAGGTTTGATAAAACAATCTTTAATAAAACAGCCAATGAAATACAGAGAGTCGTCCCGGACTGAGAAAACCGTTCGCATCCTTGCTCAAGGAATCGAGCGTGACATGATCCAGGTTTCAGATTCAGGTTTCAGAAGAAATGACATCGCACTGATAGCAGTATTTATCATCGCAGGAGATTTCATCCAGCGGCAGGATTACCCGTAAAACTAAATTCTTCGACGCTCTCCGCACGAGAACACATTCCATTCGAATCCACAGAGAAGTCATTAATTGCTGTTGCCAGCCGCGCCTTATAGCAGCACCCATAATTCTGATTACGTTAAATAACTCAGGGCTGCCCTGAATTTACCAGGGGCTACAGAGCATCCTACCCATAAACATCCTATTTAACATAATATACATTATACGCAGTCTTTAATTTATAGAAATTACCGCTATTCAGGCTACTCAGTGTTAGCTAAGGCTTACTACGTTAAATACAGAATGGGATAAAAATAGCGTGCGCTACGTGAAAAATCTGAAGGTTTTGTTGGTAGATGCCAGAGAGGATTCTCCGCACGAAAAAAAACAGGCGATTATGCCTCGCCTGCTCTGATTACTGCCCGTCTGAAATGCACTGAAGATTACGATAAAAAACTGATGTCTTAGATCAGGATATCAGTATGGGCTGTTCCGGAGATTCGTAACTACAAACCAGGTATGGAGAAACCGCTACCAGTTCATGGGTTTGATATGACTGAACGATCAGCTCCTGCGCACCACATGTTTTATCGATTTTTGCGAGCACCTGATAAGGCGCCCCCCTGCATAGCAATCGCCGGTTGCTGCTATAAAAATCGGCATCAAGATATATTTCATCTCCGACGTGAATTTCACGCCAGAGAAAATCAGCTTCAAGAATAAGCTCAGACTGATCCTGATCGTACATAGACTACGCCTCAAATTGGCACGCGAATAATATGCGGTCTGAATGAAGTATTCAGGCCTCTACAATATTATGACGTATCGCTATATGTACAAGTTCAGAATTATTATTGATACCCAGTTTGCGCAGGATATTGGCGCGATGAGCATGTACCGTTTTGGGGCTGAGGAACATTTTTTCGGCGATCTGAGCCGCAGCCTGACCCTGTGCGAGACAGGAAAATATCTGAAATTCCCGCTTGGTGAGCTTACTAAAGGGTGAATGACTATCAGCAGCGCCGGGAACCAGCATTTCACGAATACTCTCTGCGTAGTATGTTCGCCCTTCTGAAACCTCGTAGACGGCCTTCAGAAGCTCATCAGGCGCGCAACGCTTAGTCAGATAGCCAGAGGCACCGGCCTGAACTACATGAGCAGGAAACGGCTCGCTTTCCATAACAGTCAGCACCAGGACTTTTGCATCAGGATCTTTAGCACGAATGACCCGTATCGCTTCCAACCCCCCGTAAATCTGGACGCCATCGCCATCAGATGCATGAGAAGGCATGGACAGGTCCATGATCACCACGTCCGGACGGACAGAAAAATACTTCGCTACTGCCTCCTGACCACTACTGGCCTCGGCAACAATATCGATCCCACTGTCATTATCCAGCAAGCGCTGAAAACCAGCCCTGACAACCGGGTGATCATCAACCAGCAATACCTTGATAGCTCTCATTTATAGTTCAGATCCGTTTGAATATTCTATCGATGGGCTGATTATACTGATCACTGAGCAGTAATGCAGTGTTTAGATTAAGTATTGCTATCACTTCCAATAACACTATCCGCTCCGAAATACACACCATGGGTATCAATATCCAACGCTACAGCAGGCGATACATCCTCAGCACTGACGACAACCGGTATGGCAACCAGCTCATCACTATATCCGATCAGCTTGATACCCTCCTTCCTGCAATGCATCAGAACTTTCTCAAGCGCTCTGATTACTGCGGCCTGGCGAGTGCTGAGGTGGCGGTCACTGGGCTGATCATCGGATGGTTTTTTACTGGTAACCTGCCGGGTAGCGTACCCCTGCTCATCGACCAGTTGCAATGTGATGCCGGCAAGCTTCTCCTTAACAAGAACGACCTTGGCAAGATTGAAAACCGGTTCATCTGTACAGCAAACGGCCCCATCAGGATCACAGCTTTTAATCCCTTCAAGAATCTCTTCGTACGATGAACCCTTATCCAGATATGTATCCATAGTCTCAAATATTCAAGTAGTTATGACTTTAACTTAAAGTTTTCCAATAGAGAGTGGAGTCGCTCAATCTCACTCTCTTTGTCCTTTAACCGGGCCTCAAGCAGCGAACCCGCGTTCCCTGCACCCAGCTTCTGTTCCATCTCACGATAGCGCATATCCTGCTGGCTGATTACCTGCTCCAGCTGATATTTGTCCTTGATACTCTGCCGCTCAACTTCAAGCAGCGAGTCTCTGAGCTGACGGTTTTCATCCTGAAGAATACGATTGTGTTTTTCAAGCCTCGAAGCCTCTCCCTCAAGGTACTGATTTTTATGCTGATACTCCAGCATTTCCTGTCGCTGATTACCACCACCCTTGCGTTCAAGCTGCTCCAGTGTGATTTCAAACTCTTTAACCTGACGCCTGAAGTCCCGATTCTCAGCCTCCAGCCGCATCTCGCGCTCATCCTGCAACCGCTGTTTTTTCTGCAGCTCGGCGATTGTTTCGAGATACCGCTGATTCTCATCGAGCAGCTTATCTGACAAATCCTGAAGGCGACGCAGATCATCGCGGGCATCAGTGCTGCGCCCTTCCAGCTCAGCTTTCAACTCCAGGTAGTGCTGTTCAAGCTGCTCCCGCTGATCTGACAATTGGTGCTCAGCATATGCCAGCGCCTGCTGCCAGAGGGTGTTTGCACTATTAAATACCGGTTCTGGTATTTCCGGGCGGGAATTCTGCTCAATCAGGCGCTTACCCAGCCCTTGCCACCAATCATTCAGTGCTTTATTGATTGTGGTCAGACTGCCTGACCCAAGCGCGTTTCGCACCATCTGCTGGGTTGGCTTTCGCCCCTCAGCCAACAGATTATCTGCGATCTCAAATACTTTTTCGTAGGTCTTGGGAGTCATAGTCATGATATTAAAAATACATAATACATATTGGATACTTATCCTATATCAGCCACCACACAACCACCAGTAAAATCAGTTTTGGCGAACACAAACCAGCAACCCTCGCCCATGCGAATATCAGCTGATTCTTTGATTTCCGCCATTATCGCCTTATGCTGAAACAAAACCAATGCAACAGAAGGAGCATGCCATGACAATCAGAGTCGCGATTAATGGGTATGGTCGTATCGGTCGCAATATACTCCGCGCCCTTTACGAATCAGGTAAGAACACTCAGATTAGAATTGTTGCAATCAATGATCTCGGCGATAGCCGGGTTAATGCACACCTCACCGAGTTCGATAGCGTACACGGTCATTTCAGCTACCCGGTCAGCGCTGAGGGTAACATTATGAAAGTCGCCGGTGACAGTATTAAAATACTCAGCGAAGCCGACCCCCACACCCTGCCATGGACCGAACTGGAGATTGATATTGTCTACGAATGCACCGGCCGGTTTACCAGCCGCGAAGCGGCTGCAGTTCATCTGGATCAGGGCGCTAAACGGGTACTGGTCTCTGCGCCGGCAAGCAACGCCGACGCCACGATTGTTTATGGCGTTAACCAGTCGATCCTTAGGCCTGAACACAAAGTTATCTCCAACGCCTCCTGCACTACCAACTGCCTGGCACCGGTAGCCAAGATTCTGAATGACACTATTGGTATCACGGAGGGTATTATGACCACCATCCACGCTTACACCAATGATCAACACCTGTCTGATGTTTACAGCAACGATATCTACCGCGCCCGGGCTGCAACGCTGTCGATGATCCCGACCCGTACCGGGGCCGCTGAAGCGGTGGGTATTGTAATGCCGGAACTAAAAGGCAGACTGACAGGCATGGCTGTGCGCGTCCCTACCGCCAACGTTTCACTGGTTGACCTGTGTTTTGTACCGCAACGAAAAACCTCAGTGGAAGAGATCAATCAGCTTATGCGGGAAGCATCGAAAGGCAGCCTGCAAAACATCCTGGAATACAACGAATTACCGCTGGTCTCTGTCGACTTCAATCATCACCCGGCCTCGTCAATTTTTGACAGCACTCAGACACGCGTCATGAATGGCCTGGTGAAGGTGTTTGCCTGGTACGATAACGAATGGGGATTCTCCAACCGAATGCTGGACACAACACTGGAGCTTTTCAAAAATGAGCAATAGGACTGATCAATATTGAGGGTTTTAAATAATAAAGGAAGGGTGTAGATGGAGCGGAATATCGGGCTCGAACCGACGACCTGAACCTTGGCAAGGTTCCGCTCTACCAACTGAGCTAATTCCGCCTCACATACCTTTTTATACCAGATCGGACGATCTGTAAATGGTGCCCGGAGCCGGACTTGAACCGGCACGAAGTTTCCTTCGGGAGATTTTAAGTCTCCTATGTCTACCGATTCCATCATCCGGGCAAAGCAAATATGGAGGCGCGGGTCGGAATCGAACCGGCGTTCACGGAGTTGCAGTCCGCTGCATGACCACTCTGCCACCGCGCCTTTAGGTAAAACCATACATACCTTTCAATCCTACCTTAAGTAGGACTGGAGCGGAATATCGGGCTCGAACCGACGACCTGAACCTTGGCAAGGTTCCGCTCTACCAACTGAGCTAATTCCGCATGCTTCCGAAGAAGTGGTGCGTATTATAGACAGCTCACCTTTTATGTCAACAACTTTTCAGCGGTAAAAAAGTGCAATCAGATTAATAAGTTAGATCTGTATACCGATTGATCAGATATCGTCTGTCAGGTCCGGCCAGGCGGCTTTCAGATAAACATACATAGACCAGAGCGTCAGTACTGATGCCACATACAGCGCTCCGATGCCGATCCAGGAGAATAAAGTATAGGGCACTGCAGCCAGCATGATAAAGATCGACAGCATCTGCAAAGCCGTTTTTAATTTACCGACATAGGATACGGCAATATTCGCCCGCTTACCCAGCTCAGCCATCCATTCACGCAACGCCGAGATTACGATCTCCCGGCCAATGATGATGATGGCTGGCACGGTAATCCAGAAATTAGAGTAGGTATCAACCAGCAACACCAGCGCGGTAGCCACCATCAGCTTGTCCGCTACCGGATCCAGAAATGCTCCGAACGGTGAGGTCTGATCCAGCTTACGGGCCAGATAACCATCGAACCAGTCAGTGATCGCCGCGAGCGCAAACACCAGCGCCGCCGCCATCGGCCCCCAGGCATACGGGAGGTAATAGATCAGTACGAATACAGGAATCAGAACAATGCGTAGCAGAGTCAGGATATTGGGTATTTTCATCGACGTTCAGTTTTCCTGTTGCAGCGGGACAGATTTGGCAGTGTACAGCTTGCCATTAAGGATCAGGATGCAGGGTAGCATAAATATCTTCGGCAATTTTGCGGCTTATAGTAGAGACTTTTCCAATTTCTTCAATACTTGCGGTTTCAATCGACTGAACACTGCCAAAATGTTTCAGCAATTCCCGCCGCCGCTTAGGCCCGACTCCCGGAATACCCTCGAGGGATGATTTGCGTCGCGCTTTACCTCTTCTGGCCCGGTGACCGGTAATGGCAAAGCGATGCGCCTCGTCGCGGATATACTGAATCAGATGCAGTGCCGGCGAATCAGCCCGCAGAGCTACTTCAGCACCGCTATCACCCATAATAAGTGTTTCCAGCCCTGCCTTTCTGTCGCTTCCCTTGGCGACACCCACGATTAAAACCTCTTCGATTTGCAGCTCTGCCAAGACCTCGACCGCCTGAGCAACCTGCCCTTTACCACCATCGATCAATAGAATATCCGGCAGCTTGCCTTCGCCTTTTTTCAAGCGCGTATAACGGCGCGTGAGTGCCTGATGCATCGCGGCATAATCATCACCGCCAGTAATACCCTCAATATTGAAATGGCGATAATCGGATTTCAGGGGGCCGTTACGATCAAAAACGACGCAGGAGGCAACCGTCGCTTCTCCTGAGCTATGACTGATATCAAAGCACTCCATCCGCTGCGGAATCGCATCCAGTTGCAACGCATCCTGCAGAGACAGATAACGGTTGTAGATATTCTGCTTGCTGGCCAGATGACTTTGCAGGTTCTGCTCAGCATTGGTCTGAGCCAGCTTTTGCCAGCCAGCCTTATCGGAACGCACTTTATGAACCAGCGTGACTTTACGCCCACTACGATCACTCAGCGCCTCTTCAAGCACCTCACGATCGACAGCTTCTTCAACCGTAATCAACACCGGGGGAATCTCCCGGCCACTTGCCAGATACCATTGTGCGATAAACGCAGAGAGCAATTCTTGCGGTGTTTCTTCAATACTAAAACGGGGATGATAAACCTTGCTGCCAATTATCCGCCCGCCTCTGACGAACAGCATATGCATACAGACCGCTCCAGACTGCTGAGCACAACCGATTACATCGGCATCGCCGCTCTGGCCGCTGACATGCTGCTGCTCCTGTACCTGCTGCAGACTGGATATCTGATCTCGATAGATGGCAGCATCTTCAAAATTCAGCGCCAGTGACGCCTGATCCATCTGCTCGGCCAGTTCATCCATGATTTTGCTATTTTTGCCCTCCAGAAACATCATCGCATGACGAATATCTGTCTGATATGCCTCAGGCGTTGGAATGCCGACACAGGGGCCACTGCATCGTTTAATCTGATATTGCAGGCAGGGTCTTGAACGGTTTTTGAAAAAGCTCTCTTCGCATTGTCGGATGCGAAACACCTTTTGCATAATCGCCAGACTGTCGCGCACTGCGCCGCTACTGGGAAAGGGACCAAAATAGCGCCCCTTTTGCCGCTTTGCTCCCCGATGAAAGCGAACCGCCGGATATTCCTGCTCGGTGGAAACGAAGATATAGGGATAAGATTTATCATCCCGCAGCAGAATATTGTAGGGCGGACGGTTGGTTTTGATCAGGTTCTGCTCTAACAACAGCGCTTCTGTTTCGCTGTTAGTAACCGTAACCTGGATATCGGCAATACGACTGACCAGCGCCTGCGTCTTAATATTCAGACCCGTGGGACGAAAGTAGCTGCTGACCCGGTTTTTCAGGTTTTTCGCTTTACCAACATAAAGAATTTCACCACTGCTGTTGAACATCTGATAGATGCCCGGCCTGCGGGTCAATCGTGAAAGAAAACTCTTACTGTCAAACGATGGACTATCACCCTGATGTTCCTGCTGATTCAGCTCTGCAAGCGATTCGCTGTTATGCGGGTCAGTGATGTTAGCGTCTTTATCCGGTATCTCATTCATCCGCGTATTCTAACTGTGCACCCTTCTACTTCTCAAGAATATTCAATAACTTATTGGCATCCATATGGTAATGAGTCGCTTCTGCATGAATTTTCTCCAGCTCTTTTCGGGTGTCATCGGCGATACCCGCGCCACGGGACAAACTGACCTCGAGATAAACACTGATCTCAGCATAATAATAAAGCCTTGCATCAAACTTTTGTGCCCGCTTTAGCTTTGATAGCGAAATTTGAGCGCCATTGAGCATGATAGTATTGATGTCAGAATCACTCATGAGAGGATGACGGTCTTTTTCATTAGGCATAAGTTGAACTTGATTTGCGCGAGAACGTGTATTTGGTGCCATGAGACATCCTGATAAAAGTAGAGTAAAGTTATTGGTATCGTATCACTTTATGAGCTTTTCACATCAATGTGAATTATGTTTTATGAGCAGTAATCGAAGCCATCGCTCTGATCACGCCGCTGAAGGTTTGATTCCGAAGCCCGGTTCACTTGAGTCAGGTTCAGTGTACCAGCAAGAGGTGGTCCGGGATCTGCACTGGCTCATCTACAGCCCCTCGCTGATGACAACTCCTGACCCCGAATCATCTGACTGGCTGTTTACTGCTCCTGACATTGATGCTCAGCTTGCCAGCCTCGACAAAAATCCCCAGCCACTCATTAGCCAACTGCGCCAGCAGGCTCAGTTCAGACTCGGCTATTATTTCGAAGATCTGGTAAGGCTTTACATAAAGATATTCACTCAGCCTGTTGATCTTAAATACAATATCCAGGTTTCCAGAGACAAGACTACCGTGGGAGAATATGATTTTCTCATGGCATTACAAAACGGTATCAAGGTGCATATTGAGGCCGCTGTAAAGTTTTATCTGTGCACTTCTGATGATATTAATCACTGCACCCTGAACGATTTTATCGGTCCAAACCGCTCTGACAGACTCGATCGAAAATGGCAACGGCTGACCGGTCATCAGCTACAACTGTCAAAAACAGATGCCGGTAAAAACCGGGCAATAGCACTGGGCCTGTTGCCGGATCGTCACTCACTGCTGCTGCGGGGCTATCTGTTTTACCCCTACCCTCAGTGGCAGCAATACAATCCCCCTGCCCCCATCAGCCCTGAACATCTTAAGGGGTGGTGGATCAGAGCCGCAGAAGCGGACTCGCTGGGGGATGATTATCAGTATGTTATCCTGATGAAACCCCGCTGGCTGGCTCTGGCACGCTGCTGCTTTCAGGAAACCCTGTCAAATGCTGAACTGATAAAAGCGACTGACAGTATTACCACCCCAATGCTGATCGCCCGGCTAGGGTTTAAGGATGGCCTCTGGCGTGAAACCGACCGGGGCTTCATCGTGCCGGATAACTGGAATCTGCAGACCTGATCTGATCCCAATCACTCCTGACCTGAGATCAACCGGCAGAGCAAATTACAGACACAAAAAAAGCAGCTCAGGGCTGCTTTTTCAGAAAATCTGCTTATTACTCAGCGCGCTGAGCAGCTTTCGCAGCATCTTTCGCCATACACTTACGCAGGTAGTAAACTGCTACGAAGGTACCAACAACCATCGCTGTAACGATTGCCATGCTGGGTACGAAAGAGATCATGCTGTACTTATCGGCCATAGAACTGTCCTCACTGGTTACCGTAATAATTAAATACGGATAATTTATGTGGTTATATCTGTTTTAGTTATAAGGCGCGATTATAGAGCATCCTTTCGCTGGCACAATAGCCAAAAAGATGTATTAATAAATGTCAGGTGGGCTGTGAACCCACCTGTGACCGACTATGGCTCAAGCCGCTTAACCAGACTGGAAGTATCCCAGCGATTGCCACCCAGCGTCTGCACTTCTGCATAGAACTGATCGACCAGTGCTGTAACCGGCAACTGTGCACCGTTACTCCGTGCTTCATCCAGCGCTATTTTAAGATCTTTACGCATCCAGTCGACCGCAAAGCCAAAATCAAACTGGTCGTCGATCATAGTCTGATGACGGTTAATCATCTGCCATGAACCGGCGGCGCCATGCTGAATAACATCAAAGACAGCGGCAGCATCAAGCCCTGCCTGCTTAGCAAAATGGACGCCCTCGGCCAGGCCCTGCACCAACCCGGCGATACAGATCTGGTTAACCATCTTCGCCAGCTGACCACTACCTGCCGGCCCCAACAATCTGGCGGATTTCGCATAACAATCAATCACCGGGGCGATTCGTTCATACACTGGCTGATCACCGCCGATCATAATACTGAGAACACCATTCTCAGCACCCGCCTGGCCTCCTGATACCGGAGCATCAATAAATTCAAGCCCCTTTTCGGTAGCAATAACAGCCAGCTCACGGGCCACTTCAGCAGAGGCGGTAGTGTGATCAACCAGAACCGCACCCTGAGCCATACTGCTGAAGACTCCCTGAGTCCCTGTGACCACCTGGCGCAGATCGTCATCATTACCGACACAGGTAAACACAATATCAGCATCACGTGCAGCTTCTGCCGGAGTAGCCGCCCGGCTTCCTTTATACAGCTGGCTCCATTGTTCAGCTTTTGCGGCCGTCCGGTTGTATACCGTGACATCATGACCCGCATTCGCCAGATGCCCCGCCATCGGATAGCCCATCACTCCCAGGCCGATAAATGCAACTTTCATATGTTTTCTTCTCCACCCAAAGGCTGACTATTGCTATGATCACTTTATTCTATGCTAAAGGCATATTTTCAAACACCACTAATTTTCAGGGTCATGCAATGCAGTTTGGCAACTATAGGCAGGGACCGGCAACAGCCTTTGTCGGCGTAATACTTTCACTGCTTTGCAGCTTTTCACCGGCAGCCTCTGCTGCAGAATCGCTCTACGACAATCTTCAGTTGACCGACCTTAAGGGCAACAGCGTCGATTTTAACCAGCATAGGGGCGGCCTGGTACTGATTAACTTTTGGGCCACCTGGTGCCCACCCTGCGTCAAAGAGATGCCTTCATTGCAACGACTGCAGCAGCAGTTTGATCCCGATGAATTCAGTGTTGTGCTGGTAAACCTGGGTCAGACAGCGACAACGGTTAACCATTTTTTTGAAGAACAAACCTTCGGCTTCAGTTTGCCTGTCTACCTTGATAGCAAAGGTCAGGCGTTTACACAGCTGGGCATTCAGGGGATGCCTTCCAGTTTTCTGGTGGATGCCAGCGGTAATCGGATTGAAACCATTGTGGGAGCGCGGGAGTGGGATCACCCCGACAACGTCAAAGCAGTGCGCGAGCTGATCAGCGCGCCACCTGAATACTAGTTTTTTATTTCAGCTGTGTTAGAAAACCGCTGCATTTAAAAAAAGGGGGCTTGCGCCCCCCTTTTTAAATACTACGCGTTAAATACTACGAGCCATTCGTTTATTCAGTGGTATAGACCGCTTCTGCGGCGGCAATCGCCTTACCCGCCGGAATGTCTGCACCCATGGCTGAAAGCGTGTTCTCCAGTGCGCTCAGGCAGAGCAGCACATTCTTTTTGTTACAGGCAGCCCCCATCAGACCGATACGCCACACTTTTCCGGCCAGCGCACCAAGTCCCGCACCAATTTCAAGACTGTAATCCGCCAGCAACCGGCGACGGACTTCAGCCTCATCGATACCGTCTGGTACAAACACTGAATTAAGCTGCGGCAAACGATATGGTTCCTCTACCAGAAAACCGATTCCCATCGCTTCCAGTCCTTCGCGCAGGGCGTTGTGATGGTGACGATGACGCGCCCAGGCATTCTCAAGCCCCTCCTCTTCCAGCATCACCAGCGACTCATGAAAAGCATACAGTGAATTCACCGGCGCGGTATGATGATAAGCGCGTTTAGCACCACCACCCCAATACCCCATCACCAGTTTCTGATCCAGAAACCAGCTAGGCGTTTTGCTCTGGCGCGCTTCAATCACTTCAACAGCTCGCTTATTAAAGCTGACCGGAGAGATCCCCGGCGGACAGGAGAGACACTTCTGGGTACCGGAATAAACCGCATCGATGCCCCAGCCATCTACATCCAGTTCACTCCCCCCCAGAGAGGTCACGGTATCGACAATCGTAAGCGCACCATGTTTCTGTGCAATCTGGCACAGGGTTTTAGCATCAGAAAGAACCCCGGTAGAGGTTTCGGCGTGAACAAAAGCCAGCACCTTAACATCGCTGTGCTCAGCAAAAGCCGCCTCCACCTTGACAGGATCAACCGGTTTTCCCCACGCGTCCTCCACCATAACAGCGACACCACCGAAGCGTTCGACATTCTCTTTCATCCGGCCGCCAAATACGCCGTTCTGGCAAACAATCACTTTATCACCCGGCTCAACCAGATTAACAAAGCAAGCCTCCATACCGGCAGAACCCGGTGCTGAGATTGGCATGGTCAGCGGACTTTCGGTTTTGAATGCGTACTGCAGCATCTGTTTCACCTCATCCATCATGCGGATAAATTCGGGATCGAGATGACCGATAGTGGGCCGGGAAAGTGCTGCCAGAACGCGCGGGTTAACATCAGACGGACCAGGACCCATCAGGGTACGCTGGGGAGGATAGAAGGAGGTGGTCATAATCCGTTGCCTTTTTATCGTTGTATTACTGGGTATCTGTTAACGCTTCAGGGTCGTGCCGCTTGAATCAGGCAGCTTCATCCGCGATGGTCTGCACAATCGCCATTACCATCTCAGCGGAGTGCTTCGCGGCAACAACCAGAAACTGATCAAATGACAGGTTGGACTCTTTACCGGCAATATCTGATAACGCCCGGATCACAATAAAGGGAATATCAAACTGATAACAGGTTTGTGCAATCGCTGCCGCTTCCATCTCTACGGCTTTCATCGTCGGAAAATGCTCGCGGGTTTTGGCAACCCGCTCAGGGCAGTTCATAAATGAATCACCAGTCGCAATCAGCCCTGTTACTGTTTTAATACCTGCCATCCGGGAGATACAACGCTGTGCGACATCGCCAAGGAAGCTATCAGGCAGAAAAGCAGCGGGCAATCCGGGAACCTGCCCGTGCTCATAACCAAAAACCGTTACATCCACATCATGGTGGCGGACTTCAGATGAGATCACTACATCCCCGACTTCCAGTTCTGAGGCAAAGCCGCCTGCAGAGCCGGTGTTAATAACACAGGTTGGCTGAAACTCCTGCAACATCAGTGCTGTACCGATCGCAGCATTGACCTTGCCTATACCCGATTTAAGCAGAACCACTTGTATACCGTGCATGGCTCCGGTGTAGAGGGTGTAGCCGGCAATCAAATGCTCCTGACGCTCCTCCAGTGTTTGCTTCAGCAGCTCGACCTCTTCATCCATGGCGCCGATAATACCGATTTTAAGCTGATCAGACTGAGCGTGCAGGCGCTCAGCAAAGGAGGTGTTGTTGGTCATTCAGGTGATTCCATCACGGGTAGAGTAAAGTGCATCAGTTTTAAGCGTTAAGGATACGCAAATTACACCAGTGGACAATAGTCAAAAAGCAGAAAAAGATAATAAAACCATCAGTTTTATTCGAGCTTAGCTCAACCAGGACAGCAGAACACCTCCAGGCGTAAACCGCGGGTAGCGTTCAACGATGAAAAGCCAGCCTAATTCTGAGCGAGACCGGCATCGGTGACACTGGATATTGGCGGAGCCGGATAGAACCCCTGCCAGCCAAACTGCATAAAGAGTTCGTCAACCCAGGGCGACACCGGGGCGTTGATCTGAATCGCCTGATGCGTAAATGGATGAATAAACTCCAGCCGGGTTGCCATCAGCAACAACCGGTCCAGACCGAAATTATTCCGAAACAGCGCATTATGCTTACCATCGCCATGCTGAGTATCGCCCACCAGGGGGTGAAAAATATGTTTCAGGTGACGACGAATCTGGTGTTTACGCCCGGTTTCAGGTTTAACCTCAACCAACGAATAGCGTGCTGCCGGGTATTTGCTGACAGGAATAGGCAACTCAACGGTTGCCAACCGGCGGTAACGGCTCACAGCCTCTTTAGCTGGCTTGTTCGGGTTAGCCATCTTATCAGCAACTTTATCAATAATCTCTTTCAGCGGGTAATCGATCACTCCCTGCTCTTCTGTATAGCCCCGACACACGCACAGATAGGTTTTCTGCACCCGGCGTTCAGCAAAACAGAGGTTCAGCTTATTGGCCGCCTCGGAGGTTTTGGCAAAAATAAGCACGCCTGAAGTCGGCCGGTCAAGACGGTGGACTGTATACGCTTTGATCCCCATCTGCTCGCGTATCAAAGCAACCGCATTAGGCGCACGACGCTCGATGGGACTGGGATGCACCAGCAGCCCTGCTGGTTTATCGATAGCGAAATAGTGCTCATCTTCAAAAAGAATATGGATGGGGTACATCGTTATAACTTACCTGCTCTGATCAAGGCGCGCAGCTTAACAATAAATCTTCTGATTGCCTATGAACCTCTATAATATGAACCTATACAAGATGATCCAGTCATACTTATTAACACGTAATACCTGTATGCTTGATATATTGAAAAAAACCTATATATATAGGGTAACCGAATAACTTAAACGGCACCTAAAGCCTTAATATTCAGAGGGATAAGATGCGTAATATCGATACAATGACCGTCCGTTCAGAACCGTCAGTTCTGGCAACCAACAAGGTGATAAGAAACACCTACATGCTGCTTGCCATGACTCTGGTATTCAGCGCAATGACCGCAGGCATTTCTATGGTCATCAATCCTCCTGTAATCTTATCTTTGGGAGCGCTGATCGTCGGCATGGTGCTAACCTTTGTTATCAACAAAAAACAAAATAGCGCGGCTGCACTACCATTGGTTTTTGCATTTACCGGTCTGTTTGGCTTTGCCCTGGGCCCGATTCTTAATACCTATCTTGCCATGAACAATGGTGGTCAGATCGTTATGACTGCGATGGGCATGACCGCTGCGACCTTCCTGGGTCTGTCTGCGTACGTCCTGACCAGTAAAAAAGACTTCAGTTTTATGGGTGGCTTCCTCGCAGCGGGTTTAATGGTGGTGCTGGTATCCATGGTGGTACTGATCGCCCTGCCATTCTTTGGCGTTCATATTCCGGCACTGCACCTGGCCTTTTCTGCCGCAGTAGTGCTGCTGATGTCTGGCTTCATCGTTTATGACACCAGCAACATCGTCAACGGCACATATACCAACTACATCATGGCGACAGTCAGCTTGTACACAAGCATCTTTAACCTGTTCGTTCATCTGCTCAGCCTTGTCGGTTTCCTTAACGACGATTAAACATTTCAGTTTAGTTTTCACCTGCTGAAAACAACACACAAAGCCCTGCAATCCTGATAAGATTGCAGGGCTTTTTTAGTTTACAGACATCCATATATTATGATTTTTTCAATTGTTATTACCGGCGCCCCTTATAGCTCCCAGGCATCAGCCAGCGCTTTACAGTTCAGTAAAAGCGTACTGAAACTGGGACACAGGATTCATCGGGTGTTTTTTTACGCCGATGGCGTCCACAGCGGCTCAGCTCTGGCTGCCCCGCCTCAGGATGAACGCAACATTCCGGCCGAATGGGCTGAGCTGGCCCGCGAGCATGAGCTCGATCTGGTAGTCTGCATCGCGGCGGCCGTGAGGCGTGGTGTACTGGATGAAAATGAGGCCCGTCGCTATGAAAAAAACGGCCATAACCTGAGCCCCGATTTTAACCTCTCCGGACTGGGCCAACTGGTAGAGGCCGGCATTCTGTCTGACCGCGTTGTTACTTTTGGAGCCTGATGATGAGCGATAGCAAAAAATCATTTCTGATTATTAATCGCAAAGCGCCTTACGGCAGTAGCGCCGCCCGGGATGCGCTGGATGTCGCACTCACCATCTCGGTCTTTGAACAACCCTTAAGCCTGTTGTTTTCAGACGACGGCGTGTTGCAACTATTGCCGGAACATAACGCCGCAGCGATCGGCCAGAAAAACCTTTCAGCCAATCTGGCGATGCTGGAGATGTATGATATTGATCAGCTCTATGTGTGTAGCCGTGCACTGGAACAACGGGGCATCCGCCCTAGCGATATCAAATTAAATATTACCCTGCTGGATCAGAACGGCATTGCCGCCCTGATCAAACAACAGGATCAGGTTTTGAGTTTCTGATTATGACACTTCATCTGATTAACAAAACCCCATCGGAAAGCAGCGCACTCAGCGACAGCCTGTCTGCCATGAGTGAAGGGGATGCCCTGTTACTGATTGAAAACGGTGTGTACGCCGCTTTGCCAGGCTATGCAGCGCTCTTTACCCGCCTGCCAGGATCAGTGCAATGCTATCTGCTGGAAAATGACGCTCAGGCCCGCGGCCTGAAAGACCTCAATCAGGAGTTTCGTCAGATCGACTATGACGGATTTGTCGAGCTGAGCTGTCGTTATAGCAAAGTGGTGAGCTGGTTCTAAAATGGAAAACTTAGATATAAACGGGCAGGCAATAGCCGTCGATAACGAAGGCTATCTGCGCCATCTGGAAGACTGGAATCGTGAGGTTGCGGAACAACTGGCACAACAGGAAGGTATTGAGCTGAACGAGGCTCATTGGGAAATTCTGCACCTGCTGCGTGATTTTTATCACACCTATGAAATGTCTCCGGCGATGCGCCCCCTGATAAAAGCGGTTGCCGCCAAGCTGGGCAGCGATAAAGGTAAGAGTATCTATCTGATGTCCCTTTTCCCCGGCAGCCCGGCAAAACTTGCCAGCAAGATAGCAGGCCTGCCAAAACCGACTAACTGTTTATAACGGACTCTTTTCGATGAAAATAGCTTTTCTCGGAATCGGCCTGATGGGCCAGCCAATGGCCGTTAATCTGCTGAATTCAGGCTTTAAACTGACCCTCTGGAACCGCACACGCAGCAAAGCTGAATCCCTGGTCTGCCAGGGCGCTGAAGTTGCAGAGACTCCGGCAGAGGCAATAGCGGATGCGGATATCACCATTACCATGCTGGAAAATGGTCCGATCGTCGATCAGATCCTGTTCAACAAAGAATTTCCCGCCACCTTTAAACGGGGCAGCACCGTAATCGATATGAGCTCTGTGCCCCCCAAGCTGGCTAAACAGCACGCTGCCCGCCTCAAACATATCGGTGTTAACTATCTCGATACGCCGGTATCGGGAGGCACTGTTGGCGCACAACAAGCCTCCCTTTCTATAATGGCGGGTGGCGATAAAACGGTTTTCGAGCGCTGCCTGCCAATATTCACCACTCTGGGAAAAGCGACCTATATCGGTCCGGCAGGTTCGGGACAGCTCGCCAAATGCGCCAACCAGGCCATTGTCGGCATCACCATTGGCGCGGTTGCCGAAGCGCTGCTGCTGGCCGCAGAAGGCGGTGCCGATCCTGCAGCCGTACGCGAGGCCCTGCTGGGAGGGTTTGCCAGCAGCCGGATTCTTGAGCTGCATGGTCAGCGCATGATCGACCGGGAGTTTAATCCCGGTGCGACATCCCGGGTTCAGCTTAAAGACCTGCGTACAATACTGGATACTGCACAGTCTGAAGACCTTACCCTGCCGCTGGTACAACAGACCTATGATCAGTATCAGCAGTTGGTCAGCAAAGGGTATGAAGAGATTGATCACAGCGGCTTATTACTGCAACTGGAGATGCTCAACGGCAACCGAACACTCAATGACAAACCGACCACCTCACCCTGCGACCCATCCGATCACTCATAATCCAGACTATTAGCCGGGAGATAAGTCATGCCAGATTTTGCCGTCAACCTGAGTATGCTTTTCACGGAGGTTCCTTTGGCAGAACGATTCTCCGCTGCCGCAGAACAGGGATTCAGCAAGGTCGAAATTCAGTTTCCTTATGAACTGCCTGCCGCTCAGATTCTCGATTTGCTGCAACACAATAAACAGCAGCTGGTACTCTTAAACGCGCCCGCCGGTGACTGGTTTTCCGGCGACAGGGGCATTGCATGCCATCCCGACAGAGTCGCTGAGTTCCGTCAGGGAGTCAGCCTTGCCATCGATTACGCAAAAAAACTAAATTGCCCAAATATCAATATATTATCCGGTATATCTCCAGCTAATTATAATAGCAAGCTTGTAAGAGAAACCTTCATTGATAACCTTAAATTCTGCGCTGAGGTATGCGCAAATGAGAACATTCAATTGCTTGTTGAAGCGATAAACACACAGGACATTCCGGGCTTTTTCCTCAATAACAGTCGCCAGGCATTTGAGCTGTTTCAAGCGATTGACCATACCAATATCAAGCTGCAATATGATATCTACCATATGCAGATTATGGAGGGTAATGTGATTCAAACCCTGCGAGATAATCTGGATAAGATCGGCCATATCCAGTTTGCTGATGTTCCCGGACGGCATGAACCACAAACTGGTGAACTAAACTTCAGCAATATTTTTAAAGCTCTGGATGATATGGGATACTCCGGTATAACAAGCCTTGAATATAATCCCTCTGCCAGCACCGCCGAAAGCCTTGGCTGGCTGAAACAGATAGCATAAGAGAGTAACCTATGGGTCTTGAAGACGCAGCGAAACAACTACAGCAGATTCAGGCAGAGCTTAGCTCCGACGTTCATGATCAGCATAAAAAAAATGGTGAAAATCAGGAGGCTTATCGTAAATGGGCAACCTTTTCGATTGCCGATGAGCTTTATGCCATTGATGTTATGCAAGTCAAAGAGGTGCTGCGTTTTACCGATATAACCCCTGTTCCGGGTGCCCCAGCAGGCATTCTCGGCATCATTAATCTTCGCGGCAGTGTCGTCACGGTGATTAGCTCCCGGACACTGTTTAAGCTGGAAGATAAAGAGATCGATCACAACACCCGCATCGTGGTTGCTGAATTTGACGACCAGGAGGTTCTGGGAATTCTGGTCGATGGTGTGGATGAGGTTCTCAACCTGCCGGAAAGCGAAACAGAGAGGGCCCCCGGGGTGATGCGCGAAGACTCCCAGCGCCAGTTTGTTCAGGGGGTTTGCTACCGGGATGATCAGCTTATCATTCTGCTGGATCTTGACCGGATGCTGGCGGGATTCAAAGCTTTACAACCTGAACAGGAACAATAACACAGCTCGCTCCCCTTTCAGGAGGCTGCGCAACGCGCCTATCCTTCAGATAGGCGTAATAAAAAACCCCGGACAAAGCCGGGGTTTATCAGATGGCTGTTTTTCTCAGCGCTACACCACTACTTTCTTTTGAGCGAAACTGTCCTCTGCCATTTCAGTCGCTATAATCTCTCCCTGATGCTCCCACATGCGGCGCTCCTCCTCTGTCGCTTTAGGTGAGAACAACCCCGTCTGAGCATAGATCAGTCCGATCACCGGTGATAACCAACAGGCAAATGCCAACGGTATGTACAGCAGATTTTCTACATGACCATCCGCAATACCCAGTCCCAGTGCACTGATTACAAATGCACCACCGGCATTCCAGGGAATCAGTGGCGAAATAAGCGTACCACCCTCTTCGATTGCCCGGGAAAGGTTCAGCGTCGAATATCCCATACCCCGATAGATCGGCGCGTACATACGACCTGGCAGAGCGATTGACAGATAGGGATCGCCGGCAACAAGATTGGTCGAAATAGAGGTACAAACCGCTGCCGTCTGAACGCCTTTAAACCCTTTAATTCTGGTCATAATCGCTGCAATTATAGCTTCCAGGCAGCCAGTCTTCTCGAGTGCACCACCAAAACCCAGCGCAATCAGCACCAGCGAGATGGTCCACATCATTGACTGTATTCCGCCGCGATTCAGCAGGCTATCAATAGTGCTGATACCCGTATCAATTGAATAACCGCTATTGGCAAAGGTGAGCAACTGATGGATGCCAGCCCCTTGTGTGATCATCGCTGCAACGGCACCCGCCAGAACCCCGGCAAACAGTGATGGGATGGGCGGCATACGCTTAACGGCAAGCACGATCACCAGCAGCGCAGGTAATAGTAACCAGACAGAGATAGTGAAGTTTGCATCAAGCGCAGTCGTGATCGCATTAATTTTTTCAAATGATGCCCCGTCTCCATCGATCAGGGTAAACCCAGCTACCAGATAGATGAAAAAAGCGATCAGCATTGAGGGTATAGTAGTCGGCATCATGTTTTTGATATGGGAAAACACATCAGTGCCGGTAACAGCCGGAGCCAGATTAGTGGTGTCTGACAGTGGTGAAATTTTATCCCCGAAAAAGGCGCCGGAAACGACCGCACCTGCAGTCCAGTAAACCGGAATATCAAACCCCGCACCGATCCCCATCAGCGCAAGGCCCACGGTGCCAACCGTTCCCCAGGAGGTACCGAGGGAGAGGGATACAACCGAGCAAAGCACCATGGCTGCCGCCAGGAATATCTGCGGTGACAGCAATGTCAGGCCATAATAGATCAGCGTTGGCACAGTACCACTGGCGATCCAGACGCCGATAATCATACCCACGCAGATCAGCACCGAAACCGAGGGCAGTGAAACATGAATTACATGAAAAACCCCCTCCTCAATATCTTTCCATTTAAGCCCCAGCCGGATGCCCACTAAACCGGTTATCGCTAACCCAATGGCCAGTGGAATATGGGGGGTAAAATCACCGAAATAGAACAGCTGTATACCCAGCACCAGAAGGGTCAGGACAACCGGGATCAGAGCCAATCCCAGCCGAGGTTTTTTCACGTCAGAAACTTGCAGATGATCATTCATAAACGTATCTCTCTTCTGACAGATATCACAACACTCCACCAATCAGGCCAAAAGTCTGTTAGACCGGTGTTTATGAGACATTCCTGTTGATCAAATCTGAATATTATTTTTATTAGCCCAACCAGATTAATTATTAGACAATTAGACTAGGTTATGGCCCTAAAAACCTACATTTGATCAAATAAATGTCTATATATAATCTTTTAGATAGAGATTGAGACTAATCGTAGTGAAAAGAGGTTTTAAATATCAAAAAACAAAAGACTCTGATATGAACAACCAGTGAGATCAGAGCAGATATGCGGAGTTAATGGCCACCCTAACCTATATGCACGGCAACTGACCTTTTCTGATGGCCGTGACGATGCTCCCAGCAATAAACACCCTGCCAGATTCCCAGCATCAACTGCCCATTCTTGACCGGTATCGAGAGCGTAGTTGCCGTCAGGACTGCTTTGATATGAGCTGGCATATCATCCCGGCCTTCGAACACATGGGTATACAGCGGATCGCCCTCCGGTACCAAACGGTTCAGCCAGTTTTCAAGATCACGCTGAGCGCTTGGGTCTGCATTTTCCTGGATGGTGAGACTGGCGCTGGTATGCTGAATCAGCAGACTACAAAGCCCCTCCCGCACCGTGCTCCTGTTCAGTAAACGCCTGATCTCATCGGTAAATTCATATAATCCCTGTCCCCGGGTTTCTATGCTGATTATCTCTACCATCGGTATCTATCCATCATAAAAAAGCCCCGCCTGAAATGACTCAGACAGGGCTTTTTTTGAGTTTATCAGAAAGACCGGGGATCAGAGTACCCGGCTGTTATTGAGGAACTTACTTTCCTGGCTTGGCCCTGTTCCATCAGCATAGAGAGTCACACCGGACTTCAGGCAGATAGTAAGATTCATATGCGACTCTTCAGTCTCTTTTGGCAGCAGGTGTTCGACAACCGCCTTTTCCTCAAGCAACTCAAGCTCGGTAGCCGTCAGCTTCTTACGACTGAAATCACTGACCTCAAGACCGTGCACAATCTGATAACGACCATAGTTACAGCGCACCGGGAAGGAGAAGAAAACTCCTTTCTCAATACCATAACTACCATCACTCAGAATCCCCATGCTGACAATCTCACCCGGATCAGTACCCTGAGTCCAGTTATGCATCTGATCAACAATCGCCTGAGCTGCAGAGGCCGCACTTGATAAGCCGCGAGCTTTAATAATCTCGCTGCCACGCTCCTGCACCCGCGGAATAAATTCATTACGATACCAGGAGGTATCAATCTGTCCCATCGCTGGCTGACCGAACACCGTTGCATGATGCAGATCCGGATACTGAGTCGGAGAGTGGTTACCCCAGATAATGATATTCTGAATATCAAGTGCAGTGACACCACACTGACTGGCCAGCATACCCTTGGCACGGTTATGATCCAGACGCGTCAGACAGGTAAACTGAGAGGGGCTAAGCTTCGGCGCATTACGACTGGCAATCAGCGCATTGGTGTTTGCCGGGTTACCGGTCACCAGCACTTTTACATCGCGGTTGGCAAAGTCGTTAAGCGCCTTACCCTGACGGGCAAAGATCTCTGCATTCACTTCAAGCAGATCACTTCGCTCCATACCAGGCCCACGCGGCCGGGCACCGACTAACAACGCATAGTGACAGTTACTGAAGCCCTCTTCGACATTGTCGTGAAGGGTAATCGTGTGCAGCAACGGGTAGGCACAATCCTCAAGCTCCATAGCAACACCCCGCAGGGCTTCCATCGCGTCGGGAATCTCAATCAGCTGAAGAATAACCGGCTGATCGCGCCCCATCATCTCCCCTGCGGCGATTTTGAATAACAGGTTATAACTGATAGCGCCTGCAGCACCAGTTACAGCAATCCGTACGGGTCTTCTCATCTTTTATTACCTTTTGTTCTATGCTTATGAGAGCTTATACTTATACAAAAGTATAAAGCAATGAGTTTAGGATGTAACTACTTCAAAATACGGTATTTTTATAACCGATTGCTATATGGTTAGATTACAGCGAGTGCGATTCATAACGTTTGATATATAAAGGCAATTATAAATGAAGACAGCTTATTAGATGATGCCTAAAAAACACAAAACCTACTCTCAAAGCGTCCACCCTTATACTTTTAAATAAACCGGACGGCAGATCAATCAAATCAGCATACTGACGAAACACAGCACCCAGATGCCTGCAAAAATCGCCCGCCCTCTGCCTGGATACTCGATCCAGGACCTTGCGATTACAGGTTTACCAGAAACAGAATAAACACAGATTAGCAGATATCACCTCAGCGATATCAGAAGACCAGGATCCCGGCAGCTCTAAAAGCACCACGGATGAACAGATGAAAGGTATTACAGGCCGCGTTGATGATCCTGTCGGAGAAACACCCGCTCAGGCGTTTCAATTGCGGTCCGCAGCTGCCTGAGCATAGTATCAAGATCCCGGTTTAGAACGCCTTTCAGAACCAGAAAATTAGACGCATGATCACTGCGAAATATGGTGCTTGTCAGTTTGAGTTCAGACAGAAACAGCTCCATCTCCTGAAACAGCTGGCGCTGATTCAGGGCGTTAAAATCGCCACCAAACCCGTCGTGGACACGCTGATTTCCGCGTCGGGAAAACAGCACCAGAGTCGCGAGATATTCAGGCTGAACCGCGTTTATCAGCGTTGCCGACGCCCGGGCATGCTGCTCAGTCATACGCACACCCCCCAGACCATTGATCAGCATCACCGATGTTTTGATCCCCGCATGCCTGGCTTTAAGCAGCCCGTCAACAGTGCTCTGAAAGGTCTCGCCTTTATCAATGCAGCGCAACACATCATCATCGCCACTCTCCGCCCCGACGTAGATCAGTTTCAGCCCCAGATCACGAAGCACCTGAAGCTGTTCAACTGATTTATTCTTGAGGTTTGAAGGCAGCGCGTAAGCAGACACGCGGGTAACATCAGGCAGGTGGGTACGGATCGCTTCCAGAATCGTTTTAAGGCGCCGGAACGATAACACCATCGCATCACCGTCCCCGAGAAAAACTCTTCTTACACCGGGTAATTGCTGACCACAGCGAATAATCTCTTCAAGCAGCCGAGCTTCACTTTTGGGCTTAAATTGCTTCTGTGGATCGATATACATCTCACAGAAAGTACAACGGTTCCAGCTACAACCATTGGTCACCTGAAGAATAAGAGAGTTTGCCTCACTGGGCGGACGATACAGTGGCTCTATATAGCTTATCGGAGGGTTTACCAGAGACCGGTTCATTGTCAGCCAGTGACCGCTTTATTAAATATACGGTCGAAGTTATCGCTGGTTATCTCGGCCACTTCTTCGATCCGCAGACCTTTGATATCGGCAACACACTGCGCAACTTCGACAACATACTGCGGCTCATTGGGCTTACCACGATATGGCACCGGGGCCAGATAGGGAGAGTCTGTTTCGATCAACAGGTTTTCCATCGGAACCTGACGGACAACCTCACGGAGCTCTGCTGCATTACGGAAGGTGATGATTCCGGAAAAAGAGATCATGAAATTCAGGTCCATCGCCTGCCGCGCCATTTCCCAGTTTTCGGTGAAACAGTGCAACACGCCAGCGACGTCCGTATCAACGTGCTGACGTAATATGCTAATGGTATCTTCACGGGCATCACGGGTATGCACAATCACCGGTAAGCGCGCTTCAGCCGATGCTTTGAGATGGTTTACAAAGCTCTCCCGTTGCTGCTCTACTGTGTCTTTCTGGTAATAGTAATCCAGTCCGGTTTCACCCAGCGCAATCACATTTGCATCGGCGGCATAACCGAGCAACGTGGCGACTTCCGGGACCCCATCAGATACATGCAGCGGATGCACACCCGCCGACGCATAGACATTATCAAAGCGATTAACCGTCTCAAGCATCTCAGGCAGGTTTTGCAAATCGATAGCGACACACAGCATCCGGGAAACGTTCTTCCCGGTGGCGGCATCGATAACTGACTGAAGATCATTATTACAGGCAGACAGGTCGAGCCTGTCCAGGTGACAGTGAGAATCTACAAACATGGGGTAACTCAGAATTACATGGTATTGGTGCGTCGGCCCGAATTCAGCTGTGTCGCAATATAGGTTTCGATCTTGGAGATCAGCGTAGCATCATCCTGAGACAGCTGAATACCAATACCCGGTATTCGTCCTCCCTGAGCCGCACGCGGGGTGACCCAGATAACCTTGCCGGTCACCGGAATCTTGTCGTCTTCATCGATCAGACTTAGCAGCATAAACACCTCTTCGCCAAGCTGATAAGTTCGGGTAGTAGGAATGAATAACCCGCCATTTTTGATAAAGGGCATATATGATTTATAGAGATCTTCCTTGGTCTCAATTGCCAGGGAGAGAATTCCATGACTCATGCGGGGTACAACTGACATAGGCCGTATAGCCTCCCTAGTACTGATTTCATCCTAAATTGACACTGCCTATATCTTACTATCGCTTTATGCTGCTGTATATCCTGTCAGCCCAGTTAGTTAGCCCGCGGCAGTGAATACCATTCACTTAAAAGCTTCTCCATTAACAATTGCTTATTCGGATTACGACGAAACATCAGATCCTTGCGCGCAGCCTGTACCTGATCAGCAAAGCGGTAGAGTTTCCGACTGCTGACTTTACGCGCCAGTGCCAGCAGCATATTTTTGGCATCTGCGTGCCGCAACAATTCAGGATCAGCCTGCCCCTCGGCAGACCTGGCGATATCGACTGTCCAGCTATAGACCCAGCCAAGCACCAGCTCAAGATCTTCTTTATACAGCGACTGTGCCACCTCAACAGCGCTACTGCGACTTTTCAGAATATCTGCCAACCCCTTGAGAACTTTGGCCCGCAGCCCCAGAAGGTCGTCCTGCTTATACGCCAGCGCCTGCAGTGGAGAGTTATGAGCAATGACTAACAGCTGAGCGGCTTCTGAGGCGTCAACTTCAAGCTGAGTAGCAACCCACTGGGTTGCCAGCGGTATATCCGCTGGCGGCATATCAACCCGCTGGCAACGACTCTTAATGGTCGGCAGCATCTGCCCTAAACGATGGGTCAGAAGCATCAGCAACGTGTTCGAGCCCGGCTCTTCCAGCATTTTCAGCAGAGCGTTGGCAGCATTGATGTTCATACTGTCGGCAGGATCGATAATCACTACACGATAACCACCCTGCTGCGCGGTGGAGTAGATAAAGTCGGTCAGCTCTCGGATCTGGTCAATCTTTATCGGCTTCCCCGGCTCGTCGGGCTTAAGCTGATAGAGATCCGGATGACCACCACTTCCGGTCAGCTCACAGCTACGACAGTGCCCGCAAGCCGCGCCCCCCTGTGGATTGCGGCAAAGCACATAATTCGCCAGCGCCAGCGCAAAGCAGGCTTTACCGATCCCCTCGGGGCCATTAATCAGCAGCGCATGGGGAAAACGGTTCTGCGCTTTCAGTTCAAGAAGGTATTCCCACCGGCCTTTCAGCCAGGGCAATACTACTGGTCGATCCTGCCAGAGTGAATCACTCACCAGCCTGCTCCTGAAGGTAACGTTCAAGCACCGCAGCGATCTGCTGCTGCACCTGCTCCAGCGTGCCTGAAGCATCGATCACCGCAAAGCGTTCTGGATCTGCCGCAGCGCGTTCCAGATAGGCGTCTCTAACCTGCTCGAAGAAAGCCATTCGCTCATTTTCAAAGCGATCCAGATCACCGCGCTGGCGGGCACGGGCCAGACCAATATCAACCGGCAGATCGAGCAGGATAGTCAGATCGGGTTGCAGGCCTCGCTGAACCATGGTCTCAAGCTGGCCGATCATCACTTTACTGAGCCCCCGTCCACCGCCCTGATATGCGAAGGTGGCATCGGTAAAGCGATCGCAAAGCACCCAGCGGCCTTCAGCCAGCGTTGGGCGAATGACCTGCTCAAGGTGTTGCGCACGCGCGGCAAACACCAACAATAACTCCGCATCGTCAGCCACGTCCTCATCACGATTAGCCAACAACAGTTCACGTACCTGTTCAGCCAGCGGTGTACCGCCGGGCTCACGGGTCAGCTGATAACGGATCTGATGCTGCTGCAATACAGATTCAATAAATCTGAGATTAGTCGACTTTCCAACCCCTTCGGTACCTTCCAGTGTAATGAAACGGCCTGTACTCATGCTTTCCAACTCATCTAATCAAACAAATACTTAATGGCACCGGAGTTATTGATCCGGACTGGAGCGATAATCACTCCGACGCTTTAACTGATACTGCCTGACCGCCCTGTTGTGTTCTGCCAGGGTAGCCGAAAACTGATGACTGCCATCCCCCTTAGCCACAAAGTACAACCACTTCTCTTTTGCAGGGTGCAAAGCGGCGCGGATCGCTTCCCGTCCGACCATCGCGATCGGTGTCGGTGGCAATCCACTGATAGTATACGTATTGTAAGGGCTGGGCCGGCGCAGATCCGCACGGCGGATATTTCCCTTATAGCGCTCCCCCATACCATAAATCACCGTGGGATCAGTCTGTAACTTCATACCTTTATTCAGACGCTGAACAAAAACACCGGCAATCGTGGGTCTCTCGCTGCTCAGCGCAGTCTCTTTTTCTACAATTGAAGCCATAATAAGCGCTTCATAAGCAGACGTATAGGGTAGCTCTTCAGCCCTCTCCTGCCAGGCCTTATCCAGCTCAGAGGATAGTAATGCATTGGCACGCTTGAGCAGATCGAAATCGCTCATACCCCGGTGAAACTGGTAAGTGTCTGCAAGAAACATCCCTTCAGGGTGCTGCCCTTCAAGCCCCAGAGAGGCCATTAACTGGGCATCACTCTGATCTCCCAGAGTAATTTTAACTTGCGGGTTTAGTTTAAGCTGCTCTCGTAACTGTTTGAAAGTAGAGCCCTCTACAATAGTAAAATTGTATGAAATGATTTTTCCTTCAACCAGCTGCGCAAGCAGGGTTCTGGGTGTCGTGCCGGGAAGCAACTCATACTCACCCGCTTTCAGGAGATGACCTGCTTTTTTTATGCGAACAAAAAAACCAAACCAGTCAGGCTTCTCCATAACCCCTTCAGCAGCAAGCCGACCGGCAACCCGGTTAAAGCTACTGCCCGGCTCAACCATAATAATCTGGGACTGCGTAAGGTTCAGCGGAGCATCAAGATAGGACTGCAATGATCGCCACCCACCATACGCAAATGCCACAACCACAAGCAGAGTAATAACAAAAGAGACAACAACTTTACGCACTAATAAATTCCTTCAGCGGACAACCGGGACTGCAACATACGGGTAATCGGTCCGACTCCCCATTGCGGATACTGGCGCAGATCACAGTTAAGTCGGGTAACCGGCCAGATAGCGATAATGCTGTTACAGACAAAAACTTCATCGGCATCAGCAAGTGAATCCGGTGTATACAAACCTTCATGAACGACTATGCCATTTTGCTCAGCGATACTGATTATTTTCTGGCGAACTATTCCTTTAACGCCGCACCGGTCAAGCCGAGGGGTATAGAGATTACCTCCCTGTGACCAGAACAGGTTACTCATGGTTCCCTCAACCAGAAACCCCTCACCATCCAACACCACACCTTCGCGAATGCGGGCATCATTCCACTCCGCCCGGGCCAGAACCTGCTCAAGCCGGTTAAGGTGCTTCATGCCAGCCAGCTGAGGTGATAACGCAAGTCGCGTCTGACACTGAGTCACTGCAACGCCCTTCTGAGAAGGCTGATCAGGATATTCAGGAAAGGGATTCAATTGAACGATCCGGTTGATCGGGACAGCCTCATCAACAGCATATCCACGTCCACCGCATCCACGGGTGATGGTTATCTTCAGAACCTGGCGCTGAGGAACATTCTGCTGCAAGCCGAGAAGCGCTATCAGGTCCTGCTCGAGCAGCTGTTGAATATTGACGGGCAGAGGGATCGCAAGACGTTTAGCGCCCTCTGTGAGCCGCTCAAGATGATCCTGCCATGCAATGGGAACAGACAGATTAACGGCGACGGTTTCGAACAGGCCATGTCCATAAGCAAGCCCCCGGTCAGTAACCGGAAGAGACTGCTCTGACAGACCGTTAATAAGAATATAGGATCTCATAGGGAGGGAGTACGGGCGCGCTCAGAGCGCGCCCGTATACTCAGATCTTACGGAATACCAGGGTACCGTTGGTACCACCGAAACCGAAAGAGTTGGATACCGCTGCCTCAATCTCCGCTTCCTGAGCCGTATGCGCTACATAGTTCAGGTCACAACCTTCAGACGGGTTATCCAGATTTATGGTCGGCGGAGCCACCTGATCCCGGATAGCCAATACTGAAAAGATCGCTTCAACCGCACCGGCAGCCCCTAACAGGTGACCGATCATGGACTTGGTTGAACTCATACGAACATTTTCAGCAGCATTACCCAATACCAGCTTAGCGGCATTGGACTCGGCAATATCCCCCGCAGGTGTTGATGTGCCATGGGCGTTAATGTAATTAATCTGATCCGGATTAAGCCCCGCATCTTTAATTGCATTAGCCATCGACATCGCAGCACCAGCACCATCTTCCGGCGGGGATGTCATATGATAAGCATCATCACTCATACCAAAGCCCACCAGTTCAGCATAGATCTTAGCGCCACGGGCTTTAGCTGCTTCGTACTCTTCGAGCACAATCACCCCGGCGCCATCGCCAAGAACAAAGCCATCACGGTCTCTGTCCCATGGTCGGCTGGCAGCCTGTGGATCATCATTACGGGTAGACAGCGCCCGCGCAGCAGAGAAACCACCAACACCCAAAGGCGTGGTTGCCATCTCAGCGCCGCCGGCAATCATCACATCCGCATCACTGTTCTGAATCATCCGGGCAGCAAAACCGATATTATGAGTACCGGTTGTACAGGCCGTAGTGATGGCAATATTTGGCCCCTTAAAACCATATTTGATCGCCAGATTACCTGAGATCATATTGATAATACTGCCGGGGACAAAAAACGGCGAAATCCGCCGCGGGCCACTTTTATTAAGGATATCGTGGGTCGCCTCAATCATCGGCAAGCCACCAATCCCTGAACCAATTGCTACACCGATACGGGGAGCATTTTCTTCGGTCACATCCAGTGCGGCATCTTCAACTGCCTGAATAGCAGCAACCATACCGTACTGAATGAACAGATCCATTTTTCGCGCGTCCTTAGGGCTCATATAAGCACTAAGATCAAACTCTTTAACAGAGGCGGAAAAACGAGTACCAAACGGCGTAGGATCGAAGTGGGTAATTTCTGCTGCGCCACTTTTACCGTTAAGAATATTGGTCCATGTCTCCTGGACAGTGCTACCTACCGGGGTCAGCATCCCCATACCAGTAACAACGACTCTTCTGCGAGACATCAAAATCCTCCTGGTTTACCGGTCTAACAAAAGAAAAGCCGCACTATATCACTATAGTTGCGGCTTCTCGGTAATCTGGGTGAGTCGATTACTGATGTGCGTTAATGTAATCGATTGCCAGCTTAACAGTAGTGATCTTCTCTGCTTCTTCATCAGGAATTTCAGTTTCGAATTCCTCTTCCAGAGCCATAACCAGCTCTACAGTATCCAGAGAGTCTGCACCCAGGTCTTCAACGAAAGAAGCTTCAATAGTCACTTCTTCTTCTTTCACACCAAGCTGTTCAGCAATGATTTTCTTTACGCGCTCTTCGATGTTGCTCATAACTCTTCCTATTATTTATCGACATCCACACCCGAAGATGTGAACAGGGATTTTATTAGAATCCGCCGCTATGGATCAAGCCTGACGGCGACATTTCTCCAGTGAGCTGCGGCTCATTATCAACACTTTTGCAAAAAAAACAATTCCCTAGGGAAAATCTTTACGACATATACATGCCGCCGTTGACATGGATCGTGTCTCCGGTGACATATCCGCCGGCATCGCTGGCTAAAAAACCAACAACAGCAGCGATCTCTTCAGGCTGCCCTAAGCGGCCCATCGGGATCTGTTTTTGTAGCGTTTCCTTGTGCTCTTCAGGCAACCCGCTGGTCATATCTGTATCGATAAAACCGGGAGCTACACAGTTAACGGTGATATTACGAGAAGCCACTTCACGAGCCAGCGCCCGACTAAAGCCCTCCATGCCCGATTTGGCTGCGGCATAGTTTGCCTGGCCCGCATTACCCATTGAAGCGACCACAGATGAAACATTGATGATGCGGCCCCATCGCGCTTTAGTCATGCCGCGCAAACAGCCCTTGACCACACGATAGACAGATTTGAGATTGGTATTCAGAACAGAATCCCACTCATCTTCTTTCATACGTAACATGATGTTATCGCGGGTGATGCCAGCATTATTAACGATGATCGTTACCGCACCAAACTGGTCCTGAATACTTTTCAGCACTTCATCAACGGACTCATTTGAACCGACATCAAGACATAAACCGGCGCCATTTACGCCCGCATTCTTAAGGTATTCTGCAATAGCAGCTGCACCGTTATCACTGGTAGCCGTGCCAACAACCACAGCACCCTGACGACCCAGCTCCAGCGCGATCGCCTTACCGATACCCCGAGTAGCACCAGTAACCAGTGCAACCTTGCCTTCGATACTCATATTCTTTTCCTTTAATTCAGAGATTACGCGCTGAGCGCCTTCTCAAGACCTGCAGGGTCATTAATCGCAGCAACTGCCAGAGTACGCTGAACTTTCTTATTCAACCCGGACAGCACTTTACCCGGACCACACTCAACGGTGCTTTCAATACCCTGCTGAATCATATTTTGCACTGAATCGGTCCACAGAACCGGACTGTAAAGCTGTGCCAGCAGGTTATCAACCAGCTCATCCACACTGACAGGCTCTTTGGCGGTAAAGTTCTGAACCACTTTGATGTCAGGCATGCTGATGTCAATTTTCTTTAACTCTTCAGCCATTTGCACTGCCGCAGGCTTCATCAGCACGCAGTGTGAAGGAACACTGACCGGCAAAGGAATTGCGCGCTTAGCGCCAGCCTCTTTACAGCCTTCAATCGCACGTTCAACCGCAGCCTTATTGCCGGCAATGACCACCTGCCCGGGACAGTTAAAGTTAACCGGCGAAACCACTTCATCACCTGCAGCGGCAACACAGGCCGCCTGAATAGCATCATCAGCCAGGCCAAGAATCGCAGCCATCGCACCGGTTCCGGCCGGAACCGCTTGCTGCATAAATTCACCGCGCAGCCGAACCAGGTTTACCGCATCTTTAAAGCCGATAGCACCCGCACAGACCAGAGCGGTATACTCTCCGAGACTATGCCCTGCCATCATTTCCGGCACAGCACCACCCTGCTGCTGCCAAAGACGCCATAAGGCCACACCAGCTGTAAGCAGAGCGGGCTGAGTGCGGTCGGTTTGATTCAGATCAGCTTCAGGACCATTCTGAGTCAATTCCCAGAGATCATAGCCCAGCACTTCAGAAGCTTCGGCAAAGGTTTCCTGAATAACAGAGTGTTCTGCGGCCAGTTCAGCCAGCATCGCCAGGTGCTGAGAGCCCTGACCGGGAAAAACAAAAGCGAGGGGTTGTGGCATTGTTACCTCAATGTACAGATAAACGCATAACAATTTAAAGGACGTAGTTTACAGGAATCGTTATGAATTAAAACGTTTGTCTTTTTGTTCAGATATTTATTGAAACGTCAGCCGATCTGCGATTCAAGCTGACGATTGATACTGCCGGGAACATCCATCCTGACCTCCGCGACAGCCTGATCAATTGCATAGCCAAAGCACTTGCGGTTTGCAGAACCATGGCTCTTCACCACAATCCCCTGCAATCCGAGCAGACTCGCCCCATTACGCCGAGCAGGATCGATATGCGCACGAATCTCCTCAAGCACCGGACGGACCAGCATCGCCATTAGCCGACGTAAAAGAGAGCGGTTAAAGCTAACCCGTAACTGGCGACCAATCAAACGCGCCACCCCCTCACTACTCTTCAAGGCGATATTACCGACAAAGCCATCGCATACGACCACATCTACTTTGCCGGTAAAGATATCATCGCCCTCAATAAAGCCAACGTAGTTCAGCCCACCATGCTCACGAATCAGCCGAGATGCCAGTTTAACCTGCTCATTCCCTTTAATCTCTTCCGCTCCGACATTCAGCAGCCCCACACGTGGCTCTGAGATCGCTTCAACCGCCCGAGTCATCACCGACCCCATAATAGCGAACTGCAACAGATGTTCGGCGCTGCAATCGACATTAGCACCCAGATCCAGCATATAACTGACACCGCAATCTGAAGGAATCGCAGTAATAATAGCCGGACGATCAATCCCCGGAAGCATTTTCAGGGTAAAACGGCCTAACGCCATTAGCGCACCCGTATTCCCCGCACTGACACAGGCCTGAGCACTGCCTTCAGCCACCTGAGTGATAGCACGGAACATCGATGTGTCTGCCCGCTTGCGCAACGCATGAGAGGGCCGTTCATCATTGGCTATAACATTCTCAGCATCAATAACGGTGAGGCGCGACAACAGGGATTTATCAGAACGTTTAGTTAACGCCTTGGCTAACAACGGCGCGATAACAGCTTGCTGACCGACCAGTTGCAGGGTCAGCTGAGGGTGACGCTTTAAAGCATCTACTGAGGCGGGAATAACAACGCGGGGACCGAAGTCCCCGCCCATCGCGTCAATCGCGATGCAAAAGCTGTCAGACAAGCTTACTCGTCGTCTTGCTGTGCAACAACCTGCTTACCACGGTAGAAACCGTCAGCACTTACGTGGTGACGACGGTGAGTTTCACCAGTAGTTGCTTCTACGGAAAGAGTTGGGTTGCCCAGTGCATCGTGTGAACGACGCTGTCCGCGACGTGAACGAGTTACTTTGCTCTTTTGTACTGCCATGGGTATATAGCTCCTATTTCACTTATCAGCCTTCAGTGAGGCTAATACACTGAAAGGGTTCGGTTTATCAGTTTCATTGTCAGTCGTAGCCGCTTCACCGAAGGAAGTCTGCACGCTGCAGTCGTCATGAAATGGCACAATAGGAAGCGACAGAATCAACTCCTCTTCCACCATCGGTAACAACTCCAGCTCATCACCCGCTACAATCAGATGATCATAGTACCTGGGTAGATTCTTTGCATGCTCCTCAGTAGGAGCAATAGCCAAATTGAACTTCGCTTCGATGTCGATCTCAACTGGCTCAAGACAGCGCTGACAGGCCATATTAACCTGAGTAACAGCAGTGCCTTTTATGGTACGGATACGCAGTTCATCAAGATCAAACTGCAGATCAACGGAGACTTTTCCCTGCGAATCAGTCAGCATTGTGACCAGATTTGGCAGCAGAGCAAGCTCGGCGTCACCTTCAATCCGTACTCCCCGATCAGCAAGCTTACGCGGGTCAATTTTCTTTGGTAATGGGGCGTTCGACATAAGCGCGCAATTCTAGGGATCAAAAACCAGTCTGTCAAAGGAAATAAGGCTTTTAAAGCGAAAAAAACAGGCTAATATCTGCAGCTTAGCGTAACCCTTACTGTTTTGGAGAAAATCAGGCATGACCCGGCTAATTCTGGCATCCAGCTCACCATTCAGAAAAGCGATTCTGGATAAAATCAACCTTCCCTACGCGGCAGTGTCTCCTGATATCGATGAAACACGATTCGAATCGGAAACACCACAACACTATGTTGCCCGCCTATCCAGAGAAAAAGCCGAAGCACTTCGGGCAGAGTATCCGGATGCACTGATTATCGGTTCCGACCAGACTGCCATTATTAATGGAGAAACCATCGGCAAACCCGGAAACTTTGACAACGCATTTCGACAGCTGTCGGATGCATCGGGCAGGAAAATCACATTCCTGACCGGATTAACCCTGCTAAACAGCAGCAACGGCGTCTGCGAAACCGATGTGGTTCCGTTTCATGTTCACTTCCGGACACTGACACCAGAAATGATTGAGAACTATCTGAAAGCGGAACAACCTTATAACTGTGCCGGTAGCTTCAAATCTGAAGGGATGGGTATCGCCCTCTTTGAGAAACTAGAGGGTGAAGACCCTAATACCCTGATCGGACTACCTTTAATTCGCCTGATTCTGATGCTTGAAAACCAGGGTATCAGGATTATCTAAGACAATGTCTGAGAGAATAAACTTTGCAACTCAACATTGTGCTCAGCTCATTTGGTAGAGTCACCCGGCGCATTTAGCTCCAGTAATCAGCAGAGTAATGGAGCTAAATAGGAATACACTGTTTTATGCAGTGATATTCAGGTCTATCTCGCCAACCCCATCGATGTAACCGGTGATCTTATCGCCGATAACAACTGAACCTACACCTTCAGGTGTGCCTGTGTAGATCAGATCTCCTGGCTGCAGATGGTAGAACTTCGACAGGTGTGCAATCACCTCCCTGACATTCCAGATCAGCAGATTAAGATCTGATGACTGTTTTACGTCACCATTCACTGCCAGCTCAATACTACCTTCAGTTAAAACACCGGTTTCAGCTTTAGGAACAATCGGTGACAGTATTGCTGATTGTTCAAAATCCTTTCCCAGATCCCAGGGACGCCCTGTCTCTCTTGCTTTCAGTTGCAGATCACGACGGGTCATATCAAGCCCACAGGCATAGCCAAAAATCAGATCATCGGCATCTGCCTCACTGACCTCAAAGCCCGCTTTATCGATAGCAACTACAAACTCCATCTCATAGTGATAGTTAGCCGTTTGCGGGGGATATGAAATAGTCGCTCCACTGGGAACTATTGAGCTTGGGTGCTTAAGAAAATAAAACGGTTCCTGTGTTGTCTTATCGACCGTGACGCCCATCTCCGTCGCGTGGGCAAGGTAGTTACGGCCAACACAGAAAATACGGTTAACCGGGAACAACGCATCGGATCCCTGAACGGGTGCCAGAACAGGTTCGTTTGCTGGAAATAGCAGATTATTAGACATAATGATTCTCCGTTGAGAAATGAAAATTAATAGATACCGAGATAGCGATGCAGCGGTGCGTCATCGGCAGTAATGAGAAATGCAGGAGTCGTCTCAGAGAGGTTCTGTAGAACGATGTCGCTATAGCCAGGGGCACACAAAGTATCTCTCTCCTGCCACGCTTTACGATCTTGACAATCAACCTCTAATGCCCCCATACCCTCGACTATGTGAAACACACAGGCACTGGTACGTTTCGGCAAATTAATTGTTTCACCTGGCCGCAGCATGATTGCGCCAAAGCCGATACTCGGAAACAGGCTTGCTCCGTTTTCAGGATTAACATAGGCGATGCGCAATAACCCGCTGTCGTAATGTTGTGCCATTTCAAGCAGGCAGCTCCGTGTTTTTGCCCAGGGATAGCGCAACATTGGAGAGTCCTGACTCTCTCTCTGAAAGTCGATCTCAGGCACCACACCCGCGGATGAATACTCCGCAAATGATTTATCACGCTCGCAACTGAGTGTTTGCGGGGCGCCTTCTATCGCCCATGAACCTTCCAGTTGGTAAATCAGCGGTAGATCCAGGATATCAAGCCAGATAATAGGATCTTCACCGTCGTGACGGTGCTCATGCCACTTACCCGAGGGTGTTAAAATAAGATCTCCCCGCTCCATAATGCAGGGCTCACCATCAACGATGGTCGACGCGCCCTCGCCTTCGACGATGATCCTTACCGCATTAGGTGTATGTCGATGATTTGGGGCGGTTTCATTTTTTAGTATGAGCTGAAGCCCCATATAGATACTGGGCGTAGCCTGCATGTTAGTAAGGCCATGGCCTGGATTAGATAACACCAAGACCCGGCGTTCAGCTTTTTCCATCGGCGTCAGATCTCCCGCTTCAATCAGCAGCGGACGCAGTTGTCCAAACGCCCATAGCTGCGTGTCTGTTTTCCGGGTTGGCACGTTATACGGCAGTACTGCCCGCATGCTTGGCCACAGGGGGACCAGGTTCAATTCGGTTAACCGATCCCGATAGGATTGCGGCAGATCGTCCAATGTACCTAAAGCATTCATGTTCACATTCCTCATTATTTAGAATCAGTCGACATAGTCGGGTTGCTCGGAAGGGGCTGCTTTTTTAAATACGGAATGCTGCAAGCAGTGTTCATAAACAGCCATCATCCTGGGATAACCGCTCAGGTCGCAACCAAACCGAAGTGCATTCGCTACCTGAGGAACAAGGCAGCAATCCGCCAAAGTCGGCGTATCACCAAAACAATAGATACCACTGCCTGCTCTGCACAAGAGGGATTCCAGTGCAGCACATCCCTCACCAATCCAGCGTTTGTACCAGTCTGCTTTTTGTTGATCGGTGACTTCCAGCTCTTTTGTCAGGTGCCCTAAAATTCGCAGATTATTGACCGGGTGCATATCGCAGGCGATCAGATAAGCCACCTCTAATACCCGGGCCTTTAATTCGATATCGTCAGGAATTAAGCGAACAGATGGAAACCGGTCATCGAGATACTGAATGATGGCCAGAGACTGACTCAGGCTTCGTCCATCATCCTCAACCAGTAAAGGAACACTTTTGGCGGGATTCAGTGCGACATAATCCGCGGATGACTGCTCCCCCTGCCTCAGATTGATCCCCTGATGGGTATAGTCCAGCCCCTTCAGTGCCATTGCGATACGCACCCGGTATGAGGTTGAACTATTAAAAAAATTATAAAGTTGCATCAAACACTCCTTAGCCTGAGTGCTCTCTGGGCGTGACGAGCTCTTCCCGTGGGGGAATCATTCAGCACCAGAGAGATAGGTTAAATTAATTCAGGTTTTTTGCGACTGCAGTGCAGCCTGCTTCTTCGAGCAGTAATTCACGGAATAAAGCAGCAGTAGCAATAATAGTCCCGCCAACTTAATGATGATGAAGGTGTTATCGCCGAGATTGGGCAACAGATAGAAACCACCAATAACAATGAACACTAATCTGGAGATAGTATTCAACCGATTTCCAAGGTAGCCAGCGAAGCCAACAGAAACAGCCCAGACACCAATTAGTACACTGACTATTGTGATGGTAATATCCAGAGGTTCACCGATGAGCAGCAACGACGGCGAAGCGACGAAGAGGAAAGGCACGATGTACGCTGTCCAGCCGAGACGCATGGATGTGAGTGCGGTTTTTATCGGATCTGCTTTTGCTATACTTGCGGCGAAAAATGCACCAATTGCAATCGGCGGGGTCACCATCGACATCATCCCCAGATAAAAGATGAACAGATGTGCCGCTATAGGCTCAACACCAACCTGTATCAGCGAGGGTGCAACCAGCACAGCAAGCAGCAGGTAGACACCGACAGTAGGCATCCCCATGCCAAGTACAATGCAGACGATTGCCGAGATCAGTAGTAGCAGGAATAGATTCCCTTCACCCAAACCAACCAGGTAGTAGGTCAAACCAAAACTCAGACCGGTAATATTCAGAATACCGATAATAAAGCCTGCGGCCGCACCAATCATGATGATATCAACAATCGAGTGGCCGGTTTCTTCAAGCGACGCCCAGATATCACTGCCCTTCATACGCTTGCCTTTGTATCCAAACATTATACCTACCACTAAGGCACCTAATGCTCCCCATAAAGCTGCCGTTTCTGGACGCTGATTAAAACTGAACAGCGCCAAAATAACTGCAGCAAAAGGTATAACAAACACCCAGCCTTGACTGAAAACCTCTCTTTTAGTTGGGATCAGCTCAGGATCGATCGGTTTGATATTCTCTTTTGCAGCTTCCAGGTCTACCTGTATATAAAGCGAGGCGTAATAAAGAACAGCAGGCACTAATGCGGCAAGCACCACCGCGCTGTAACTGATCTGCAGAAATTCAGCCATCAGGAAAGCAACCGCCCCCATCACCGGCGGCATAATCTGCCCGCCAGTGGAGGCGACCGTTTCAATCGCCGCAGCCGTATGTGGCTTAAAGCCACCCTGCTTCATCATCCGGATGGTGACAACGCCGGTTGCCACAATATTGGATACGACAACACCTGAAATTGAACCAAACAGAGCCGAAGCGATGGTTGCGATTTTACCCGATCCACCCTTGCTCCGCCCCATTAGCGCCATCGCCAGATCATTAAAAAAATCTGCGCCGCCTGACTTCAGTAACAACTGACCAAACAGGATAAAGCCAATCACGATGGTTGCCGCTACCCCCAGAGTCAGCCCCAGCATACCGTTGGTGTCGACCCCCAGATACACTATCAGGCGATCCGCATCCAGGTGTCGTGTTTGTAGCGCGCCAGACAGGTTATGCCCCAATAATGCAAAACCGATAAAGAGCAGGACGACGATAACCAAAGACAGCCCTACCACTCTGCGCAAGCCTTCAAGCACCAGTCCAAAGAGGACAGTAGAGACAATCAAGGCATCTAACGGCAGGTCCAACTGTCGCTCAACCAATACTGGATATTCAAACGCCAGGTAGATGCCGGCGCTGAAGCCAATTGCGCCCAACAGGGAATCTGAATATCGCTTAACACCATCTTTCTGTGGTTTTATAAATATCAGTGCGAGACTAGTTGCCAGCACCACAGCAAGATATTGCTCAGTGTAAATTGCTATACCCATCCGGCTGAACGAGTCAGACGCAAAGGCGATGGCAGCCAGAGCGATACCTGCGCTAAGCAGGGCCCGCAAAGTAGACAGACTGACCAGTTGTCGAAATGAAAGTGCCGATTTCATGGCAAGGTCCTCAGGTTATCGGTTTAATTATTATTCCTGCCATAGACCATGTTCCTTCAAATAACGCAGGGCACCAGGGTGATACTCAACACCCGGATAAGCCTTGTTAGCAGCACTGACATTCATTCCACGAAAAACCGGAAACAGCTTCACTAGTGCTTCCTTATTGCCCAGAATAGACCCGACTAACTTATAAACGTCGTCATCAGATACCTCTGCATTAACCACCAGTACATTATCCCAGGTCAGCATCGCTATCGGCTCTTCAATACCCACCAGATGTGGCGCAGGTTTAACGTCTGAGAAGTAGAAAGCAGGACGTATTTTCAACATCGCTTGTTTCGCCTTTTCATCGTTGTTCAGGGGAAGAAACTTCACCCCACCCACGGCAGCATTAACTTCAGCCACTTTAGGTCCTCCAATGGCAAAATAAGTGGCATCAATACGCCCGGACGAAAGATTATCTGCAGCCCTGATAAGATCGGGAACCGGTACCTGATCAACGTCATCCCAGGTCAGGCCTCCGGTAGCCAGCATAGCGCTCATATGTGAACGCCCAATTGGAAACGCATTCCATCCGGCAGCGACTTTTTTACCCGCCAGATCTTCGATGCGATTAATCCCGGAATCCTTTCGAACAAAGATACCAATCGGTTGTGGGCTGATGCGTAAAGCAATACGCAGATTCTGACGCTTACGGCCTCCTGCGTAATCCCCTTCACCCGATACGGCAACGATGACATCGTTAACGTCGTTTATGGCAAACTCAGCCAGCCCCTGATCAACCGCATCCATCATGGCGCGATTACCGCTGTAGGGTTGCACTATGACATTCTGCCCTGTCTCTGACCGGGCTACATTGGCAATGGAGTTGCTCATGGTATTCCACACGGAACCCTGCGGCGGAGAGGCAATGGACAGCATTTGAGCAGATGCAGTGACCGAACAGAGTGTCACGGTGCAGGCAGCAACCAGTGGTATTAGTAACTTTTTCATAATAGTTTCCCGATAGTTATATTTATTGTGTTGGGCTTTTCCCGACTGATTCAGTCGAGCAGCAGATAGACCTGATTTTCTTCAACCCGGGCCGGGTATGTTTTGAGATCTTCGGTTAAGGGTTCACACATCGTCTTGCCGCTCTTTATGCAAAATCGCCCCTGATGCAATGGGCATTCGATCTCCCCATCTTCAAGAAAGCCATCACTCAACAGCGCCTGACCATGGGTACAAACGTTATCCGTAGCGAAGATCTCATTTTCATATTTATAAAGTGCGATCTGATGCCCCCCGATGCTGATGCCAATAACATCATCATCAGGAATATCAGTAACACTCACCGCACTCTTCCAGTTATCACTCATCTTTTTTACCTCGATAGATCAGTTTTAAACTGGCTGACTGGTACTTCTCACCCAAAGGCCCGTCAGCCATCATTACGCCAATCGCTTCAGATTGGATAAATCAGTGAATTCAGTATCATGTCGTTATCAAATACACAGATACGCGACTCAATCCTGAGACCGGCGTCAGTCATCTGCAGGCGATCGATATAACACCCAACATTAAACAATTCAGCGATACCGTTGTTTTTAGTGCGATATACAGCGTAATTAGCCTGTGATTCGATGGCAGTGACGGTCTGAGACAAAATCCGTGGTGCTGCAATCACATGGGTCTGCAGATACGGATCATGAAAGATCGTTTCAGTGATGCCGTAAATACGATCCTTCAGCATCCCCTTAGTGGTCAGCGACAGCGCCGCCATCGGCAGATTCCGATCAAAGTTCTCACGGGACTGAATTTTATAAACGCAGTCGTCGGCAAACAGAGCGATCCAGGCCGGCCAATCGGCCTGATCCACTGCTGCGGCATAGTCCTGATAAAACTGGCTAACGGTTAAATACATCTCGGTGTTCATCATTAAATCCCCATCATCTTGCGCCAGTATTTATACATGCCGCGAATCAGTGTTTCCGAGACCATATGATCCGTATCTTCGATTTCGCGACCACCCAGCATTGCGATTGAATGATGTGACGGTTTCTGTTCAAAGCCTTCCTGAGAGAACTCAATCACTTCACCATCGTCTGCTGAGACAAATCCCGCCGGGCCAAACAGGTTCGCCTGACGCAGGCGGCGCTCTGTCAGTTCAGGACTGTCATCTTCATAACCAAAGTGAGTCCAGACGAAATCAAATGAACCATGACCGTTGGGTTGGATATGACGGGTACTGACGCTGTTTACCTGTTGTTGCAGAATGACACTGGGAAACAGCGTCATCATCACCGCCGTTGGTCCGTTCCACCAGGGCTCTACTTCGACATCCAGAAAACTTGGATCATTAAGCTGCATCGAGTCTTTAAAGCTGGAGACGTTAGTCGTCTGAGCATCTTTGCCGCCAGCTCCCCGTGTAGAGATCATCGCTGCGTGACGGAAGTGCTTATCCATCTTTAGTTCAGAACGGTTATCTGCGCGCCAGAGACCAAAAGTGACAAACCAGGTATGTAATAAGCCGGGGTGATAGGGGTCTTTTATATTTTCCATCATCAGCTTCCAGTTACCCGGAATACGCTGCTTGTTATAGCCCAGTAGTGTCAGTTTCCGACCGTTAAACATCCGATCAAAATACTCCAACATCTCCGGACCAACGTAATCTTCAAAAGATTCGACATCATAATCAAAGCTGGCAAAAACAACGCCGCCTCTCCGGGCAACCCGCAGCTTCGTCAGACCATGATCGGCTGGTTTGAAGTCCTTAGGCATTCCGCCTTTAACTTCACCGTCCTGTCTGACCCCACGTCGGAAAGGTACGCCCTGCAAATTACCTTCGGTATCGTAGTTCCACTGATGATAAGGGCAGGTAAAGCTCTTCGCATTACCATGCTTTTCACGACAGAAACGCATGCCTCTGTGAGCACAAACGTTTTCTACGACATAGATATCGTCGTCTTTACCGCGCACCATAATGACTGATCGCTCACCGACAACGGTCCGCTTAAAATCGCCATTTTCCGGAATTTCAACTTCAAGTCCGACATAGCACCAGTGGTTGTTATAGAAGAGTTTATCGAGTTCCTGCTGGTGAATATCATCACGGGTATAGGCTTCGAAAGGGATTCGACTGGTATCATCAAACCCCCAGACTGGTTTAATCGGAATCATGTTTTCCTGATTCATTTTTCTCACCTGTGATTTATTTTTATATTTACTTTCAACTACTTAAATCTCTTTTTTTACCTAAACTCCACTTGGGTAAAATGCATCCGCATAGATATGTTCAATATTGGCCTGACGCAATGTGCAGGCAATAGAAGCAGCTTCAACCATGGCAGGAGCTCCTGCCAGGTAGATACGCCAGTCGCGGAGATCAGGGAACAGTTCCGTGATCGCATCGGTCACCAGGCCCCGAAAGTAACCTTTACTTTCGGTGGTGTGATCCAGTGTCAGTGTGTATTCAAAGTTTTCGTAGCCACTACTCAACTGCTCAAGCAAATCGATTCCATATAGGTCGGCCTGAGTACGTGCGCCAAATAGAAGATGGATAGGGTTAGGCATGCCCGACTCAAGAGCGCCGCGAATAATGGAAAGCACTGGCGCAAGGCCGGTTCCGGTGGCAACACACAACATAGGACCTTCATGAGTAGTACGAAGATAGGAAGCGCCCAGAGGACCGTTGAGTTTAACTGAGCTGCCAACCTTTAAAGTCTCATCAAGCCTGGAGGTCACCCGTCCATCCGGAACCACCCGGATATGAAATTCCAGCTCGTTATCCTTCCGAACTCCGGCCATGGAATAGGAACGGGTACCGTCCTCGCGCCAGAAGGTGAGATTGACGAACTGTCCGGGCGCGTAGTCAAAAGGTTTATTCGTTTTTAAACGTAACCGACGGACATCGAACGATAGTGATTCATAATGGGTCACCGTGGCTTTCAATGTTTTAGTCGGATAGATAATGATCTCATCAGGCTCAGGGATCTCAATAATACAGTCGCTTTCAATATGACTCTGACAGGCCAGAACAAACTGCCCTTGTCTCGCCAGACGACCATCAGCCGCAGAAGGTCCGGTCACCTCTCCTTCCACAACCTTGCAGCGACAGGTACCACAGCGGCCTGACATGCAGCTATAGGAGATTGGCACTTCGTTTGTGATAAAGGCATCAAGCAGTGTGCTATTTGACGAAACAGAGATAGCCTTGTTAATAGGTTTTACTAGAATATCCATCGGCGCCCTGCTCTTTAGTTATTATTTATCGTTAAGCTTTGCTGCTTTACAAACACTATAGGGCGCGATCTAATATTCAGACATACAATATCGTTAATAGATGATATTCATAATAGTGAGATCTCTTTTATGATAAGACTTCAGGATATCGACCTGAATCTGCTGATTGTTTTTCAATTAATGTATCGGGAACGCAAGACCGGCCTGGTGGCAGAGCAACTGGGACTAACCCAGCCAGCTATCAGTAATGCACTAGCCAGACTGCGCGTTGCTCTTGGAGATGAGCTTTTTGAACGCACCGCCCGTGGGATGCGCCCAACCCCTTTTGCAGATAATATTGCGGAATCAATAGGCTATGCGCTAAGCACACTGCAGGACGGCATTAATTATCAGGAACGCTTTGACCCCCTTTCAAGTGACCGATCCTTCTGCGTCAGCATGACCGACCTGGGTGAGATCTATATGCTCCCCACGTTAATGGCTTATCTTTCTGTACATGCACCGAACATCTCAATCAGTACTGTAAGAGACACCGGGCGTTCACTCAAAGAGGATTTAGAGACAGGTAGCGTCGATCTGGCTATCGGCTTAATACCTCAGCTGGAAGCGGGTTTTTATCAACGTCGTTTGTTTGATCAGGACTATGTCTGTCTGATGCGCAAAAATCATCCTATGGCTGAGGGAGAACTGACGCTGGAACGTTTCTCTCAGGCAGAGCAGATCATCATCGATGCTCAGGACACGGGACATGGAAAAGTAGAAAAAATTCTGGTGCGTAGCGGCGTCAATCGGATATCAAGACTCAAACTGCCCCATTTTATCTCCGCTCCATACATCGTTGCTGAAACGGACCTGATTGCCACTGTCACGGAAAAACTGGCACTGCAAACTGCAGACAAGTTGGGGCTGGTAATTCGACCTCATCCGGTTGATATTCCACCGGCACAGATAAACACCTTCTGGCACCGTCGCTTCCATCAGGACACGGGCAACATCTGGTTTCGAAACCTGATCTTCGAGCTATTCTCAGAATAAAAGAAGCAATTATTGGAGATCCGGGATCGGCGTATTGATCGGCCGGATAGCCTCTTCAATTAGCCAGGTAGAAAAAAGTTCGGGGTCGGGGGAAAGGTCAATACCCGAACGACGTACCAGATAGAATGACTCCCCGGCTTCAACCCGCTGGCTCAGAGGGGCGATTAATCGTCCCTCCTGCAACAGATCTTCCACTATCGAAGAGCGGCCCAGCGCGACACCCTGACCCAACTCGGCGATACGTAACGATGCCAACAGGGTATCAAACTGCATCCCCCGGGAGGGATTTACCCGGTCTTCTCCGACCATTGATAGCCAATAGCCCCAGCCCTCTTCATAACCCATGACATGTAACAGGGTATGAGCGGCGAGGTCAGCTGTTGTGGTTATCGGGGAGCGGGCAACTAACGCCGGTGAGCAGACCGGAAACAACTCATCCCAGGTCAGCCTGCTGCTTGTCAGACCGGGCCAGCGGCCATTGCCCCAGCGAATTTCGAGATCATCTTCATCATCAATGTCTTTGACCCAGAGATTACTGATATAACGAATATCAATATGTGGGTGGCGCGCTTTGAAGTCAGCCAGCCGGGGGGCGAGCCAGTGGATGAAAAATGACAAACTACCGCGAATTTTAATGGGTGGATTATCACTCTGACTAAACAGTTCACTGGTACCTGCTGCCAGCCGCGAGATAGCATCCTGCACCACCGGCAGATAGGACTGTCCCTCTTCGGTGAGACTCAGCCCCCGGGGCAGGCGCTTAAACAGCGTTACCCCCAGATGATCTTCCAGCAAACGCATCTGCTGGCTGACAGCACCCTGGGTCAGGCAGAGCTCCTGAGCGGCATGGGTAAAGTTCAAACGTCGGGCAGACGCTTCAAAGGTACAGAGCCAGTTTAACGGAGGTAACGCCTTGTGATTCATTGCCAGATCCTAAATACCTCTGCCCGGATCGTCACTGCTGATCAGAACAGAGCTTTATCAGCTGATAAGCTATCAGAGAACCTGACCCAGAAAGCGCTGCAAGCGTGCATTAGCGGAGTTAAAGAAGCGTTCTGGCTGTTCCTCGAACACCAGCTCTCCCTCTTCCATAAACACCACGCGATCCGCTACCTCCCGGGCAAAGCCCATTTCATGGGTTACTACTACCATGGTCATGCCATCTGCGGCAAGGCTCTTCATGACATCGAGAACCTCACCCACCATTTCCGGATCAAGCGCGCTGGTGGGTTCATCAAACAGCATAATATCCGGCATCATCGCCAACGCCCGGGCGATCGCGACGCGCTGCTGCTGACCACCCGACAGATGAGAAGGATAGTTATCCATGCGATCGGCCAGACCGACCTTATACAGCAGATCCTTACCCTCCTTTTCGGCGAGCGGCTGAGTTTTTTTCTGAACCTTGAGGGGCGACAGCATCACATTACCCAGAGCAGTCTTATGCGGGAACAGATTAAACGACTGAAATACCATGCCGACCTTTTCACGCACCCGGTTGATATTGGTATGCTTACTGGTCAGATCAAAACCATCCACCACAATCGAACCACCGGAAATGGTTTCCAGTTGATTCAGGGTGCGCAGAAAAGTGGACTTACCCGAACCACTCGGGCCAATAATCACCACTACCTCACCTTTCTCCACCTTCAGTGATACTTTTTTAAGCGCATGACAGCCATTGGGATAGATCTTGTCGACATCGGTGGCGATAATTATGTTTTCATTGCTTATATTAGTCACTGGCAGACAACCTCTTTTCCAGCTTTTGAATTGCCCATGACAGTCCTCCTGTCAGCACCAGATATAACAACGCGACAGCAAACCAGACTTCAAATGGAGCGAAAGTTGAACTGACAACTTCACGTCCCGCTTTAGTCAGATCGGTTATAGAGATAACGGACACCAGCGAGGAGTCTTTTATCAGGTTGATAAACTGTCCCGCCATTGGCGGCAGTGTGCGCTTGAATGCCTGAGGCAAAATCACGTAGATCATCGCCTGCACATAGTTCATGCCCAGGCTGCGGGCAGCTTCCATCTGCCCTGGATTAATCGACTGAATACCGGAGCGCACAATCTCAGCAATATAAGCACCGGTAAACACCGCCAGCGCGGCAACCCCAGCAGTAAACCGGTCCAGATCCAGAACGGTACCGATAAAGAAATAGAAAATAAAAATCTGTACCAGCAAAGGTGTGCCACGAATCAACTCGATATACGTGACTGACAGGTAACGCAGTGCAGGGTTGGATGAAATACGTGCCAGCCCTGCAAACAGGCCGATAAGCATTGCAAAGACCAAAGAGACTACAGACAGTTTGAGGGTCATGATCAGCCCCCATGAGAGCGGCCCCAGATTCCAGTGTTCCTGCCGGGCTATGATATCGCCTTCAAATACAGTATCACCTTCACTGACGTTCAGATCATCGAATTTTTCAACAATAAAAGGATCATCACCATAATCCGATTCAACGGTAATGCGTTGGTGCTTCGTATCCGCCTGGGAGACACTGCCATCAAACGGGGCACGAATCTCCAGCGGTTCCATACTGATTAGATACTGGGGAATACGCTCCCACCGCCAGGTATAATCGATGGACTTACTGGACACATAGATGCCAACGCCTAAACCAAGCATAATCAGAATAAAAACCGCTTTCCAAAAAAGCTGGTTAGATTGCGTTTGCATTACAGAGCGATGCCTCATTTATAATTACTAACGATAACGACTAGGTTAGTTGGCAGAATAAAGTGTCGCACCAACATTTTTCGGAGAGTATGCGGGTGACACATCTCTGCGCCCCCGCCGGGTAAAAAGAGCCTGCTTACTGAACGGTTTTAATCCAGGCGTCACTGACAAACCATTTATTGTAGAGTTTGTCGTAGGTACCATCGCCTTTAATCTGAGCCAGGTAGTTATTCAGGAAGTTAAGAAAGTCCGGATCACCTTTACGCACGGCCATGCCCAGCGGTTCATAGGTAAATGATTGATCCAGATGGATCACCTTACCAACATTCTGTGATGAATAGATGGCGTTGTATGGCAGATCATAAATAAAGGCATCTGCATTTCCGTTAATCACTTCCAGCGCAGCCTCTGATTCAGTTTCAAACAGATTCAGCTTGGCTTTACTCATATATTTTTTGGTGGCGTAGTCAGAGGTCGCTCCCAACTTGGTGGTAATGCGGTACTTTTCATCATTCAGGTCTTTATAGCTTTTAACTTTATCCTTCAGCGCAGGGCTGAGCAAAATAGTCTGACCGACTACAATGTAGGGGTCGGTAAAGTTCACTTTCAGGTTACGCTCAGGGTTAATTGTCATACCAGAGATGATAAGGTCACACTTACCGGTCAGTAGCGCAGGAATGATGCCATCCCAGGCGGTGTTACGCAGATCCAGTTTGACATCCATCGCCTTGGCCATAGTTTTAGCGATATCAACATCAAAGCCAACAATGTCACCCTTCTTATTACGCATATCGAACGGCATATAACCCGCTTCCAGACATACCTGCAATTCGCCGCGCTGTAACACTTGATTCAAGGCCGATTGTTCCCACAGGTCCGTGGCAGATGCACTACCGGTCCCTGCCGCGAATATCACTGCGGCCGCCGCTATCATTTTTTTCATTTTCAGATCTCTCATGTTTAACGTATTGATAATTAACTGACTGATCATTGCACTGACGGCGCTTCTAAAAAGCGCGCTATCTTAACGACTTTCCGCCGCTTTCGCACCCGTCGATCAGGATAAAATCTAACCAGACAGAGAATCGATAGTTGGAATATATCAGCCTTGTTGCTGGCGCCTTACTGCGGCAAATGCCTGTTTCAGGTCATTCAGCAGATCATCGGTTTCTTCAATCCCGACGGAGATGCGCACCAGCCCTTCCGATATACCCAGCGCTAACCGCTCCTCCAGTGTATTTTCAACATGGCTGGTGGTTCTTGCCGGCCCATAGATAGTTTCAACGGCTCCCAGGTTACCGGCACAATGCGCATACTGTAGCTGCGGCAGTAACACCTTGACCGTGTCCATGCCACCATGAACAACAAAGCTGACAATGGCACCAAAGCCCGTCATCTGCTCACAGGCAATTGGATGGTTGGGATGTTCTGGTAAACCCGGATAGTTGACCGATGCGACTAACGGTTCGGTGAGCAGAAACTCAGCGATCATCTGTGCACTGGCCTGCTGCTGACGTATTCGCAGCGCCAGGGTTTTGATTCCCCGGATGATCATATAAGCCGCAAACGGGTCCAGTGTTGCACCGTTAATTTCCCGGTAATGCCGCACCTGACTAATGAGCGCCTCCCGGCCGCACACGAGACCGCCCAGCACATCACCGTGTCCGCTGAGAAACTTAGTCGCACTGTGAACCACCAGATCCACGCCCAGCGATAACGGCTGCTGATTCAGCGGTGTAGCGAAGGTATTATCCGCGATCACCAGCGCGCCAACTGATTGTGCAGCTTTCACAAGTCGCTTGATATCAATGATTTTCAGGGTTGGATTAGTGGGTGTTTCAAGATAAAGAACATCACAGCCTCGGACGATCTCCCGCTCGATCGCTTCATGATCCGCGGTCTCACAAAGATAAACGCTTACCCCCATTCGGGGCAGAAATTCTTCAAAGATTTTGTTGGTTCCACCGTAGCTGTCCTTCGTCGAAACCACTCTTTTGCCATTAGATAAAAAGGTATATAGCACGCTACTAATAGCTGCCATGCCACTACTGAACGCAACAGCAGATTGCGCATCCTCAAGGGCACAGAGTTTTGCTTCCAGCGCTTCGACTGTCGGGTTACCCATACGGCTATAGATAAACCCTGACGCATCGCCGAGGGCTACGTTATACCAGTGATCAACATCATCATAACTATGCGCAGCGCTCGCCACTATTGGGACTTGGGTCGCATTATACGGATGGTTAACCTGCTCACCGCCCCACACAGTTTTTGTGCCTGCACCTGCTTTATCAAACTCACTCCCAATGGATCTGTGTTTCATTTATACGACTCATATAATAAATAAAAATGGCACCATGAACGGCGTGCACCAACAGCAGAACCAATATAGCCAAAAGTCAACGCGTCGAGTAGCCATCTTATCCGGGGCTTAGGGTCTGTTTTTTTAATGGCTATTAACTAATTGGCATTATTCAGGGTGAATCTGGCCAATCCTGTTTGAATCCTTTTCCCGTGAGGATAGAATTGCGCCAATTCTGAATTAACTGGATAAAAGTGCTATGAGAAAAGTCACGATACTTGATGGTGGAATGGGCAGAGAGCTTGAGCGTCGGGGCGCACCTTTTAAGCAACCAGAGTGGTCAGCACTGGCAATGATGGAAGCCCCCGACATTGTCAAAGAGGTGCACAAGGCCTACATTGATGCGGGCTCTGAGATCATCACCACCAACAGCTATGCGCTGGTACCTTTTCATATCGGTGAAGACTGTTTTAAAGAACGCGGTGCAGCACTGGCAGAACAGGCGGCAACCGTCGCCCGTGAAGCCATTAATGAAACCGGTAGGGATCATGTGCTGGTTGCCGGATCGGTGGCGCCTCTGTTTGGCTCCTACCGTGCCGATCTGTATCAACCCGAACGGGTCGAAGAGATTGCTGTCCCGCTGATCACAGCGCTTAACCCCCATATTGATCTCTGGCTCAATGAAACCCAAAGCCTGATTGCAGAACCCCTGGCGATCAAAGCACTGGTCGACCGCATCGATACGGATCGCAAACCGTTCTGGGTATCCTTCACGCTTGAAGACGCTGAAACCACCGAGCAGCCACTGCTGCGTTCCGGTGAAACCGTCAGTGCGGCGGTTCAATCGATGGCTGAGGCTGGCGTTGATGCAATCCTGTTTAACTGCAGCCAGCCGGAGATCATTGCCAAAGCGATTGAGGTGACCAAACAGGAACTGGCTCACTATGCCAAAGCAATTAAAATTGGCGCCTATGCAAATGCATTCCCGCCTCAGCCTAAAAATGCCACTGCAAATGACGGCCTTGATGAGCTGCGTGCCGACCTGACACCTGTAACCTATCTGCAATGGGCGCAACAGTGGCAGGCGCTCGGTGCTGAGTTAATTGGCGGCTGCTGCGGTATTGGTCCGGATCATATCCGGGCATTGAGTGAAACACTCACACAATAGCGCGTCGATTCAACGGAAATAATCAGACTTATGCAGGGCCGGTGCTGAAAGGTACCGGCTTTTTTGCTATTTACAGCGGCAGTAACACCCGGACAACCGCATATCTGCGCCGTTAAGTATTAGTATTTAATACTTTTTAGCTTCAGATTCATAACACGCCCGGAATCTCACAGAATCAGCTCCATCGAACTGCATAACACCGGAGCTGAAGATGAAACACACCCACCTTAACCGCCTTGAGCAACAAATGTCTGCCACGCTTCAGGAAGGCGATATTCTGTTTATCTCTATCGACGCTTTTCTCTATAAGCAGGTTGCCAAAGGTACTGGCAGCTGGTGTTCCCATGTAGGTTTTGCCATTAAAGAAGACAATCAATGGCTGGTAGTAGAGAGTAAAGTTCCTTTTGTCAGCAAAACCCCGTTGCGCAAATTTCTCAGCCGAACCTGTAACGGCGAAGTGATGGTGCGCCGCCTGAAGCAGCCGCTATCTCCTTCAGAGATCGGGCAACTGAAGCAGTCTGCAGAAAACTTATCGGCCAGCCTTCCGACCACACTCTACCACCTGGGATTCGATTTCGATTCTAAACGTCAGTTCTGCTCTAAGTTTGTCCACCTGGTTTATCAAGATGCCCTCGGTATTAAGCTGGGTAAAACACAAACCCTGGAACAACTTCTGCAGGAAAACCCACAGGCATCAGTCAGATTCTGGCGCTGCTGGTTCTTAGGCTTTATTCCCTGGAAACGTCAGACACTCACCCCGGCCAGCCAGATCAATGACCCGCAACTGAATACAGTCTTTTGTACTGTTTAAGCAACAGCTCATAAAGCTGTTATCAAAGGATGGGGAAATGAAACAGATGAACACAGTTCAGCTTGAACGTCAGGTCAGCAGCCTGCTGAAGGAAGGAGATCTTATCTTCTCATCAATCGACCTCTTAATATGTCGACAGGTTGCACGAGAAACCGGTAGCTGGTGCTCTCACGTCGGGTTTGTCATTAAAGAAAACAATCAGTGGGTCGTGGTAGAAAGCAAAGTCCCTTTCGTCTGCAAAACTCCCTTAAGAAAATTCCTTCAGCGCACCCGGAACGGGCAGGTTATGGTGCGCCGCCTAAAGCAACCGATAACCACTGAGCAGGTTGAAAAACTTAAACAACTAACCTGCGAGCATATTGGTACGCTTTATCACCCAGGGTTCGACTTCGACTCAGATCGTCTGTTCTGCTCCAAGCTTGTTTATCTGGTATACAAAGACGCGGTCGGGGTTCGGTTAGGCGAAATTCTCACTCTGGAAAATCTGCTAAATCAAAATCCACAGGCTTCGTCAGGCCTATGGCATTGCTGGTATTTTGGTTTTGTACCCTGGCAGCGTCTGACACTCACCCCGGCAAGCCAGATTGTCGATACCCAGCTGAACACTATCTACTCTTCGGTTTAACGGTAATATTCATGGCCCCTTATGCAACTTCCAATTATCCAGCATGCAGTTCTGTAGATCCCGGGACGACTCTATCTGGAGAGTAGAATGCGCAATACCAAAATGATCATGAAGGTACTGCTGCTGATTGCGCAGAAACTGGTTATCCAGCTCAGTATCGTTAACAACCAGATGAACTGTTAGCGCTATTTCAGTAGTACTCAGCGGCCAGACATGCAGATCATGGATACGCTCCACTGACTCCAGACCGATAAAATATTGCCTCAGTTCAGGGATATCGATACTGTCCGGCACCGCATCCAGGGCGTAGTTCAGAGAATCTTTCAGTAACCCCAATGTCCCGATCAGAATGACTACTACGATAACCAGACTGATCACCGGATCGATCCATAACCAGCCTTTAAACAGAATAAACAGACCTGCAACGACTACGCCGAGCGAGACCACTGCATCGGCGGCCATATGCAGGAAGGCGCCCTTGATATTCAGATCGTTCTTCTGGCCGCTGACAAACAGCAGAGCGGTCAGCGTATTGATAACAACACCGATAGCAGCGACAACTATCACCGTCATCCCCTCTACTGGCGCCAGGTCTGAAACACGATTAACCGCTTCCCAGGCGATACCGCCCAGCGCAATCAGTAAAAGTATCGCACTGCCCAGAGAAGCCATGACGGTAGCTTTACGCAAACCATAGGTCCGTTTTTCGGTGGCGGCTTTTTTAGCAAGATAACTTGCCCCCCAGGCAAGCAGCAGACTGAATACATCACTCAGGTTGTGCCCTGCGTCGGCAATCAGTGCAAGCGAGTCAGACAACACACCATAGATCGTTTCAATTACAACAAATATGAGATTAAGGGCGATACCAATCGCAAAGGCGCGGTTGTAATCGCCGACCTGATGGCTATGGTTATGGTTATGACTCATACAATTCCCGAATGTGCCTGACGTATCCCTGAACTATTTTTACCCCTTCCCCCTTACATCTTCAGGTCGTGTTTACTGCCTGATTCAGTCTCTGCCAGTCTGAGACGATTTATGGCTGCTTATCAAACACCTTCACGCCTTCCGGTATGGTGAACCAGTCCTGTTTTTCACTGACCCAGACATGCGCAGCAGGTTTGATAATACTGGTATCGGAAAGATTGGATGGCTTGAGCTTAATTTTGTCAGGCTCAGCAGGATTAAAATGATAGATGCGGTTACCGCAGGTAGGACAAAACTTAGCAGCGCTGGTATTTCCACTATCCGCTAAGCGGCTCCATTCTGCCATTTCACCTTCAAATTCGACATCAGAGGCATTCACCATCGCCGTGATACTGAACGCGCTGGTTGAGAGTTTCTGACACTCTTTACAATGGCAAGCAACCACCATCATGGGCTCTTTTAAAAGCCGATACTTTACCCCACCACACTGGCAGGAACCCTCGATTGGATAGGTCATACTGTTCACCCTGACTGTCTTCTATTAATCTATTTGAATTTTTATAAACCACATACCGCGCGATAAGCTGGCTGTGTCAGTTTGTAATATAGCTGCACAAAGGGCTTATCTTCTACTGCCCGGCCCTCTTTATGCGAATAGGTTGCGCCAAGTTTTTCAACCGCCCTGATCGACCGGAGGTTCTCTGCAGCAACATGAAACCAGACACTATCAGCATAGGTGAAAATATGATTCAGCATCAGCGCTTTCATCTCGGTGTTAACGCCTTTCCCCCAACAGGCCTGCTCCAGAAAAGTGAAACCTATCGCAATTTCGCGCAACTCGGGGTTCCAGTCATAGTAGCGGGATGAACCGATCATCCTGGCAGTATTGTTATCAATAACGGCCAGCGCACCACCACTGCTAATCGCCCCGTTAAAAAAACGCTGCTCAAAAATATCGCGTTCGTAACGAAGCGAGTCCGGATGCATCGCCCAGATGACGGGGTCCGATGCAGCTTCATACAATGCATCAAAATCCTCCGCCAGCAGCGGCCGGAGGGTTATCATGGTTCCTGTCAGCGTTGGCTGCAGATAGATTCCTGTCATATTGATCCATCCTTTTCATAGCCTGCGAGGCCGGCTTGCGGGGTCGTTTCGACGTCGAACTCAGAGCCTGCTATATAACAGCAACAGACTCTGTTTCAGTAACCATGTTTGCCTCCGCCCGTTCAATAATTTTCAACACGGTTGTCTGGATAACCTCATCCTTTCTGACATCAGTTTTAGCAGTAAATGTCTGCTCCTGAGGCTCAGCCCCTTCTTCAGCAATAAACTGAATAGCTACCTGTGTGGCACAGTCAGCGGTCTCCCCGGAATAGCATAGTGCGATCAGCGGATATCCTCGCTCACCCTTCTTCACATGCTTTTCGATACGCTTTCTCGCTTTATCAAGATTCATTAAAAGCCTCTGTGTTAAGCGCATCAAAACTTATTCAGGTGTTTGATGCGTATGATCCTCTGATGCTCAGTTCCGATCCACCCGGAACTGATGCTGCTATATAGTGCAGCTCAACCGTTCAACATGAAACCTATTTGTGCCACGACCATGCGTCAGCTAACAACGCCTTGCCTGAAACCAACAGTAAAGGCAGATATCTGGTTATATAAGCCATCAACCTCAAAAATAATCGGTAAACTTTATCCGGCTCTCCAAAGCCACCAAGCAGCGTCTTCAATCAGCTGAGAAACTTTATTAAACAAAACGATACTGGCATCACACAGGCCACAGTTGGGTAATTTTTTATTATTTACAGGTAAACCTTTTAGCGTATCCCCTTAAGTTAAACAATCTTTCAGCCATTATAAAGCGATGCCAACCACTGTCTGGAGATAAATAGAAAAGAGCATAGAGGACAAAGCCGGAGATCTGATCAGTGCACCGCCTGCCCCTTTTTTCAGGTGCTTATATAGAAAACGCCCCATAGTGACTACAAGGCGCTTGCAATAAATTTCAATCAGATCTGATAAGAAGACATTCAGATTCAGCCACTCACTTTCTCGATCATATGACTGATTACATGGCTGTGCTCACTCTGAGGGCTGAACATCACGATCTCAGCATCGGCAGTGACCTTTACGTTGTGGCCCGGAGGCCAGTAAAACAGGTCATTGGTATTTACCGTCTCCTGTTTGCCGCTGGCATCGGTGGTGGTCAACTCACCTTTTACAACGAAGCCCCAGTGAGGACACTGACACATATTACCATCCAGCCCCTGAAACAGCGGAGTGGTATCGACACCGGCCGAAAGCGTGAAGTATTCTCCACTGATTTTCCCCAGCCCTGTGGCATCACCAAACTCCGTTTGCTGACGAATCACAGCGCCGGGAATCTCCATTTTTACATCAATGTCTTGTTTAGCTATTCGCATGCGGATTTCCTTTTTGCGGTTAAGTAAGTATGGCTACCGGGTCGTCAAGCAGACTGTATTCTGCCTACAACTACCGGGTAGCCTGATTGGCGCATTTTGCTGCCGCAGCGGCTTAGCTGTGGGGATCTGTATGAAACTCATCCATGACAAAGCGCGATTCAGGTGCAGACTCTGTGACAGCCAGCTTAAGCTGCCAGATTCTCTGGTCTGCGAAACGATTAAACTGTTGCTATACAGGCAATAACTACACTGTTTCTGTATTAAAATGAGGAAAGTATCAGTGCTTCAGTAACACTAATCCGTTGGTACTCATCAAACCAGCTTAGGCCATAGATGGGAAGTTGACACTGTTGAACCTGCAAACAGACAATAAAAAAGGCCGCTGCATCTCTGCAACGGCCTTCACTTTCAGTGCCTGATTTTCAGCGCAGCTGTACTGAGTTGTTAAGCCCCATCTGGCTGGCGATGGTTTTACCAAAGGTAACGCCGAGCCGGTCGATCAACTGCTCCAGTGGTGAGCCTTTAGGTGTGTAGTCGACCAGTTTTTCTGCGCCGACAATTTCCCTGGCCACGTAACCGCTGCTGCCGAGACCGTCGATCAGGCCCAGATCCAGCGCCTGTTCGCCGGTCCATACCAGACCGCTGAACAACTGATCGTTTTGTTGCAGGCGGTCGCCACGACCTTTACGCACCTGATCGATAAACTGCTTATGCGTCGTATCCAGCACCGTCTGCCAAAAAGCCCGGTCTTTATCCTTCAGTGGTGAAAACGGATCGAGGAAGGTTTTATTCTCACCCGAGATCAGGTTACGACGTTCAACGCCGACCTTCTCCATCAGATCAACAAATCCAAAGCCCGAAGATACCACGCCAATGGAGCCCACCAAACTGGCTTTATCGGCGTAAATTTCATCCGCAGAGGCTGCAATGTAGTACGCCCCTGATGCGCCAATATCCAGAATCACGGCGTAGACTTTTTTCTCAGGATGCAGCGCCCGCAGACGCTTTACTTCATCGTAGACATAGCCTGACTGAACCGGGCTGCCACCGGGACTGTTAATCCGCAGAATAATCGCCTTGCTCCCCTCATCTTCAAAGGCTCTGCGCAGCGCACCAATAATATGATCGGCACTGGCATCTTCGCCATCGGCAATCACACCTTTTACCTGTACCACTGCCGTATGCTCCCCACCCTCATCCATATCCGGGGTGAAAGTGTCCGCAAACAGATAAATGCCGAGAATCACAAACAGATAACCAAAGGTCAGCAATTTGAAGAAGATCCCCCAGCGACGGGCCGCACGCTGCTCTTTCTGCAGCCCCATCATGGTTTTCTCTATCAATCGCCACTCTTTGGTTTTGCTCTCACTTGGTTTTGCAGCTTCAGTTTCCTTGCTGTCTTCAGCTTCCCAGGGATTTGAGCCCACGCGGTTCTCCTTAATGTGCTTAAAATTTCATTATCGCTTTATGAATGATTCAGTGATACATCTGTCAGCCAGCTTTCCAGTTCAGGAAAACGGTGCATCACCAGTGCCGGGTTGTATTGCATTAACCGGTCAATATGATGCGCACCATAACTGACCGCTATCGTATCCATACCTGCTCTGACACCCATTTCCAGATCAAATTCCGTATCACCGATCATCACCGCATCAGTTGCAGCTAAACCAGTCTCGTCAAGAATCTCTTCAAGCATATGCGGATGGGGCTTTGAGGTGGTTTCATCGGCACAGCGGGAGGTTTCAAACAGGTATTCAAGCCCCGTATCCCCAAAAACCCGCTGCAGTCCGCGGCGACTTTTACCGGTAGCAACGGCCAGCCGAAAGCCTTTCTGCCTGAGGTTAACCAGGGTTTCTTCTACACCCTCAAACAACGCAGTCGGCGTGTCGTCAGCATTCAGATAATAATGGCCATAGCGCTCCCGCAATTGGGGGATGATGGCATCGTCGACATCAGGAATCAGCGCCCGAATCGCTTCAGGCAATCCCAGCCCAATAATGTTACGCACAGCGTCATCGGTCAGTTCAGGCTGATCGAGATCCCGCGCTGCTTTTTGCATGCTGGAAACGATCCGTGCAGCAGAATCGATGATGGTGCCGTCCCAGTCAAAAATCAGTAACTTGTACAAAATAAATATCCCAAGCTGTTATTCGCAAATCTGTAAACCGATCTTACGTTAACAGCGCGATAAAGATAACCTCAGGCTTACAATTAAGCAGGGCAAGCCGGCTTAATTTTCCTGTACCAGCGGGCGGATAAGCAGTTCGCTGACATCCACATGTGCCGGCTGGGTGATGGCATACAGAATGGCATTGGCGATATCCTCGGGCTTGAGATTGAGCATATCTTCACCATACATATTGCCTTTCACGGCTGCGCGGATCTTCTCATGGACAATACTGTCTGGCAACTCAGTATCTACCGAGCCAGGCTGAATATCAGTCACCCGTACACCGTAGCGGATCGCCTCTTTTCGCAGGGTGTCAGAGATCGCCCGTACCGCATGCTTGGTTCCGGCGTAGACTCCCGCACTGGGATAGGTCAGCCGGGCGGCGACCGAACTTATATTAACGATATGTCCCTGCTTGCGCTCAGCCATGCCGGGATAGACCCCATTGATCGCATACAACACGCCCTTAATATTAGTATCGATCATCTGCTCCCACTCATCTACCCGGCCATTGATGATCGGGCTGATCGGCATGGTGCCGGCGTTGTTAATGAGGATATCGACACCGCCCAGCGAGGCGATCATCTCAGCCACTGTCTGCATCCCCTGTCGGTCTGATACATCAACAGTGGCGATAGTGACTTTACGTCCCTGCTTACCGATCTCATCCGCCAGCTGCTGTAGCCGTTCTTCACGCCGGGCACTGATCACCAGATCGGCACCTTCAGCGGCTAACAACCTTGCTGTCGCCCGGCCGATACCGGAACTGGCACCGGTAATCCAGGCCGTTTTACCTGATAACTTCATAACATTAACTCTGCTTATTTATCTGATCATTTATCTGAATGATGACTAACAGTATACCGCTTCCAGAAACACAAAAGCCGCCAGTACGATGTCATGGCGGCTTTATCAGAACGGTTTAACTGCTCTATATCAGCGGTTTTTGAACTCCGGTTTACGTTTTTCTGCGAAGGCGTTCATCCCTTCGGCACAATCATCAAAGGCGAAAGTGGCTTCAAATGCCCGGCGTTCAAACCGCAAACCATCGTCGAGAGAACAGCTAACTGCCATGTTAACACTCTCTTTAATCAGCATAACCGCAGGCTGTGACATTGAGGCAATCTTAGACGCTGTTTTAAGCGCCTGCTCGGCCAGACATTCAGCCGGTACGATACGCGCAACCAGGCCGACTCGCTCGGCTTCCGGCGCATCCATCATACGACCGGTCAGACACATCTCCATCGCTTTGGCCTTGCCTACCGCTTTAGTGAGTCGCTGAGTGCCTCCGGCCCCCGGCATCGTGCCAATGCCGATTTCAGGCTGGCCGAACTTAGCCGTATCAGCGGCGATTATAAAATCGCAGGCCATGGTCATCTCACAACCACCGCCCAGTGCAAAACCGGCGACCGCTGCAATAACCGGCTTACGGGCATCTTCAATGGCACGCCAGCAGTCTCGCTGAACCCGGGGAAAATCCTTACGATGCAGGTCGGCAAACGACTGTCCCTTCATCTCCTTTATATCGGCCCCCGCAGCAAACACCTGTTCGCCACCGGTGATGATGATACAGCCGATGCCTTCATCGGCTTCAAACTGATCAATCGCCTCACCCACTTCACGACACAGCATTTCGTTCAGCGCGTTCATTACTTCAGGTCGGTTGAGCGTAATAATCCCAACCCCCTGATTCACTTCCGTCAGAATGCAATGGTAGTTCATAACCAGCCCTTTTCCGTTACTTTTCTGTTATGCGTGTTTGCGGCTCTGGATAATACGGAAACGGTTCGCGACATAGGCCAGATCTGACAGTGAAGCATTAGCGGCCGGGTTACAGCCGGTGGCATGAAAATCACTGAAAGCCGCACTCTGATTAACATAGACTCCCGCAGTCAGATTGATAGACAGTGCAACACCGGAATCCAGTGCCGCCTCTTCAATCTGTTCCAGCACGGCATCGCTGGTTGAGTAGCACCCCATGGTGATCGCACCGTGATTCTTTACCGCCTTATGGGCCAGCTCGATAGAATGAGCGGTGCTGTCGGTGCGTACCAGGAAGCTGATCGGACCGAACAGCTCTTCCATATAGGCATCCTCTTTATCTGCATCCACAGCGATCAGCAGCGGACTGCGCATCCGCCCCTCTTTAAACCACGGGTTTTCAGGACGATCAGATTCGCGTACCACAGTACCGATCTGCTCACCCAGTTCGCGGGCGCTGTCGACTCGCTTGTCTGTAACGTCTGCCTGAATGCAACCCAGCACCATGCCGGCACGTTCCGGATCAGAGAGGAAACGGGTAATGCCGGTGCTCAACGCTTCAGCGACTTCATCGAAACTTTTGTGCCCCTGATCGGTTTCGATACCCTCAGCCGGGATAAAGATATCCTGAGGCGTGGTACACATCTGCCCGGAATATAGACTCAGAGTAAACGAAAGATTCTGAATCATCCCTTTAAAGTTATCGGTAGAGTCGATAATGATGGTATTAACACCCGCTTTCTCGGTGTAAACCTGAGCCTGATGGCAGTTATGCTCCAGCCAGTCGCCGAATGGCGTATTACCGGTGAAATCGATCAGCTTCACTTCGTCCCGCTGCGCCAGCTCCTTGGTGCAGGGCTGAGCAGGATCGGCATCGATAACCATAGAAACGATATGGGGCGGCAGACCCTGTTCACTCAACACTTCCTGAGCGATTCTAACGCTGATCGCTGCAGGCAGAATACCGGCCGGATGGGGTTTAACCACCACTGGATTACCGGTGACCAGCGACGCAAACAGGCCGGGGTAGGTATTCCAGGTCGGAAAAGTTGAACAACCGATCACCAGAGCCACACCACGTCCGGCTACAGTGAATGTCTTTTTCATTACCAGCGGATCATGCTTGCCCTGCGGCTTGGTCCAGGTTGCTGTCGCAGGCGAATGGGTCATCGCATCATAGCCATAAGCCACCGCTTCAAGACCGCGATCCTGAGCATGGGGACCTCCAGCCTGAAAGGCCATCATAAAGCCCTGACCGGAGGTATGCATCACCGCATAGCCGATCTCAAAGCTGCGCTGATTAATTCGCTTGAGAATTTCGAGACAGATTCCTGTACGGGCTTCAACACCGATATCACGCCAGACTTTTCGCGCTTCATTCATCGCTGGCAGCAGAATATCGATATCAACCGTCGGATATTTGATTCCAAGATCAAAACCATAGGGGGAGGCTTCACTACCCGCTTCTCCGGTGATGCCAGGCATATCCAGCATAAAGGAACCATTCAGGTGCGCCTTGAATGCCGCCTGCCCGTCCTTATCGGCGGTTTCACCATATTTTCGAGGGCTGGGGCTTTCAGCATATGCACTGTAATAATCACGGGTACGTAACGCGTTCAGCGCGGCATCAAGTTTTGCTTTGTGCAGATCAAACAGGGTTTGGCTCATACCAGATTCTCTTTCTTTTATTTGGCCCGGAAGGCTTTTATCTCTTAGCAGAACGGCCTTGTGTAGAACTCGGCCGTTCTGCCTGCATAGGTTTTATGACTACCATTGTCACCCAGACCGGTTGTAACAAAGTCTGCTTTACTGTGCTTTATTAAAGCAGACTTTGTTACAACCGGGGCTTAACTGGCTGACTAATCACTGTATGTATAAAAGATACACTAAACAAAGTGATACGAAAAGACAATTTATCTATAATATATTTGTATCCCTTTGCCGTTTTACGGTAACCTGTGCTCTGCTGGTTAAAATGGTGATGCCTGCAAAGACAGACACCCTCACAGAACCGGGAGGATTCCAGTTTGTTGGTTCATAAACCATCAAACAGAGTTCTCCACTAAAATAATAGACATTAGCCCGCCGGGCTTAGGCTGACAGCCACTTTCGATACCCACTATGCTGAGAAATACCATGCCTGATTATCAAGATATTCTGGTTACGGCGCCTGATTCAGGGGTAATAACGATTACCCTGAACCGCCCTGAAGCACGCAATGCTCTGTGCAATAACCTGCTACGGGAGTTAGCAGAGACACTCGACGCCACCATCAGCAATGACAACGTCAGAGCTGTGGTTATCACCGGCGGCGAAAAAGTCTTCGCTGCCGGGGCTGACATCAAAGAGATGGCTGAACTGGATGCTGTCGGAGTAATGAACGATATCCGCCCCACCTACTGGCGACGTATCGCACAATACCCTAAACCGATTATTGCTGCGGTCAACGGCTTCGCCCTGGGTGGCGGCTGTGAACTGATGATGCACTGCGATATTGTTATCGCGGGCGACAATGCTCAGTTTGGCCAGCCAGAGATAAACCTGGGGATTATCCCCGGTGCTGGTGGTACGCAACGATTACTCCGAACCGTAGGTAAATCGATGGCAATGCAACTGGTGCTCTCCGGTGAATTTATCAGTGCCGAACAGGCCCGTGATTTTGGCCTGGTAAGCGAAATAACGATCCCTGAAATGAGTTATAGCCGGGCGTTAAAGCTGGCAAAGAGTATCGCTGGGAAACCCCCGCTTGCCGTGCGCCTGGCAAAAGAATCACTGCTTAAAGCCTATGAGACGACGCTGGAAACCGGACTTAATCTGGAACGTAAGGCCTTTACCCTGCTGGCTGCCACAGAAGATAGAAACGAAGGCATCGCTGCCTTCATGGAAAAACGTCGACCTGACTTTCGAGGAAAATAATAAGATGTCATATAACACTATTGAATTTGAGATTACCCAGGGGGTCGCCGTCCTGACACTGAACCGGCCGGAAAGCCTCAACAGTTTCAACACTGAGATGCACGCTGAGGTTCGCGATGTTCTTAAGCAGGTAAGGAAAGATGAGGCTGTTCGCTGCCTGCTGATAACCGGTAACGGCCGGGGTTTCTGCGCCGGTCAGGATCTCAGCGACCGGGCAGTGGATCCCGACGCAGAGGTGCCAAACCTGGGTGAATCCATCGAAAAAAATTATAACCCGATGATCCGCGCTATCGCCTCACTGGAGATGCCGGTAATATGCGCGGTTAACGGTGTAGCCGCGGGTGCGGGGGCTAATATCGCACTGGCCTGTGATATCGTGCTGGCAGCAAAAACGGCCAGCTTTATCCAGGCATTCTGCAAGATCGGCCTGATTCCGGATTCCGGTGGCACCTGGACATTGCCCCGTGCAATCGGATTCCCACGCGCCATGGCGCTGTCTTTGCTGGGCGAAAAACTCTCTGCAGAACAGGCCGAGCAATGGGGAATGATCTGGAAAACCTACGAGCCTGAAGCATTGAGCGATGCGGCGCTGAGCATGGCTAAACAGTTAGCCACCCAGCCCACTAAAGGCCTTGCACTGATTAAACGCGCACTGCAGTCGTCTGCCAACAACAGCTTTGATGAGCAGTTGGACCTGGAAAGGGATCTGCAAACCCTGGCGGGACGCACAGACGATTACCGTGAAGGGGTCAGCGCATTTATGACCAAACGCCCGCCACAATTTACTGGTAAGTAACGGAGTAAACAGATATGAGCCGTTTTACAAATGACTCAGTAATCGCCGTTATCGGTGCAGGCACAATGGGTGCCGGAATTGCACAGGTAGCCGCAAACGCTGGCCATCAGGTACTGCTGTATGATGCCGCTGAAGGCGCAGCCAAACGGGGTATTGATAATACTGCTAAAGGGCTGGCTAAACTGGTTCAGCGGGGCAAAATCACGCAGACAGACGCAGACGCCCTGCTAGCCCGCTTAAACCCTGTTGATGCACTAACGGACCTGGCTTCTGCCAACCTGGTTATCGAAGCGATTGTCGAACGCCTGGACATTAAGCAGCAGGTCTTTGGTCAACTGGAAGAGATCTGTGCCGAGAGCACCGTCATCGCAACCAATACCTCCTCGATATCAGTAACCGCCATTGGCTCAACACTGCAGCGACCACAAAATCTGGTGGGCATGCACTTCTTCAATCCAGCGCCAATTATGAAACTGGTCGAAGTGATCAGTGGTCTCGATACTGACCCACAGATTGCCGCTGATATCTATGCGCTTTCAGCCAGCTGGGGGAAGCAACCGGTACTGGCTAAGTCAACACCTGGATTTATCGTTAACAGGGTAGCCCGCCCCTTCTATGCTGAAGGTTTGCGAATCTGTCAGGAAGGCGGCGCTGATATCGCCACTATCGATGCACTGATGCGTGAATGCGGTGGATTCCGCATGGGGCCCTTCGAACTGATGGATCTGATCGGTCATGATGTCAATTACGCGGTAACCTGCTCGGTCTTTTCTGCATTCTATAACGATCAGCGCTTCCTGCCGTCACTGATCCAGAAAGAGCTGGTTGATGCCGGTCATCTGGGACGTAAAACCGGACGGGGCTTTTATGATTACAGTGACAATGCGGTTAAACCCGCGGTAAAAACGGCTGATCCCTGCCCGGCACCTGAGTCAATCACCGTCGAGGGCGCTCTGGGTGTTGCCGAACCTCTCGTTTCACTGTTTGAACAAGCCGGTATCAGAGTCAACCGGATCGATAATGATGAAGTGGAAGGGATGATCACAGTCGGTGACGCCACGGTAATGCTCACAAACGGCCAGTTCACCACTATGAGAGCCGGTGAAACCCTGCGTCCCAACCTGATCAATTTTGATCTGGCGCTGAATTATAGCCAGGCCACTCGTATAGCGCTGGCACCTGCCGATCAGGCATCAGCCGAAGCGATTCAGGCAGCCGTTGGTCTGTTTCAGGCGATCGGCAAGTCTGTCAGCATTATTGATGATATACCCGGTATGATCGTAATGCGTACGGTCTGCATGCTGGCCAACGAGGGATTCGATGCCGTAAACCAACAGGTCTGTGATGAACAGGCGGTCGATATCGCCATGAAAGGCGGCGTGAACTACCCCTGCGGCCCGATTGAATGGGTGAACAATCTCGAACTCAGCTATGCGCTCGATGTTCTGGATAACCTGATGGATGCTTACGGTGAAGACCGTTACCGGGCATCTCCCCTATTACTGAGAAAAGTGGCCGGAGGTGCCTGAGATGAAACCCAGTGAGATGACAGCACAACAACTGGCTGAAGCCTGCAGTGATGCACTGCACAGTGGCGATCAGGCGGCTCAGGCGATGGGGATGATCATTGATGAGATCGCGCCGGGTTATGCCAAACTATCGATGCTCGTGCGAAAAGATATGCTCAATGGGCATGCGATCAGTCATGGTGGCTGTATGTTCACCTTGTGCGACACGGCATTTGCACATTCATGCAACACCTATAACCGCTCAACCGTTGCCAGCGGTTGCAGCATTGAATATATTGCGCCGGGCTTCGAAGGAGACATTCTGACAGCCGTTGCCCAGGAACGCAGCCGCAGCGGTCGTACCGGCGTATATGATATAACCCTCTATAACCAGAAGGGAGATGAGCTCGCCTTCTTCCGAGGTAAGAGCTATCAGATCAAAGGCACATTGATACCGGAAGAGTGAATCTTTGAAAGCAAACTATAAGGCCGCATTAGCGGCCTTTTTATTATTTAATACTCAACCAAGACTCTAAATCAGCCGTCACTCAGTTCAAGCTTCTCCGGCGAGACAAGGATGCCATTGTTATCGGCATAAACATACTGGCCCGGCTTAAAGGTTACACCGCCAAAGGTCAGGTCCACATTCAGCTCACCGAGCCCTTTCTTATCGGTTTTCATCGGGTTTGCCCCCAACGCCTGAACCCCCAGATCAAGCTCGCCGATCGCATTGACATCACGGATACAGCCGTAAATGATGATACCCGACCAGCCATTAAGCACCGCTTTTTCCGCCAGCATATCGCCCAGCATTGCCCGACGCATGGAGCCACCACTATCAACAACCAGCACACGTCCCTCACCTGGTAAAGCAACCTGTTCACGTACCAGGGAGTTATCTTCAAACGCTTTCAGGGTAACCATTTCGCCACCAAAACGTTCACGACCACCAAAGTTGCCAAACATCGGCTCTACAACCTGTACCAGATCGGGAAACTGGTCACAAAGTTCAGGTAATAAATCGTCCACGAGTATGCTCCTTAAATTAAACCGTTCACGGGTCTGTATGATCACCTATCTTAGGTTTTTTTGCACTTGCACCATAGGCGGAAAATTCGACATTAAAGTGTAAAAAGATAACTATCGAACAGACTTCCCTTTAATCTGCCGTTGTCGTAGCGGCTCAGGGTAAGCTGGGGCAGCTTGTCTGTCAGTTCACCCGGCTGTAAACAAAACCGTTCAGGGAACCCTGTTTGCCTGTGATATTCCAGGTTGAAGGTAATAATCAGCAGGCGGGCACCGGGCTTCATCAGATCAGGCAGCGTATCCAGGAGTGTCTGATCCGGCAGATAACGCAGAATCACTATATTATCAAAGCGCCCCAGCCCGCTGAGCGCGCCGCTATCGTTCAGATCAAGCGCCTGTGTTTCCACGTCCACATTAACGTCAGCAGCAAATTGTTGCAGGCGCCTGAGCCCTTCAACAGCAAAATCTACCGCCATCAGATTATGCCCTGCAGAAGCCAGATACAGTGCTGCGGCGCCATCGCCACACGCCAGATCCAGAGTTCGTCCAGGCGCTAAATCGTCAAGCTTGCGCTGCAGTTCAGCGGGCAATACTGATGCTGTAGCGGTTTTATTCAGGTATCGCTTGTTCCAGTGGTCGATCCGACTCATTAAATAACTGTCCAAAAATATATAAAGAGATACAGCGAAAGCGTTACTATAGCTGTGTTAAACAGGCTTAATCCATAACCCGGGCTGAAAATGGAACAATATAAACTCATCATTGTGATCCTGTTTGTCGTGCTGGTCTTCGCACCAGTCACATGGCAGGCAATAAGACGGCGCAAACTCAACCCGCCGCCTATGGCACGCAACGATCGTAAACTGTATCGACTATGGCGGTCTGATCCACTCTCCTATGAACGGCAGTATGGTGAAATGGACCGGAAATATCTGCAGGCGAAGAACGAAAAAAGCCGGAATACTGATCAGTAATCCGGCTCTGAAAGCAAACCTGTCAGCCGCTCGAGACTAAGCCGCTTTTAGCAACTGCAGCAGCACCTGCAACGGATGCAGCAACTGCTGCTCGTCAAGACGCTTAACCTGGCTGCGGCAGGAATATCCGGTAGCAACCAGCCGGCCCTCATTTGACGGATCATTAACAACCTCAGACCAGCTCAGATCATAGATTTTCCTGGAGGTATCGTAGTTTTCAGTCTCATGACCATAGGTGCCTGACATGCCACAACATCCGGTGGCCTGCAGTTCGAGAGTTTGCCCCAGCGCCTGAAAGATCTTTTTCCAGTCCGCCATTGAAGCAGCGGCTGATGTTTTTTCGGAGCAATGTGCCATCAGCTTGTAATCATTCTTCGGCAATCCCTCTGCTTTCTGATTTAACAGATCGCAATGCCGGGCCAGCCACTCCTGAATCAGTTCTACCCTGACCTGCAGCCGATTGCCATCATCGACATATTCCTGACGGTACGTCAGGGTCATAGAAGGGTCGATGCCAACCATCGATATACCGCTGGTTGCCAGTTCGTGTAACATTTGAGTATTTACGTCAGCCGCTTTATTGAAGGCCGCCTTAAAGCCATGCACGTGCAAAGGCTTACCGTTCGGCTTAAACGGCGCTACAAGGACATTAAAGCCTGTTTTACGCAGCAGATCGATAATATCCAGCACCAGGCGGGTTTCAAAGAAACTGGTAAAGGCATCCTGAACAATAATCACCGATTGTTCGCGTTGCTCAGGCAGAATAGCGGACAAATTATCCGGCGTGGCAAATTTTATGCCCCGCTGCTCCATCCCCTGTTTCAGGGTGTTAGTACAGATCGCCGGGCTATCCACCATTCCCCCCCAGCGCCGCATGGCAGACTGGATCAGAGTATTATTCATCATCCAGTTATAAGGCGCAGGAAAACGCGCCAGATAGGGAATCATATACTCCAGACCACCAATCATATAGTCCTTAGCCGGACGCAGATAGCGGCTGTAGTAGGCCTCCAGAAAGCGGGCACGAAAATCGGGCACATTGACCTTAATCGGGCACTGAGCGACACAGGACTTACAGGCCAGACAGCCCATCATCGCTTCATGCACCTCGTTGTTAAAATCGTACTCTCCCTGCTTTTTATTCCAGCTGTTCTTTATGCGCCCGGGCAAACTGGCAATAAACGATCCATAGCGCGTTTTACTGCCCTCGGCGACCACATCAACGCCCTGAAGAGCCATCAGTCGCAACCATTCACGAATCAGCGATGCACGCCCTTTAGGCGAATGCTTACGCTCCCGGGTGGCCTTCCATGAGGGACACATCGCGTCGTTGGGATCATAGTTATAGCAGGCACCGTTACCATTACAGAACATCCCCTGGCTATATTCTTCCCGGGCCGCTGCCGGAATCTGGCGGTCATACTGACCACGGGTCGGTACTTCATCAATTTTCAGCAGCTCAGCGCCATCAATCAGTGGGGTACAGATCTTCCCTGGGTTGAGCTGGTTGGCAGGGTCAAACGCGCCTTTAATTATCTGCAGCTGGGGGTAAAGTTCACCAAAAAAAGCGGGCGCATACTCAGAGCGGACGCCTTTGCCATGCTCCCCCCAGATCAGGCCATGATATTTCTGAGTCAGGGCAACCACGCCATCGGAAATCACCCGGATCAACCCCTCTTCCGCCTCATTTTTCATATCGATTGCCGGACGCACGTGCAGCACACCGGCATCCACATGACCAAACATGCCATAGGCCAGGTTGTGACTATCTAACAGAGCGCGAAACTCTTTGATATAGGCGGCCAGGTTTTCCGGCGGGACGGCGGTATCCTCAACAAACGGGATAGGACGCTGCTCACCCACACCATTACCCAGCAGCCCGACGGACTTCTTCCGCATGCCCCAGATTTTATTCACCTCAGCCGCACCAAAGGTAACGGTATAACCGAAGGATTTGCCTGGCTGACCGGCAACACTGTCCAGATGTTCGGTTAGCCTGGCAATTTTCGCTCTCAGCTCCTCTTCATCATCCCCGGTGTATTCAATCAGGTTGATCCCCTGAATCGCCGGCTCCCCCTCATTATGAGGAAAGTAATCTTTAACGCTGTCCCAGATAATATCGTTCATCGCCAGATTCAGCACTTTGGAATCAACGGTTTCGATTGAGGTGGGTCCCCAGGCCATCAGCTCAGCTGCATCTTCCAGAGAGTCCTGAAACCCAGCATACTTGAGATTAACCAGTGCCGAGTATTTCGGAATCGGCAGGACATTCAGTTTCGCTTCGGCAATAAAGGCCAGCGATCCCTCGGCACCACAGAGCACTGAGTTAAGGTTAAAGCGTCCCTCTTCATCGCGGATATGGGCCAGATCGTAACCGGTCAGGCAGCGGTTCAGTTTAGGAAACTTAGCGTCGATCAGATCACGATGCTCATTGAAAACCTGATCAACGGTCCGGTGAACTTCACCGACCCGGTCATCCCGAAGCTTTATCTCTTCCAGTTCCTCGTCACTCAGTGCTGCCGAACTCCACAGCGTACCGTCGAGAAAGACCGACTTCAGCTCGAGTACATGGTCCCGGGTTTTACCGTACATGCATGAGCCCTGACCGCTCGCGTCAGTATTGATCATGCCACCCACGGTGGCCCGGTTGCTGGTAGAAAGCTCTGGGGCAAAAAACAATCCATAAGGTTTCAGTGCAGCGTTCAGCTGATCTTTAACCACCCCACCCTGCACCCGCACCCAGCGCTCCTCGGCGTTGATCTCAAGGATCTGGTTCATATGCCGGGAGATATCGACAATCAGTCCATCCGTCAGGGACTGACCATTGGTACCGGTACCGCCGCCACGGGCACTGAGTACCACCTCTTTGAAACGTGGCTCCGCTGCAAGGCCTGCCAGCAACACCAGATCTTCAACTGATTTGGGGAAAACCACCCCCTGAGGTAACACCTGATAGATACTGTTGTCGGTAGACAGAACAACCCTGCTTGCATAATCAGGATTCACTTCACCCTCAAAGTGACTGCTTTTTAAAGACTCTATAAAGTCCAGATAGCGTTTCTGAGTGGTGTTAATTTCGGCAATACGTGGGATCATCGCTCAACCTGTGACTTCTTGGCGGATAAATATATAGCCATAATGCAGAAATATCATTTATCATTCAAACGATAAAATATGATTGATTAACCATTAAAACTGATAAATGAACACAAACCTTTCTATCAGACATCTGCGAGCCTTCACCGAGGTCGCCTGCTGTGGCAGCTTCACTCAGGCAGCCAACCGGCTTCACCTGACCCAGTCGAGCCTCACTGCAACCATTAAACAGCTGGAACAATCGGTGGGGCTGACCCTGTTCGACCGGACCACACGGCGGGTATTACTCACCCTGCAGGGCGAACAATTTCGTCCGGTTGCCGAGAAACTGATCTCTGATTTCGATACTGCCATTGGTGACCTTCAGGCGATCGCCGGACAGCAGCAGGGACAGGTAGCGATCGCCGCGTCCCCCTCAACAATCAGCCGCTTGCTGCCGCCGGTCATTGATGATTACCGTCAACAATTTCCGGCCATTGCGATCTCCCTGAGGGATGACAGTGCTGGACAGATTGAGCAGCGGGTGTTGAACAATGATGTAGACTTTGGCATCGGTGCAAATCACTCGGCCCATCCGGAACTGAACTATCGGCCGGTGCTGACAGACCGTTATGGCGTGGTTGTCCCTGACGGACACCGCTTTTGTGAAGCCGAATCAGTTGAGTGGCAGACGCTGATCGGGGAGGAGTTGCTGTTTCTTTCGGCCGATACCGGCATCCGCGCGCAACTAAACCAGTTTCGTCAGGCGGGCCAGCTTCAGTTATCAGATCAGAAAGCGATACTGGAGGTTTCAAATCCGGCCGGTATCGCCGCGCTTATTCGCCAGAGAATCGGTATCTCGGTACTGCCCGCCCTGGCAGCCAGCACCGAGTCTTTCAAAGAGCTGGTGTTTATACCGCTGATTGAACCGGAGATGCGCCGTGAAATTTGTCTGGTCAGCCGCAAGGGACGTTCACTGAGTCCGGCTGCGGCAACGCTTTTAAGCTATGCCCGGCAACATTTCTACACCATGAGGCTGCCAGCCCATCTGGAAAGCACAGACCCGCAACCGTTATCCGATCAGGACTGATAGAGACGACAGTTTTCACCGTCCAGCGCATTAATCTCTTTGATCAGGTCGAGATTGCTGCGGATTTTTTTCATTTCAGCGCGGTGTTCCGATTTAAGCTGCTTACGGATCTTGCCCTCGATAAAGCGCTTAATCTCCTCCTCGTCCTCAAGAATCAGACCCGGAACAGGCACCGGCTTACGGCTCTCCTCATCCATCGCCACCATCGTGAAATAAGAGGTGTTGGTATGTTTCACAATCCCCAGACGAAAATCTTCAGAGACAACTTTAATACCGATCTCCAGTGAAGAGTTACCGACATAGTTAACCGATGCTGACAACGTCAGTAACTCACCCACCTCAACCGGGTTAAGGAAGTTCACCGAATCAACCGATGCCGTTACACAGTAACCTTTAACATGGGAAGCCGCGCAGGTATAAGCAATCTTATCCATCAGTGACAGAATCACACCGCCATGAACCTTTCCGCCGAAATTAGCATAAGAAGGAACCATCAGTTCTTTCAAAACCGTTTGCGATGATTTCACTGTACGGTACTCACGATCACTCATTATTTAAACCTATCAGATTATTATGTTATTGATTATCAGATGATACATTTTTACCACAGAAATGCAGACTAAAAAGAAAAGATTAGCGGTTTAACTGTCATGTAATCAACATCGACATCACCTGCAACGGCAGTCCTCTGTGACATTATATCGGCTGTTTTATTGCTGGCCTGAGCACCAGATACACACCGGCAACCGTCACGCCGATAGCCATCACCTGAATCAAGCTCAGATCCTCTCCAAAGAGAACCCAGGCTTCCAGAGAGGTCACTGGCGGTACCAGATAAAAGTAACTGGCAACCCGGGCCGCCTCACCCTCACGAATCATAAACATCAACAACAGAATCGCCGAGACCGACAGACCAAACACCAGCCATCCAAGCGACAAGAGCAGCGTTATATTCCACTCAACCTGACGCTCTTCAAACAGAAACGCCAACAGTGCCATCGCCACGGCGGTTGACAGATATTGCCAGATCGATCCGGTTAGCAGATCGACCTTTCCACCAAAGCGTTTCTGATAAAGTGTGCCAAAAGAGATAGCAAAAAGCGCGATAATCACCGCGGCGACCGCTTCGGGCCTTAAAACAACCACCTCACTGTTCTGGCCATTAAGGAGGATGATCACGACTCCGACAAGCCCCATGACCAAACCGGTCCACTGCACTGTGCGCAAACGCTCGCCAAGCCAGTGCCAGCCGATCAGTGAAGTCAGCAACGGCTGCAGCCCGACGACAATGGCAGCGATCCCGGCGGGCATCTGCCACTTAATCGCCGCAAATACGCCGCCGAGATAGCAGGCATGCACCAGAAATCCTGTCACGGCCTGATGCCCTCCCTGGCTCAGTGAGGGCCAGCGGGAACGATAGATCAGTGCTAACAGCGTGAATACTGCCAGCGTCAGCAGCATCCGGATGAAGAGGAGATAGAAAGGTTCAATATAGGGCAAAGCATACTTCGCCCCGATAAAGCCCGTGCTCCAGAGCAGCACAAACAGGACAGGAACCAACTGGGTAAAACGGGAATGGCTCACGCAGATCACCAATTCTAAAAACGCTACTGTACTGTTTGTCTGGTTAAAACTCTAATATTTAAACGCAGATACAGCGTTAATGATCGGTTCCGGCATATACCCACATCGGCTCAGTTTTACCCGCCCGGGAGAAACCAAGTGCACGGTAAAAACCTGTCGCTTCACCATCCGCTGTCAGCATCTGCTGATGAAAGCCCTGGTAACGCTGTTGCAGCGCCAGCATCAACTGCTTACCAACTCCCTGCCCCTGATATTCCGGCGCGACCAGCAGATGGGGGTAGTAGACCACCAGATGCCCATCTGACAGTGCGTTACCCAGCCCGATCAGTACCCCGTTAACCCGTGCTGTCACCAGCGAGTGCGAACCGGCCAGCGCCGCCATCAGTTGTTCGGGCTTATCGGCGGCGGACCACTCATTAGCACGATAGAGGCTGATAACCTCAGATTGTTCCGGTGAGTCGGTCAGACTAATCTCAATATCCATTAATAATTACTCCTGTAAAAAATACCGGTTAGTACAGTGTAACCGGCTGATAATATTCCAGCTCAAACCTTTCCTCAGGGTCGATAAACTGGTTGCGCTGATACTTCGCAAAGGCAGGTGTTGCGCCGGTCTTGAGACCAGAGCCCGCAAGCCATTCATTCTGCAACCGGGTGATCCAGGGTAGCAGATCGCCATACTGTCCGCTGAAGCGAAACCGGGCGTGCAACCCTCCGGGGATCACCATCGCATTCACTACCCCGCGCCGGGGAACCGGACTATCAACCCCGAGGCAGGCAACATAGCGACAGCGCTCCAGCGGAGTCCAGGCGGGATTGGAGTGATGCAGCCCTATCTGTGCAACAAAGGGGCGTTGCTCAGCTGCGGCCCAGGCCTGCAGGATCTGCCAGGCTGAACGAATCGAACGGTTATAGCCCTGATGGCGGATATAGACAACTGGCTGATCCTCAAGTTCAATCAGATCGGGCTGTGGCAGCGGCAGTGGAGCAATGCGTTCCGCCCCGGCAGCCACTTCAGGATCACTCATATAGGGGATGTGCTGCGACCTCTCCTGATGACGCCAGCGCCCCGGACTGATCTCAAACTGTTCACTGAACACCCGGGTAAAGGATGCCAGCGAGTTATAACCACATTTTAATGCGATATCCCGCACCGGGGTGAGCGGTTCAAACATTAGCAGGTTCGCCGCATGTTCAAGCCGCACCCGGCGGATATAGCGATGCAAAGATTCCCCTGTCACTTGCTGAAACAGCCGGTGAAAGTGCTGCTCTGAGTAGGCGGCAACCCGGGCCAGACCTGCGCCTGTCAGCGGTGCACTCAGATCCCGATGGATACAGTGCAGTACATCATTGATACGGGCTTGTTGCGCAACACTGGGCATAGGCGGGTGACATTATCAGGAACGGTTAATAGATATAAATAATCATAAATAGACAATTAGTAAAGCATAAATGGATAAATAATAACAAAGCCTCAAGCATACACTCTGGCAATTACCCATTCGATTCATAAACAGCCGTTCATAACGGTGCCCTTCGGCGTCGTTTTACCACCAGGACAGAGTTATGAAATTTGCCAGACAGGCGCAATCACTGAACGCGTCTTATCTCAGAGAGATTCTCAGCGCAGCAAGCCAGCCAGAGATGATCTCCATGGCAGGAGGGCTACCTGCGGCCTCCCTGCTACCGCTGGAACTTGTCCGTGTCGCCTGCGCGTCTCTGGCGGATAATAGTCTGTTTTTTCAGTATGGCAGTAGCCGGGGTTATCAACCGCTGCTAGAAACCCTGGAACAACATAGCCCTCAGTCTACTCAGCCCTGGCTGATCTGCAACGGCAGTCAGCAAGGTCTGGACCTGATTGCCCGGGCACTGCTGGAAACAGGTGACCCTATTGTTGCCGAAGTTCCAGCTTATCTTGGCGCACTACAGGCATTTCAATTAACCGGTGCTTCGCTATTACCTTTGCTCAGCGGAGCCGCCGGGCCGGATCTGGATCAGCTTGAACATTATTTTAAAACCGCGGCAGTGAAGCTGTTTTATGCGGTTCCTGATTTTCACAACCCCACCGGGCGGGTGTGGTCTGCCGAGACCCGGGTTGCCGTGGCCGCGCTGTGTCGTCACTATGGTGTCACCCTGATTGAAGACTCGCCCTATCGACAGTTAAGGTTCAGCGGCACAGAACTCAGCCCTGTGAGTGAGTTATACCCGGAACAAACAATAAGCCTGATATCCTTTTCAAAAACAGGCTTTCCCGGACTCAGAGTCGGAGCGATGAGTGGCCCGGCTGAATTTATCGCCCTCGCAGAACGGATTAAGCAGGCAACGGATCTGCACACCGGTATTCCGCAACAGGTGATCATTCACCGGCTGCTGAATCACCAGCAATACCCGGACCATCTGGCACGACTGCAGCAAGGTTACCGCAATCGTTACCACCATCTGAGTAGTGAACTGCAACAACAGTTGGGGCAACAAATCGAGTTTGACCCGGTCGAGGGAGGAATGTTTATCTGGCTATCGTTGAATGGAAAAAGTGGAACGGAGATCGCGGCAAGGGCTCTTTCACATAAGCTGGCGGTGGTGCCAGGCGCCGCATTCTACGCGAAAGGAGCCACTGCAGAGGATAGCCATATCCGGCTTAATTTCAGTAACACTGACACCGCGTTAGTCCGGGAAGCAGTAGCACGACTGGCAAGAGCAATCGGCGCGGGTTGTTAAAGAACGGCAAGAACAGATATAAATCAGCTGAACCGGGCGCATATTTCAACGTTCACGGTTCGGCTGATCGTCTTCGGGGCGTTATCGGCCCGCTTCACCACGCTTGTCTTCGCTGTTATCACCCAGCTGATCATGACGATTATCGACCTGTTTTTCGCTGTCCCTGTCGATGGAATCGACCCACTCACCCTCACGGGACTCGGCGCCGACACTGATGGCATCGACCACATCAGATGCCGCCTCAGGAATATTTTCAAGCACCGCTACCGCCACCTCTTCAGCGCTATCCGGTGATACCTCTCGGAGTCGGTTTACCAGCTCGACCGCATCCCGAATTTCGCTGGCAGGCTCAGCATTCAGGCCGGTATTGTCCGTCTGATAACTTTCATGCAGCAGCCGTGCAACTTCTGCAGCCACATACTGTGCGCTTTCCGGTACCGCTTCAACAATTTTTACCGCCAGATTGAGTGACATTTCCGGCGATAGTTCAGACATGCGGGTGAGCCACTCAATTGCTTTCTCATGCTCATCCAGTACCGTTTCTGCGTCATCAGAATCGGAACCAGCGACAACAGTCTGAGTTTCGTCGTCATCGGCTACCGTTTCATTTTCATCTTCGGTAGCAGAAAGATACTCTTCAGTAACCTCATACATAGACTCAGGCACTGCTTCTACCACAGTTGCAGCGACATCCATCGCCTGATCAGGTGCCGCTTCAGAAAGCCTGGAGACCCACTCAACGGCATCATGATAATCATGTTCCTCACTCTCAGCCGTACCGCCTGAGTCCGCATCAGAGGTTTCATTATCTGTCTCTGATTCGTAATGAGACATATACTCTTCAGTCATTGCCACCGCGGATTCCGGAAGCGACTCCGCAACGGTTACCGCGATATCCAGCGCCTGATCCGGATTAGCATCCCAGAGTTCAGTCGCCATACTCAGCGCATCGGACTCACTGGTATCATCTTCACGGTCAGCCGGCCGCATCGATTCCCGCTCTTCAGCAATCAGACGTGAATAGTATTCGGCCACCTGAGTAGCTGATTCTGGCGCTGATGCAACGGCAATACGCGCCATCTCGATGCGCATCTCTGGAAAGACCCGGCCCACTTCGATTGCAACCGGTATCACCTGCTGGGGATACCATTCAGCCAGACGGGACACCAGGTCAGCGGCAAGCTCAGGTTTAGCCTTCACAATGGCCCGGGTGATCTCCAGTATCTGATAAGGCGCCGCTTCCTTCATGACCTCATACAGACGCATCACATCGATGCCCGGAACTTTAGCCACAGCTGCAGCCACTTCGGTGCCTCTTTCCGGATTGGTAATGGTCAGCGCACGCGCCAGTTTAACCGCAGTAGCAGGATCAGATTCAGCAATGCTCATTGCCATCTCGGCCTCGGAGCTCAGCGGAGCCTCAGGCTCTGTATATTCAGTCCGCGGATCCAGATGTACCGACGTGGTCAGTGCTTCACCCTGCATAACGAAGTCCTCCTGATCTGCCACCGGCAACGCCTTGCTGACAGTCATACGATAGACCGTGAACAGTGCCAGAAAAGTCTGCGTAACCGCGAGAAAATAGAACAGACTGGAACTACCAAAGGCCGACATGACCAGCGACGCCGTATAGGGACCGATAGCGCCACCGACACCAAACGCCAGCAACATGCTTCCCATAGCCGCAACCATTTCCGATTTTTTCAGCTTATCAAACGCCTCAGCCACACTCAGGGGGTAATAACAGGCTACCATTCCTGAAGTCAGGCCGCAGAGAATAAAGATACTGGTCATCATCTCCATCGCTGCCAATGGCACAATCGCGATACCCAGTACGGATGAGAGCAACAATAAACCTAACAGGATGGTCCGCCGGTCAAAACGATCCGACAGAGCGCCCACCGGAAATTGCAGACTAAACGCACCTAATATGGCACACCCCATGAACAGCGATAGCTGGAAACCACTGATATGAAATTCAGCTGCGAAAACCGGTAACAGGTTAAACAGGGCTGAATAAACTGCACCTGAGGTTAAGCAGGTCACAACACCCAGGGGTGATATCCGGTACAGAGAGATGATCGACATAGGCGCTACGGTTTCGATAACCGGGCCCTGTGAGCGACTGAAAAGCACCGGCAGGGTCGCCATGCAGAACAGAATTCCCACCAGAACAAAAAGCATATTGTCAGACGGTTCAGCAATCCCCATCAGGAACTGTCCGCCAAACAGCCCGCCCATGATACAGGCATTATAGACCGCAAGGATTTTACCCCGGGTTTCTTCGGTGGCACTGTCACTGAGCCAGCTTTCCATCGCGGTCAGCAGGCAGGCGTGGCTGAAGCCAAGCAAAACTCTCAATACGCCCCATAGCAGCGCATTGGCATCCAGTGTAAAAGCCAGAATACAGATCGCTTCGATAGCCAGGCTGCCGGCAAACACCCGGATGTGTCCAACCCGTTTAACCAGCTGTTTACTATAGATAGCCCCGGTCAGCATCCCCACGAAATACATAGACAACACCAGACCGATTGTATCGGTTGAGATGCCTTCCAGCCCCATTCGTGACGGGACCAGAATGTTCATCAGGCCGACACCCAGATAGAGGATTATGCAACTGCTAAACAGGGCAAACAATGACAACAGAGCTTTACGCACGAAGCTTTCTCTCTTCAGAAATATATGTAATCAGGGCAGAAATTAAGGTTTTAAAAAATGCAAAAAGCCGGCTTAATAGGCCGGCTTGTTAAGATCTCAGTCTAACACCCTAAATCGGTCTTATACACCCCTAAAGTATCGATTCAGATCATAATACAAGGTCTTTTTCTAAATCAGACTACTTCCCTAATACAGCTACCGTTAACCGGGAAACGCAAATCGCCTTTTCCTTTTCGTCGACGATTCGGATATCCCACACCTGGGTTGAACGACCGATATGAACGGGTGATGCGGTACCGTAAACATGCCCTGTGCTGATTCCCGACAGATGATTTGCATTTATCTCAAGTCCGACACAACGCTGGCCAGGTTCTGATGCCAGTTGTGCGGCAACACTACCGAGTGTTTCAGCCAATACGACTGATGCGCCCCCATGCAGAAGTCCCATCGGTTGATGTGTTCTGCAATCAACCGGCATTGAGGCACTGATATAATCAGGACCAATCTCAGTGATTTTAATACCAAGATGATCGATGAGCGTGTTTCGGGCAAACAGCTGTAACTCGTCGACGCTCTTTTCAGTTTTCCAGATTGACATAAATGCCTCCTCTATAAAGCAACTAAGCTATCACCACAGCCTCTGCCGGAAAATAACATTTCCACTCAGGATTGTGACAAGAATACTCAGCATCGAAATCGATGTTTAAAAGTTTAAACCATCGTCAAAACAAATCTCAAAACAGAGCGGATCGCATAGGTGATCACAATGACATCGACAAGCACTCTCATCGATGATGGCGGTAGTGGCAGAAGGCCCGGGAAGGTGATTCCGCGATCACCGTTTGAAAAAGCAGTTCTCAGAAACGCTATAAACGCCCCTCCCTACGCAGCCGCCGCTCAACCCAGACGTGATATAACTGACTGCAAACCGGACGTATCAGCGGCAAACCGAGTAACCACCCCAGCCATTTGAGGCGGGGAACCCGTGACATCAGTAATCGATAGGCATCGAGTTCGGTCCGAATAATGCCATTCGCATCCCTGACATGCAGCTCCAGCAGGGCTTTACGAGGATCAATCCCCCAGGCCCTGAGTTGCGTCTCCTGATGAGTGATATCAAACCAGATTACACTTTGATCATCTTCTGCCTGAAGCGACTCGTAGTAGTGCCGGTCACGCACACAGCCGGAGCAGGAACCATCATAAAATACGGTAATTTGGCCTCTGTCAGACATCCTCACGCCCAGCCATCATCAGTAGACCGGACCAAACCGGTCCAGACAGGTCAGGTAAAGCCGGAGATCTAATTCAAGCTGATGATAATCCGGCTCCATATGCTGGCACAATTTATAAAAAGAGCGGTTATGCTCCTTCTCACGGATGTGCGCCAATTCATGAACCACAATCATTCTTAAAAAAGGCTCTGGCGCCTGCTTAAACAGCGTAGCGATACGGATCTCTTTTTTTGCCCGTAGCTTATTACCCTGAACACGGGATATATGGGTATGCAGCCCCAGAGCATTATGGATCACATCGATACGGTCATCATATTCAACCTTGCTAAGAGGGGCTGATTGCCGCAGGTAACTGTTTTTAATGTCCAGCGTGTATTGGTAGAGCGCTTTCGAGTTTGAAACAGCATGGCCCGACTGATAACGCTTGCGCAGATAGTCAGGAAGTTTACCCGAGTCAATCAGCGTTTCCGCCTGCTGTTGCAATTCAGCCGAATACCCGGATAAAAAATTGCTCTTTTGGTTACGGCTCATTGCCCATTCTCCAGCAGTTTACGTAACGCCTCTACCCGCTTGCGATTCACGCCCATATCTGAATAACCCACCCGGGAAGCTGAACGGATATGGATAACACCGGCGTCTGCATCCCGCAGCAGTTCCAGGTCATCAACAAAACCAAACACAGTAGAGCTGAACTCAGCGGCCAGATAGTCTGTATTAACCGCGACGATCTTGCCACCTAAACGCTCAACCCCGGTGGTCACAGAGGACAGACTACTGACACTTAACGCCAGCGGTTTTATATAGTGTTCCTTATCACTGGCGTCAATACTGCAAACTGAATTCGGTTTGGGTCCACAGGGTGCCAACCTGCCATCAACCAGCCCTGCCCCTTTGTGACTGCGCGACAGATACCCCTGAAAGGCGAAATAGCCTGACACGATAAGCAGCATGACGACACCCACAATAACCAGCTGTTTCATAAAGCTCCTGATCGATTACGATACTAGTTCGGACGTTTACGGTCAGAGCGTGAATAACGCCGGTAAAGCGCTTGCCACACAGCCCAGTAAACCTCATAGGGTAATAAAATTCAGAGTAGTATAAACTAGCCCGCTTTCTCAATACTAAACGAGTTTTGAATAGTGCTCAGCCCTCAACTGATCAACTGGCTTCTTCTGAGTTTTCTGGTAATCATCTGGGGCACCTCATTTATGGTGACTGCAATCGCTATCGAGGGAGGGCTGTCGGCCCTCACCATAACACTGTTAAGAGTATCCCTCGGCGCAGCGGTCATAACGCTGTTTACCTATTCAAGAGGTTTGCGGTTGCCCCTCGATGTAAAAAGCTGGGCCAGTTTTATGCTGCTGGGGCTGTTTGGCAGTGCGCTGCCATTTATGCTGATTACCTGGGGACAGCAATCGGTCCCATCAGCGACAACCGGTGTACTTATGGCGATTATGCCATTTGTAACGATGCTCATTGCCCACTATTTTGTAGAGGGTGAGCGGTTCAACCGTTATAAAATGATAGGATTGATTCTCGCCTTCTCCGGGGTCATCTTTATACTCAACCCTTTTGTCGCAGGCAGCGTGGATCTGTTAGGTGCGTTGGCGATCCTTACAGCAGCCAGCAGCTACGCGCTAAATACCGTTCTGATACGCTTGCTACCGAAATTCAACCCGTTAATCGCAGGCTCAGGAATGTTGCTCTGTGGTCTGTTGCTGCTATCCCCTTTTGTCTTCTCTGACGCAAATGCTCTCCTCGATGAGCTGCGTTATGACGCGAAGCCCAGCGCTATTATGGCGGTTATCTGGCTGGGATGTATGCCGGCGGGTGCCGCCTCAATCATCTACTTCATTGTCGTCAACCGGGCTGGCCCAAGCTTTCTGTCTAACTGTAACTTCCTGATTCCGGTGGTCGCCTATTTTGCCGGAACCCTTATTCTGGGTGAAACCGTCTCCTTAAACAGTCTGATCGCACTGATCGGAATTCTCACGGGAATCGGCCTGACCAGGGTGATCCGGTGACAGATGGCGGTAAATCAATGCCTCCTTATCACGAAACAGAAAACGCTTTTCAAGGGTCGCTCCCAATGACTCGGCCAGTTTTCGCGAAGGCATGTTTTGCTCAAAAATCAGACTGATCAGCTGCAACCGGGGAAGATATTCAGCCGCCATCTGCCTGACCGCCAATGCCGCTTCACCGGCATACCCCCGTCCGGTATATCCCGGAATCAGAGACCACATAATCTCAGGCTCGGGCCAGTCCCCCGGATACCAGAGTCCGACAATGCCGACCACAGCGCCGCTGCCTTTCAGTTTCAACGTATAGGGGCCATAACCATGAATCTCCCAGTGACCGATTAACGCGGCTACGATTCGCCAGCTTTCCCCTTCGCTCAGTGGATACCCTGTTGTATAGCGGGTTGCCTCAACATCTTTATAAAAATGATGCAGCGAAGGCCAGTCATCTATTGTCACCCTGACCAGTTCTAAACGGGAGGTACTGATAAATTCCGGTATTTTATACGTCACACCTGATTCCTGATTCTGTCTGTTCTACTTACACCCTACTCTACTAAATACCCATTGAAGGTACGACTATAAATTAAAGTTGCCGCTCCAGTAGATAACGGTATAAATATAATTGTTGGCTACGATAGCGTTAATCGACACAGCTTTTACTGCCGTTATATGCTAAAAACACAACTTCAATGGATTAGAGATAGCGTTATGGCTCAGACAGCAGCACTGGTGCAAACCCTGAAGAAACAACTGAAAGCACAGGGAAAGACCTACCTCGATGTTGCTCAGGCACTGGACCTGAGTGAAGCATCCGTTAAACGACTTTTTTCGGAACAAAACTTCACGCTTCACAGACTTGAGAGCATCGCAGAAATTGCGGGTCTGGAGTTAACCGGGCTGTTCCGGCTGATGGCTCAGGAGCAACAACGACTGACTCAGCTTACCCGTGAACAAGAGCAGGAGATCGCAACGGACCTCGAACTTCTGCTGGTCGCCGTGAGTGTCATTAACGGGTTCGGATTCGAAGATATCATCTCCCATTACGATATCACCGAACACCAGTGCATCCGTAAACTGGCTCAGCTCGACCGCCTGCGCCTTATCGAACTTCAGCCGAACAACAGAATAAAGTTACTCATTGATCCTAACTTTAGCTGGTGTCCCAACGGACCAATTCAGCAATTTTTCCAACAGAAAGTTGAACAGGATTTCTTTCAGTCCCGGTTTGATAAAAAGCATGAGAAACTGATCGTGCTCAACGGTGTTCTCACCCCTGAAGCCAACCTCGCAATGCAGAAAAAAATGGAGCGAATTGCCGAAGAGTTTAACAGCCTGATCCGCGATGACTCCCCCCTGCCGATGGATCAAAAGCATGGCAATACCATGGTACTGGCAATCCGCCAGTGGCAATACAGCCTGTTCAAGAATTATCGCAAAAGCTAACCTGGCGCCGCTTTCCCGGTTAGCTTATTCAACCTCGCGTATCACTATCCGCTACCTTCGCAGTTTAACTCCCCCTCACATCGCCCTGCCCCCATGATCACTCTGACTTCCAACAAACGCTATTCAGAGGATTGCTATGAACATCAAAACACTCTCGGGCACCCTTGCCCTGAGCACGTTGCTGACACTCACAGCCGCAGCCCCACCAGCCGAAGCCGCAGGGTTACTGAAACCGGTCAACTCAACCCTGCCTGAGCTCAGTATCCGTGAGCATCATGTCAATGTCGCACTAGAGCACAGTTATGCCGTAACTACCGTAGAACAGGTATTTCACAACCCGTCGGCACAGGCCCTGGAAGCAATATACAGTTTCCCTGTGCCGGAACACGCAGCGGTGGGTGAATTTACCTACTGGATCAATGGTCAGCCGGTCACCGGTGAAGTGGTTAAGAAGCAGCAGGCCCGACAGATCTATGAACAGGAAAAAAACGCCGGACGTGAAGCCGCACTGGTTGAGAAAGACAGCTATAAAACATTCGATATCAGTGTTACGCCGGTACAGCCGAACAGCGATGTCCGTATAAAACTGGTGTATATACAGCCAGCCCAGCTGGATTCGGGTGTAGGTCGCTATGTGTACCCGCTGGAAGATGGTGGTGTCGATGTACAAAAAAATTCGTTCTGGAGCCGCAATGAAGTCGTCGATGAAAAGTTCAGTTTCGAGATGCGACTCGCTTCAGGTTACCCTGTCGATTCTATTCGCCTGCCCCAGCATGCACAGGCAGCCATTCAACAGATCAGCCCTAACCAGTGGCAGATTAATATGGCCAGTCAGTCCGGCGTGCTGTCGCATACCGGGCCAACCGATGATCAACCCGATGCAGCAGAACTACAGTCACAACAGCCGTCGACTGGGCAGTTCAACACTGCGGGTGTCGTGCCTGCAGCCAGCCTGGACAAAGACATTGTGGTTTACTGGCGGCATAGCCAGAATCTGCCGGGCAGCCTGGACCTGATCAGCTATAAGGCATCCGCAGCAACTCCCGGCACCTTTATGATGACACTGACCCCAGGGGATGACCTGGGCGCTTTGCAGGGAGGCCGTGACTGGGTGTTTGTGCTCGATGTGTCAGGATCGATGCAGGGCAAGTACACCACACTGGTCGAGGGGGTTCGCCAGGGTTTAGCCAAACTGCAGCCTGATGACCGCTTTAAAATCGTTTTGTTTAATAATTCTGCCACCGATTTCTCCCACGGATTTCAGCCAGCAACGGCCGCAGTCATTACCCCCCTGCTGAATCAGCTTCAACAATACCAGCCCGGCAACGGCACAGACCTGTATTCAGGACTGACTCAGGGCTTAAAAGGGCTTGATGCTGACCGCAGCACAGCGATGATTCTGGTCACCGATGGTGTGGCAAATTTAGGCGTTACTGAGAAGAAGCGGTTTCTTGATCTGATGGAAAATGCCGATATCCGTCTGTTTACTTTCGTCATGGGCAATAGTGCTAATCGCCCGCTGTTGAACGGTATGACCGAGGTTTCCAACGGATTTGCCATCAGCGTATCCAATGCCGACGATATTGTCGGTCAACTGATGCTGGCAACCAGCAAGATGACCCACCAGGCGTTAAGAGATGTTGAGTTGAAGATCGATGGTGGCCGGGTGACCGACCTTACCCCTGAGCAGATCAACTCAGTTTACCGGGGCGAGCAACTCACCGTTCTCGGACATTACCGTAAACCCGGACCGGTGCAGATATCCCTGACGGGCAAGGTCGGCGGTCAGCTGCGCAGCTACACCACGGAGATAACACTGCCGCAACAAAGCTTACTGCATCCCGAACTGGAACGAATCTGGGCCTTTGCCAGTATCGAAAATATGCAGGCTAAAATGGATTACTTAGGCGCTGATGAAAGCAGCAATGCTGATACCAAACAGGCGATTACCGACCTTGCCATACAATACGACCTGGTGACCGACTATACCTCGATGCTGGTCGTCAGGGATGAGGTCTTTAAACAACTGAATATCGAGCGTAACAATCAGCTGCGTACCGAAACAGAGAACAGTGCCCGCCAGCAGCGACTGCAACAACCGGTCACCAGTCAGCGTGCAGACAGCCAGAAACCGATGTTCAATCAGTCAAACAACAGAGCATCCCTTGGCGGCAGTGGATCAGGCGCGGTGGGACACTGGGTTTTACTGCTGCTCGGCGTTTTACTGCTGGTTCAGTACAGCAACCACCGTAATCGCAGAAAGTCGTGAGACGCTTATGAGCCCAATCACGATGAACTATCGCCATAACCGGTTAACGCCTCCCGCAACAGCGGGAGGAATACTCCGGCTACCGCTGATAACACTCACCCTACTGTTATGCAGTCTGCCGCTAAGTCTGTCTGCGGATCTGTTTCAACTGAGTTATTTTGACCGGTCCCTGATTCATCAGGGGCAACTGTGGAGACTAGTTACAGGGCATCTTTGTCATACATCGATCAGCCATCTGGGCTGGGATCTGCTGGCATTCGCCGTTGCCGCCGGTTATCTGGAGTTGCACTCCCGGAGAGTGTTACAGGCATCACTGCTGGCAGGTCTGATCATGCTCGATATGCTGCTTTTGTCCACCTGGTCAGAGGTGACCCGTTATGCAGGACTATCCGGATTACTGTTTGCCCCGTTGGTTATCAGCCTGTTTATATTTGCGAGAAAACAACACTCGTTAAATGGCTGGTTACCCATGCTGATCTGTCTGGGTAAACTGATCTGGGAACAGTTCAGTCAGCAGGCCCTGTTAAGCGAGAGTCCCTGGCCGCCTTACCCCGCTGCGCACCTAGCAGGCACGCTTGGAGGGGCACTATGGTTGATAATCGATTTAGAGAAAAACGCTTTTGGAATAACAACTACTGACATAAAACAGCTCAATATCAGAGCGCTTCACCCTGATTTAAAGGTTTTAAGTCAGCAGGAAAAACAAGATATTTAAATGAAATACACAGTAAGACAAACGTTGGCAGGCCAATGATGTGCCTGATCCACTCAAATTCACCACTCATATAACTGGTAAGTGGATAGACAATACCGGCCATCAACATCATCCATACACCTAATGCGATTACTGAATAAAATGCTTTCATATTTGGCAGCTCTTTGCGGAACTCAATCAGCACCCAGGCAGCAAAAATAGCAAAAAAGGAGAGATAGAATTGCTGCTGTCCCGCTTTATAAAACATCAACACTGCGGTAAAACCAGCAAGAAACACCGTATGCTGCTCAATTTTTCCACGCTGAAACCGCTTAAACAGATAAAAAACAGTTCCGAGAACAAGCAACTTATTAAGAGAAATCAAAAAATGTCCGACGCTCTTAAATGGAAAAAAATCACCGGAAAAAAACATCATAATAGAAAACAAAGTCGGTTCACGACCGTTGGCCTTACCGAATGCGACCAGAAAGGAAGGCCCCCAGATCAGATAAGTAATCAGATAAACCAGCATGAGAGACACGACAAAAATAAGAATATTTCGTCCTACGGATTTCCAGCTTTTATTCAGGAAAGGCAATAAGAAAAGAGGATAGATTTTGGTCAGAACACCGGCAGTAATAATCAACAACGATGATTTTCTGTTACCTTCAACTGCAATTAGCACCGCCAGAAAGCATAGCAGCGCAACCAGACTATCATTAAAACCAAAGAAAACTGTACTAACGATAAAGAAGGGATTTAATAACCAGAAAACGGCAAACAACCATTTTACATTAACAGCCAGCCCTTGCAGAGTACTGAACTTACGAACGGTATACAGCACTATCGCTAACCAGCATGCGGAAAATATCAGCTTTGGCAATTGGCTATGCACTGCATATGGCAAGGCCAAAAAATTATAAAACGGGCCATAGGCATTAGGGGCATCAATTTTTGCCCAGGGATCACCGCCGCGAAGAATCAGATCCCAATGCGCAAAATAGAGCGCATAGTCATGCATAGGGGCAACCATAAAACTGGCAACCAGAACCACTATCCCATAAAAACAAAGTAAAACATCAAGTAATTTTGATTGAGCGAGAGCAGGCATACAAATCCACTTATTAATTATGCATTGATGCGCGGCATAATAATTTGTTGACCATTTTATAACAAGGGGATGTATCTCAAGCCCCATTTCACTTACTCTTATACAGACCTGTCGGGCTGATATTCCGATAATGTTACAGCAGAGCTACAGCAGCTCCGCAAGCAGATAATAATTGCATAATTCTCTTGTTAATTATAGGATTGCGCTATTTTTTATTCGATGCAGGGCGATGTGTTTATATGTCTGACATTAAGATATCAATCGTAATACCGACCTATCAGGAAGTTGAAAACATTCCTCTGATTTGTGAACAGATTAACACTTCACTTGCCGGTGAAGCGTTCGAAATTATATTTGTTGATGACAACTCTCAGGACGGGTCTTACGAAGCGGTCAGCAATATTGCCAACCAGATACCAGCACAGATAATTGTGCGCACTAAAGAGCGTGGACTCTCTACAGCGGTTATTACCGGTATCGAATCTGCGCAGGGAAAATATGTGGTGGTGATGGATTGTGACCTGTCACACCCCTCGTCTGCAATTCTACCCATGATTGAAAAACTGGAGTCAGGTCACAACGACTTCGTCGTCGGCTCGCGTTACATTAAGGGTGGATCATTTGACGATGACTGGGGCTTCTTTCGACTGCTAAACTCCAAGATCGCAACCTGGCTTGCACTTCCACTGTGTCACATCAAAGATCCCATGTCAGGCTTTTTTGCATTTGAACGTCAACAGTTTGAAGCCTGCGCGCACCTTGCTCCTACCGGCTATAAAATTGGCCTTGAGATAATGGTCAAAGGTGAATTCAGCTCGCCTGGTGAGCATCCCATTCACTTCAGGGACCGCGAGCATGGCGAAAGTAAACTTAGCCTAAAAGAGCAGCTCCTTTATCTGCGACATCTACGCCGCTTGTACCGTTTTAAATACCCCATCACATCAGAGTTTGCCCAGTTTGGCCTTGTCGGTGGCACCGGGTTTGTAATAGACAGCCTGATTTATTTTGCACTTCAAGCTTTTTTTGGACTCGGACATAACCTCTCACGGGCTATCTCATTCTGGCCTGCGGCGACTTGGAACTGGTTCTGGAATCGGACAATTACTTTCACTGATCGTGAGAAGAGCAATCACCTTTCTCAGTGGTTATCTTTTCTGGCCACGTCACTTGCTGGCTTTGTAATGAACTTCGGCACCTACACTACTCTGACCAGCTATGTACCATTTTTTATCGATCACAAATTTATCGCGCTGATACTCGGTGTCTTAGTGGGTATGGGATTTAACTTTATGATGGCCAGAATTTTTGTTTTCAAAGAGTTAGATGAAGAAATTCTTGAAGAGGAGAAGGAGTATAACCACTAGAACAAAGATGGCTGATCCATCAAAACAGCGCTACTTCAGCAGCGGTGAGTGAACGAAACTCACCCGGCGCGAGATCCGGGTCCAGCATTATTTCACCGATGCTTTCACGGTGCAGTGCGGTGACCTCGTTATCAAAATAGCCAAACATCCGTTTAACCTGATGGTACCGTCCCTCGTGGATCGTCAGGCGGGAGTTGTAACAGTCTATTCGCTCAAGCTGTGCCGCACGGGTGGTGATATCTTCGTAACGGAAATAGATGCCCCTGTGGAACACCTCTTCTGCTTCCGCAGCAACAGTATCCCTGGTGGTAACCCGGTAGACCTTGGCAATTCGGGATTCAGGCTGAGTGACCCGACGAGACCAGTTACCATCGTTTGTCAGCAGCACAAGGCCTGTGGTTTTAAGATCCAGACGACCCGCCAGATGGATTCCCTGTCGCAGCCCTTCCGGTAACAGGTCGATCACTGTCGGGTGATCAGGATGTTCTGTAGCACTGACCACCCCCGCAGGCTTGTTGAGCATCAGATAGTGGCTTTGTGACTCCTGAAGCAGTTCGCCGTCGAGTTCCACCCTGACAAACCGGTCAACCTCGAGACCGGCCTCGGTGGTCACCTGACCGGCAACACAAACCCGCCCCTGTGCCAGCAACAGTCTCACCTGCTGCTTGCCATAACGGGTATTGATCTGAATAAAACGACTCAGCCGCATAGCATTCCGCTGCCGACAACCCAACCAGCCGGTATAAATTCCGGCCGGTTCAGTTTATGCGTGATCACCAATAAAGATAACGGTATAAAATTACTGAACAGGGCTATCTTCATTCGCCAGGAAGAACCAGGTGTCCAGCACTGAATCGGGATTAAGTGAAACTGAGCTGATCCCCTGCTCCATAAGCCATTTCGCCAGATCAGGGTGATCAGAGGGCCCCTGACCACAGATACCGATATATTTACCCTGCGCTTTGCAGGCTTCAATCGCCATCGCCAACAGTTTACGTACCGCATCGTTGCGTTCATCGAACAGGTGAGCAATAACACCCGAATCCCGGTCCAGGCCGAGAGTCAGCTGAGTCAGGTCGTTGGATCCGATGGAGAAGCCATCAAAATATTCCAGAAACTGATCCGCCAGCAATGCATTTGAGGGAATCTCACACATCATAATCACACGCAGACCATTTTCACCACGGTGCAGGCCATTTTCCGCCAGCAGGTCGACTACCTGTTTGGCTTCACCTACAGTACGCACGAAAGGTATCATGACTTCAACATTGGTGAGTTTCATCACATCGCGCACCTGTTTCAGTGCCCGGCATTCCAGCTCAAAACACTGACGGAACGATTCAGCAATATAACGGCTGGCACCACGGAAACCCAGCATCGGGTTCTCTTCATGTGCCTCATAGTCGTCACCGCCGATGAGGTGACCATATTCATTGGATTTGAAATCAGACATCCGCACAATGACTTTCTTGGGATAGAACGCTGCTGCCAGGGTAGATATCCCCTCCACCAGCTTCGCCACATAGAACTCAATCGGATTAGCATAGCCCGCTATACGCCGCTCTATCGTGCGCTTAAGGCTATCCTCCTGCTGATCAAACTCGATAAGCGCTTTGGGATGGATACCAATCATACGGTTGATAATGAATTCCAGGCGGGCAAGACCCACACCGGCATTCGGCAGTGACTGAAAATCAAATGCCCGGTCGGGATTACCCACATTCATCATGATGTCGAATGGCAGTGGCGGCATCGAGTCGACCTTATTGGTCTGATGCTCGAAATCAAGCCGGCCCTCATAGGCACGTCCCGTGTCCCCTTCGGCGCAGGATACTGTGACTTCCTGCCCGTCAGTGAGTCGTTCAGTGGCATCACCACAACCCACAATCGCCGGTATTCCGAGCTCCCGGGCAATAATCGCCGCATGGCAGGTGCGCCCGCCGCGATTGGTGATAATAGCGGAGGAACGCTTCATAACCGGTTCCCAGTCAGGATCGGTCATATCCGTTACCAGGACATCACCGGGCTGAATCTTATCCATATCACTCAGACTTTCGACGATACGTACCGGCCCGCTGCCAATACGGTGTCCGATAGAACGACCTTCCAGCAACACATTACCGGTTTCAGTTAACAGGTATCGCTCAATGGTAGTAGCTTTATCACGGCTTTTAACCGTTTCAGGCCGCGCCTGAACAATATACAGCTCACCGTCATCGCCATCTTTAGCCCACTCGATATCCATCGGGCGACCATAGTGCTGTTCGATGATCATCGCTATTTTTGCCAGCGACTGGACGTCATCATCATTGATGGAAAACTTCATCCGCTCTTCGACTGGCACACTGACAGTCTCAACAGCGCTGCGTGTTGTGCCTTCCGTACCGTAGATCATTTTGATCGCTTTACTGCCCATGCTGCGGCGTAAGATGGCAGGTGCGCCCTGCCTCAGCGTTGGTTTATATACATAAAACTCGTCCGGGTTAACCGCGCCCTGTACTACGGTTTCACCCAGGCCATAGGCTGAAGTGATAAACACTACATGCTGAAAACCGGATTCAGTATCCAGAGTGAACATCACACCACTGGCACCGGTTTCACTGCGAACCATTCGCTGCACACCCGCAGACAGCGCTACTTCGTGGTGTTCAAAGCCATGATGAACCCGATAGGAGATCGCCCGGTCATTATAGAGAGACGCGAATACCTCATGAATGGCCGCTTTAATATTGTCCAGTCCACGGATATTCAGAAAGGTTTCCTGCTGTCCTGCAAAGGAGGCATCAGGAAGGTCTTCGGCGGTAGCCGATGAGCGGATAGCAACGGCCAGATCATCATGACCACCCATCCCGGCATAGGCCTCTTCAATAGCCTTATCGAGCGTTTCAGGGAATGGCGTTTCAAGAATCCACTGACGCACCTGACTACCGGTGGCAGCCAGCGCATTCACATCTTCAGGGTCGAGCTGAGCCAGCGTATCACTGATCTTCTGGTCCAGCTTATTGTGCTTTAAGAAATCACGGAATGCAGACGCTGTAGTCGCAAACCCACCGGGTACCTTAACGCCGGCACCGGACAGTTCTGAGATCATCTCGCCAAGTGAGGCATTTTTTCCACCCACTTGCTCAATATCATCCATACCCACCTGATCCAGACGAACGATATATTCCTGCAAAACCGTGTTCTCCTTTAAATTTTAGTTATAAGACGCATCATACTGTAATTCTTCACCGAGGTCAGTGTGTTAACGAATATCCGGCTTTATTCAATAGTTAACTATACAGCGCGCGCGCATGCCGTAATAATACTCCCTGATAAATACAATTTCGTGACGCGAGACAGCTTAACCTTATGAAAAGAACAGCTTTTTTTATATCTGATGGTACAGGTATCACTGCGGAAGCACTGGGCAATAGTCTGCTGGCACAGTTTGGTTCGATTCAATTTAATAAGGTTACCCTGCCCTATATCGATACCATCGAAAAAGCCGTTGAAGCGGTCGACACCATCGATCAGGCGGGTATCACCGATGGGCAACGACCGATAGTGTTCGATACCGTGGTGGATGAAGCCACCCGTGAAATCATCGCCACCAGTACCGCTTATAAAATCGATGTATTTTCGGCGTTTCTGAAACCACTGGAGCTGGAGCTGGGCAGCCACTCGTCATACAGCGTGGGCAAGTCACACTCCATCAATGAAATTAACCGATATATGGATCGGATTGAATCGGTAAACTTTGCCATCGATAACGACGATGGCGCCCGGACTCAGCATTACGACAAAGCCGATATTATTCTGACCGGCGTCTCCCGCTGTGGTAAGACACCCTCCTGTCTCTATATGGCCCTGCAGTTTGGCATCCGCGCGGCCAATTATCCGCTCACCGATGCAGACCTCACCCAGACAACGTTACCTGAAGTCCTTATCCCCTTCAAAGATAAGCTTTTCGGCCTGACGATCGACCCGTTCCAGTTGGCATCAATCCGCCATGAACGTCGTCCAAACAGCCGTTACGCGTCACTTGATCAGTGTGAGGATGAAGTAAGGGTGGTGGAGCGGATGTTCCGCAAACAGAAACTGCCACATATCAACACCACTCACTTCTCGATAGAGGAGATTGCCACCCGCATTATCGCTCAGATGGGTCTTAAACGCCGGATCAGTTAAGCCGTCTCACGGCTTACCTTACCCCGGCTATAGGAGAACCAGGCAGCCAGAAAACTGTAACCACAAGCACTGGCAAAGCCTAACTTCACCACCACAAGCAGATCCGTATAGCGCTCCGGCCTGATCTGTTCACTGCCTAGCAGAACACTCATCAACAGCATAATGATCGCCATACTGAACAAATTACCAGCGGTACGCGACAGATTCAGCAAAGCGGAGGCAATACTGAGCCGTTCTTTGGCTACAGAACCAAGCGCCGCATTATTGTTCGGGGTGGAGAACAGTCCAAAGCCCAGCCCAAGCAACACCAATGCAACGATCACATGATTGAGTGAGCTATCCGCCTGAAGAAAAACCAGTACCGCAAAACCCGCGCCGAAGAACAAACACCCGATCGTCGCAATCAGGCGAGGCTCAAAGCGATCTGACAAACGCCCGGCAACTGGTGCCAGACAGGCCATAATAAGCGCTTGCAACAGAATCATCTGCCCCGTTTCACTGGGGGACAGGCCTTGTAGATACTGCAGATACAGACTTAGCAGAAACAGCACCGGATAGTGCGCCGCATACATCAGCAAACTGGCCAGCAGGGAGCGATTCATTACTCTGTTCGCCGCCAGAACACTGAAGCGTACCAGTGGGAACTCACAGCGATTCTGTTGTCGTACAAACACAAACACCAGCGCAATACCCGCTATCAGCATTAATCCGTTTGCGAGGTTTGGCAGTCCGGATAAACCGAACAGCAACAGTGTAGCCAGAGCAACAAACAACAGCGATCCAAACCAGTCGAGCGGATCAGACTGCTTTTCAGCGTTGCTATCATTCCTGATATAGATAAATGCCAGTAGCAGAGCAAACAGCGCCAGGATTACCGGCCCCCAGAAAACACTGCGCCAGCCGAGATGCTCGGTCAGCCAGCCACCAAACAGAGGGCCACAGGTGAGTCCCAGATAAACAGACGTCGCGGTTAACCCCAGCGCAGTACCCCGGTTAGTGCCACTGAAGACAGCCGCAATAATGGCCATCGCAGTGGCAAAAACAAGACTGCTGAACAGCCCTTGCAGAACCCGCACCAGCAGTAAGAACTCGACTGAATTGACAGCAAAAACAACCAGAGAGGCAAGTAAAAAACCCAATACACCGATCAGATAGATAGGCTTCCTGCCTACAGAATCGGCCACCCTTCCTGCGGGCAATAAAAGCACTATACTGCCCCACAGAGTGGCCGTTGGAATCCAGCTGAGCAGCACTGCATCAGCATGCAATGCATCCGCAATAGCCGGCAAAGCCATATTGACTGAAGACAAGGACATTGGCACAAGAAACAGCGCGATACAGATACTGATAAGCACGAACCAGCGGGCCCGGGGATTCTCTTGATAGAACGAATTGTCTGAATATGCGATCACGACGACACCTTTAAGTAAGGTGAAGGAGTATAGCAGGAGATAGTTTATATATTCATCAAATTCAGAGCGACTGCGGACTGAGCCGGTTACCTCCCCCCCGCCAGATCGATACAACTTCCGGTCATGTACGAAGCACCATCCGACAGCAGCCAGGCAATCGCCTCGGCAACCTCTTCCGGCTTGCCGCCCCGCTGCATTGGAATAGAACTTCTCAGCCGCTCAATCCGGTTGGGCTCGCCGCCGGCAGCATGCATCTCCGTATAGATAAACCCCGGACGGACACCGTTCACCCGGATCCCTTCAGCAGCAACTTCCGAAGCCAATCCCCGCGTCAGCGTGTCGATTGCACCCTTGGTGGCCGCATAATCGATATACTCCCCTGGCGACCCGGTACGTGCAGCAACAGAGGAGACATTAACAACAACCCCGCCATAACCGCCATGACGCGAAGACATACGCTTTACCGCCTCGCGACAGCAGAGAAAATATCCCGTTATATTATTGATCAGCAGGTGATTGATCCTTTGCGCATCCATCTCATCCAGCCTGCACTGCGGCATCAGAATGCCGGCATTATTGACTAACGCAGTAATCCGCCCCAGGTCATGATCCACCCGATGAAAAAGTTCGTACACCTGACTTTCCTGAGACACATCGGCGGCAACAGCTATCGCGGTAATCCCTTCGCTATGTAGCTGTTCGACCACCGCTTCGGCGGCTGACCGGTTGTTTTGGTAGTTAACGCAGACGGCATACCCCAACCGTCCAAGTTTTAGCGCGGTTGCTGCACCGATCCCACGACCAGAGCCGGTAATCAGCGCAACCTTATGAATATCCAATGGCGGCCTCCAGCTGTTATTTTTATAGAGGAATATTATTGAGTTACTTCTATCCAGCCACCATATAAGCATATAGCAAGAATCCGGTTTTCGCCGTATGCGGCTAATCGAAAGCAACGAAAAGAAACGACGGTCCGGGCCTGAAAGAGAAAAATAGGACCGGTCAAAATGTAGCGGGTTATTACAAATCTGTGTACTATCCCTGTTCCAGAATCAGGCAGATATATAGGGCGGTTTACCGCTTTATCATTTGCCAGAACTGCACTGCCATCATCAGGCAAACGCTGACATTCTGGAACGTTATTATTAATCGATTTTAGAAATACAGGACAGTTTGCAATGAGTCTTGCTGAAAAGGTGTTGGCAGTAAATAATGATCTGCCGATCCGTACCGACCTGCCGGTACACAGTGGTAAAGTACGTTCCGTTTACTGGCTTACCGAAGCCGACAGTCGCCGCCTGATCAATGAAAAAGGTTATGATGTCGCTGAAGATGCGCCACTGGCGATCATGGTCATCAGTGATCGCATATCTGCATTCGAATGCATCTGGCATGGCGAAGGCGGCATGAACGGCGTACCCGGTAAAGGTGCTGCTCTGAATGCCATCTCTAATCACTGGTTCAAACTGTTCCGTGAAAACGGCCTGGCTGATAGCCATATTCTGGATATTCCACATCCATTTGTCTGGATCGTACAGAAAGCCAAACCGGTTATGATCGAAGCGATCTGCCGTCAGTACATCACCGGCTCTATGTGGCGCGCCTACGCTAAGGGTGAGCGTGAATTCTGTGGTATTAAGATTGCTGATGGACTGCAGAAAGACCAGAAACTGCCTGAACTGCTGATTACTCCGTCAACCAAGGGAATTCTCAAAGATATTCCGGGTGTCCCCGAAGTTGATGATGTGAATATCACCCGTGATGACATTATTAACAATCACGAAGCGTTCCAGTTCCGCAGCAAAGAAGATATCGCCGTTTACGAGAAACTCCTCAAAGAGGGTTTTGATGTCATCAGTGCAGAGCTTGAAAAGATCGATCAGGTTTTCGTCGATACTAAATTTGAGTTTGGCTATGTAACCGATGCTTCGGGTACTGAAAAACTGATCTACATGGACGAAGTCGGCACACCGGATTCATCCCGTATCTGGGATGGCCCTTCCTACCGTGAAGGCAAGGTTGTCGAAAACTCCAAAGAGGTATTCCGTCAGGAGCTGTTGAACTTCTTCCCTGATCCCGACATTCTGATCAACAAAGATCGTATGGAGGAGCGCTACGCACTGGCGAAAGACAATGCCCTTCCTGCAGCCCTGTTACAGAAAGTATCTGACACCTATGTCGGCATTGCTGAAAAGATTATCGGCGAGAAGCTTACACTGTCTGATAATCCAAAAGCAGAAATCATCGAGATCCTTCGTAACGATTACGGACTGATCGACTGACAGCCGATCTGCTGACCTGTTTCGCAAAAACGCCGTATATCGTTATACGGCGTTTTTTTATGCCTCATTTTCATCCCTCAGACTGACAACCGCTTCAGCACCGTCAACTTTAAGATCAACGGATATCGGCTTACAGCACACCTGACAATCCTCAAAATACTGCTGATCTCCGGCGGTACAGTCCACTAACAACTCAATCGGTTCTCCACAATAGGGACAGCTTCGTGAAATAGTTTCCAGACTTTGCATGATCGGCTCCTCACTTACAAAAGCGTATTGGCCACAGGCCCTCTTTTATCATCTGCAGCAGACCTTAAAAGGCTATACATCCGGACTAAAACGTTCTGACTATCAGTCCTCGGCTCCCTGCAATATAATTGCATCTCTCAGCTTAGTCCGGTTTTCCCGATCACGCTGACCTGGGATGATCTCGTTTACTGACTTTTTGTTTTCATGGATGTGTTATGACCTTTACTGCCTGGCTTTCTTTGTTTGCCGTCTGCTGCCTGGGTGCGATGTCACCCGGCCCCAGCTTAGCCGTGGTACTCAAACAGACCGTTACCAATACTCGCAGCCACGGCCTGGCTGCCAGTTGGTTTCATGCCGCCGGAGTAGGCCTGTGGGCCTTTGCAACGATCTCAGGATTAGCCATTCTTGTGGCAGAATCGGAAGTGGCTTTCCGGGCCATCACCTGGCTTGGCGCGGGCTATCTGGCCTGGATCGGGGTAAAAGCATTACGCGCCGGAAAAGCGTCCGCTTTCAGAGTAAACACAGGCAAAAACGTCTCTGTATTAACGGCGGGTATAGAAGGGGCAGCGATCTCAATACTGAATCCCAAGCTGGCAGTCTTCTTTATCGCCCTCTTTTCACAATTTGTCAGTCCGGATGCAACCCTGTCGGATCAGCTACTTATGACCGCGACCGCGGCACTGGTAGACGGTCTCTGGTACAGCATGGTGGTGTTCCTGCTATCCCATGGACCGGTGCTGAAAACCCTGCAAAACCGTAGTCAGCTGGTAAATCGCCTCACCGGAGGCATTCTCATTATACTGGCGGCAAGAGTAGTCACACTGTAAATGTCGAACACTCAGACCTGATCAGCAAAATAGGCAAAAATCTGCGCTTCAGTCATCTCTGCTGTTTCATTAGCAAAGCAGTAATACCCCGGGCGTTTATCGCTGAAGTACTGCATGCTCATCTCCAGGTTTTCCAGATCTGGGAACAAGCCTACCGGCATATTGTAGCTACCGGTCTTTTTAAGGCGATAATACAGATGGGTGCCGCAGTTAGAACAAAAGCCCCGTGACGCCCAGGCAGACGAGTCATACTCTTTCACCGACTCTGCACCCTCAAACTTAACAGTGGTACCGCACTGTAGCGCAAACAGAGGCCCGCCACCCCACTGCCGACAACTGTCACAGTGACAGACAGTAAACTTAGGGTTGATCTCAGCCACTTCGATTTTCACACTGCCACAAACGCAGCTAGCCCTGTTAATTTCTGAACCGGTCATACATATCATTCCATGACTTTACTTAATAACCCGCTGATGCCACTGAGCAAGCGACTCTTGCGGGTATTCATCAAACAGACTGTCCGCAGGCGCCTTAGAGACGTTAACCCATGAAGCCTTTGATCCCAGCATCATATGGGTGCGTTCCGGTGGTATGGGCAGCTCCGTATCAATAGCGGAGGCAAACGGGTGCACCTGTTCCGGCCACCTTGGATCCCATAGCCAGAGCGCACTACCGCACCGTTTACAAAAATGCCGTTGCCCGGGACTTTCCTTCTTACCTCCGGTTTCAGGGTCATTAATGATCGCATGGTAGACACTGACCTGTTCCTCCCCTTCAACCTCAAGTGTTGCGTAATCCGCACCCAGATTAATCGCATAGCCGCCCCCGCCCGCCGTCTTTCGACAGATAGAGCAATAGCACTGATTAAATGGATAGGGCTGACTGGATTCAACGGTAAAGTGGACGCTACCGCAATGACATGAACCTTCGAGCTGCATAACTCACACTCCCAATGTTTGTGGTATAGGCATTCCCAAATTAACGAACGCAGCGTCAGCACTCTACAGCGTACGCCAATAGCAACGACGGCAAGCACCACCCAGGTTTATTAGGTTTGACTCCCGATTAACTGTAGCCTTAATTGGACTTAATTTCCTATGGCATTGGAATGGTGACGTTGAGAGCGCAGGAAAGGACTTAAATAGGAAAAGTCGTTTCGATCATGCCTACATACAGTAAATGAGTTTGCCCCCTGTATTCGTTACGTGTAAGCCTACACTTTTATATTGATTCAAATGGTAATTGTCCCTTCCAGAAACGTTATTGCTCGTCCCGATATGAAAACTCTGTCTCCCAAATCTTCACATTGAAGTTTTCCCACTCTGGATGAAAGCTGCAGTGCCGACATAGACTTCTTACCTAACTTTTGGCTCCAGTATGGAATAAGTGAACAATGTGCGGAACCTGTAACGGGGTCTTCAAATATACTTGCCTGAGGAGTGAAAAAACGAGAAACGAAATCAACGTCGTTACCCCTGGCGGTTATGATCACTCCGCCAGGATCCAAATTGATCTGATCCAGGATCCCCTGATCAGGAGCAATCTTCCTAATTATTTCCTCATTTTCAAATACCAACACATAGTCTCGTGATTTCAATATTTCGACAGGCTTCACTTGAAAAGCATCTAATATAACCTGAGGCGCATCTGTTGGAGTCGGTTTTCGGGACGGAAAATCGAGCGTTAAAAA